>NZ_NGFP01000500.1 GCF_002149035.1 Streptosporangium minutum
TAGTACTACAGCCTGATTTCGTGATGTTGGAGCCAGCGCCTCCAGTAGTGGCTGGCCCGAGCCCGGGTCTGGTGTAACCGGCGATGGTGGGACCAGGCCAGAGCAAAAGCGAGTGGGCGGGCAGTAGTGGTCAGGTGTGCCAGGAGACGGCGGATTTCTGCTGGTGTGAGGCGGACCAGGCCGCTTGAGCTTTTGGGGCGTGTGCGGCGGTGACGGCAAGGTAGGCGTGGGCAAGCATCGCGAGGGTGATGTGCCGGTGCCAGGCGTCATACCGCCGGACCTGGTACTGGTCCAGGCCGGTCTCGTTCTTGGCGGACTGGAAACATTCCTCGATCGCCCAACGGGCGCCGGCGACGGCGATGAGGTCCTCCAGGCTGGTGCCGACTGGGGCATGGCACAGGTAGTAGGCCAGCTCGAGTTCGCCTTTGGCGTTGGGGGTCAGGCTGCGGCGGACCAGCAGCCAGCGCTGGTAGCCGGGTTCGGTCTCGAAGTGCACGGTGGCCAGGGCCCAGTCATACAGGCGTTCGCCTTTGGCGCCGTTGCCACAGGAGTGGCGTTTCCACGCTTCGGGCGGGGCCTGGGCGGTCGCGGTGTCGGCGTGGATCTGCCCGCCCCACGCCTTGCCGATCCATTGGTTCTTGGGTACCGCGACCACGTAGCTGAGGTGGTGTTCTTCCAGGAAGCGCCGGAACTTGAAGTCCAGGCCGTATGCCTCATCGGCCGTTACCCACGAGGCTGGTACGCCCGCCTCCAGAGCACGGGTGAGAATCATCCGGGCCAGTACGGGCTTGGTGGCGAACTGCACGTCTTCGCCGATGCCTGCCTGGGCGCATCGAGCTCGATCATCGGTCCAGGACTTCGGTAGATACAGTTCGGCATCGATCAGCGCCCGGCCCGACGGGGAGGCGTAGGCGAGGAAGACGCCCACCTGGCAGTTCTCCACCCGGCCTGCGGTGCCGGAGTACTGGCGCTGCACCCCGGCCGACTTGTCACCCTTCTTCAGGAACCCGGTCTCATCCACGATCAGCACGCCATCGCGGTGGCCGAGGTTGTCCATCACGTAATCGCGCAGGTCAGCACGTACCTCGCGAGGGTTCCAGCGGGCGCTGTTCAACAGGCGCTGCATGCGGTCCGGCGCAGCATCCCCAGCCGCCTCGGCCAACTGCCAGCCGTTCTTGCGCTCGATCGGAGCCAGCAGCCCCAGCAGGTACGCCCGCGCCTGACGCCGCGGCTCCACCCGCCCGAACCGGCCAGCCACCCGCCCGAACAGCACATCCAACCCCGAGACCCACTCCTGGAGATCATCGGACGTTAACTCACCAACCATGGCGTTCAGACTACAGATCACAAAGCCTGGCTGTAGTA
>NZ_NGFP01000501.1 GCF_002149035.1 Streptosporangium minutum
GGGGAAAGGGGGCAGGCTCAGGCGGCGGGGTCGATCGCGAGTTTGACGATCTCCCGGCCGTCGAGAGGGGAGCCGCCGCCGAGAGCGGCGAGGGCCTCGCCCACCCGCTCCAGCGGCACCCGGTGGCTGACCACACGGTCGTACGGCCAGCCGCCGCGTTCCAGGATGAGCAGCGCCTGGTGGTAGCGGCGCAGCATGTCGGGGCCGGCGCCGTAGACGCCGGCGATGGTGATGTCACGCTTCAGCAGGTCGCTGAAGGGGTTGAAGGGCACCGTCCCCCGGTCGGTGAAGTTGCCCAGCTCGGCGAGCACGCCGCCGTCGGCCACCAGGCCGATGGCCTCCATGAAGGCCTCCGGCGAGCCGCTGGCGCCTATCACGCAGTCGGCTCCGGGCGCGCCGAGGGCGTCGAACACCGCGCTGCGGCGCTCGGCCACGCCGGTCAGGTCGTGGATGCTCACCGTCGCGTCCGCCCCGAGCGCGGCCGCCAGCTCCAGCCGGGCGGCGGGGGCCCCCACCGCGACGACCCGGTGCGCCCCCGCGGCGCGGGCCGCGACCACGGCCATCAGCCCGATCGCGCCCACGCCCTGGACGACCACGGTGGAGCCGACGCCGACCGAGCCCCGCTCGATCCCGTGCAGCGCCACCGACATCGGCTCCTGCAGGACCGCTACCTCGGGGGGCAGATCCGTCCGGTAGAACACCGTGCCGGCGTTGGCGGCGTGGAGGTATTCGGCGAACCCGCCGGTGAGGTGCGGCGGGGCCGTCACCGGCGACTTGAATCCGTAGGAGGGCCGCCGGTCGGGGCAGTTGGCGGGGCGGTGCCGTACCTGGCACTGGTAGCAGCGGCCRCAGCTCAGCGCCGGGAAGACCCCGACGCGGTCGCCCACGGCCACCGGGCGGCCGCCGTGGTCGGCGGTCACCCCGTCGCCGAGGGCGGCCAGGGTGCCGACGATCTCGTGTCCCAGCAGGGCGGGGAAGGTGACGCTGGCCAGGCGCCCCCGGTAGATGTGCGCGTCGGTGCCGCAGACGCCGCACAGCTCCAGCTTGAGAACGAACTCGCCCGGACCGGGCTCCGGCACGGCGTAGGACCGGATCTCCACCGCGCCCGCGGCGTCCACGACGATCGCTGCTCGCGCCGCTGTGCTCATCCGGTTCCCTCCATATTCTGGATTCTGGATTCTATAGAATATGGAGGGAACCATAAGAGACCCTCACGGAGGGGTCAAGAGCATGGTTGGCTCTGTTACCGGGATGTTTCACACTTCAACCGGGTGCCCGCCCCGGCGCGGCGGGCACCCGGTTGAAGTGTGAAACATCCCGGTAACAGAGCCAACCATGCTC
>NZ_NGFP01000502.1 GCF_002149035.1 Streptosporangium minutum
CGCGTCGAGACCGACGACATCGACCACTTCGGCAACCGCCGCCTGCGCAGCGTCGGCGAGCTCATCCAGAACCAGGTCCGCCTGGGCCTGGCCCGCATGGAGCGCGTCGTCCGCGAGCGGATGACCACCCAGGACGTCGAGGCGATCACGCCGCAGACCCTGATCAACATCCGTCCGGTCGTGGCGTCGATCAAGGAGTTCTTCGGAACCTCCCAGCTGTCGCAGTTCATGGACCAGATCAACCCGCTGGCCGGCCTGACGCACAAGCGGCGTCTGAACGCGCTGGGCCCCGGTGGTCTGTCCCGTGAGCGGGCCGGCTTCGAGGTCCGTGACGTCCACCCCTCCCACTACGGCCGCATGTGCCCGATCGAGACGCCGGAAGGTCCCAACATCGGCCTGATCGGCTCCCTGGCCTCCTTCGGCCGGCTCAACGCCTTCGGCTTCGTCGAGACGCCGTACCGCAAGGTCGTGGACGGGAAGGTGACCGAGCAGATCGACTACCTGACCGCCGACGAGGAGGACCGCTACGTCAAGGCGCAGGCCAACACGGTGTTCAACCCCGACGGGTCGTTGGCCGAGTCCCGCGTCCTGGTCCGCACCAAGGGCGGTGAGACCGAGCTCGCCCGTGCCGCGGAGGTCGACTACATCGACGTGTCGCCGCGCCAGATGGTGTCCGTCGCGACCGCGATGATCCCGTTCCTGGAGCACGACGACGCCAACCGGGCGCTCATGGGCGCGAACATGATGCGCCAGTCGGTGCCGCTGCTCAAGAGCGAGGCGCCGCTGGTCGGCACCGGCATGGAGTACCGTGCGGCCACCGACACGGGTGACATGGTCAGCGCCGAGAAGGCGGGCGTGGTCGAGGAGGTCTCCGCCGACTACGTCACCGTGATGAACGACGACGGCACCCGCACGACCTACCGTGTCGCCAAGTTCAAGCGCTCCAACCAGGGCACCTGCTTCAACCAGAAGCCGATCGTCAAGGAAGGCGATCGGGTCGAGGTGAACCAGGTCGTCGCCGACGGTCCCTGCACCGACGACGGCGAGATGGCGCTCGGCAAGAACCTGCTCGTGGCGTTCATGCCGTGGGAGGGGCACAACTACGAAGACGCGATCATCATCTCGCAACGCCTGGTCCAGGACGACGTGCTGTCCTCGATCCACATCGAGGAGCACGAGGTCGACGCCCGCGACACCAAGCTGGGCCCCGAGGAGATCACCCGGGACATCCCGAACGTCTCCGAGGAGGTCCTGGCCGACCTCGACGAGCGCGGCATCATCCGCATCGGCGCCGAGGTCGTCCCCGGCGACATCCTGGTCGGCAAGGTCACGCCCAAGGG
>NZ_NGFP01000503.1 GCF_002149035.1 Streptosporangium minutum
CCGCAGCACCACCCGTTCCACGGTGTCGCGGTAGGCCGGGCGGAGGCTGACGATCACGGTCACCACGAACCACTTGGCGTAGTGCTCGTGGGTCACCAGCATCAGCACCATGGCCAGGGTCACCGCCAGGCCCAGCCGTACCGGGTGGTGGCCGGTGGAGAACACCGGCTTGCGCAACCGGCCGAACCTGGGCAGGCGCGGTCCGACCTCGACCCCCTCGACCGCCTGCTGCGCCACCGACCGCACCGCCATCCCGATCCGGTCCAGGCACCGGCGGACCTGCCCGAGCAGCGCGGCCGCGGGCAGCGGCGCACCGCCCGTGTGAGCGGACCGGCGGATCTCCTCGACCTGGTCGGCGAACCGCCCGACGGCGCCCAGCGCCTCGGGCACCCCGGCCGAACCGCCGAGCGTCACGGCCTCCCGCAGCGCGCGGGCCAGGGCCCCGACCGCCTCGTTCAGTTCCTCGGTCCAGCCGGTGCCCACGCCCGTCTGCACGGCCGCCGCCCGCAGGACGCGCAGCGCGACGGTCTCGTGGATGACGCGGGTCAGCGTGGCCAGCAGCCGCTGCAGGGCCCGGTCGTCCTCCTCCGAGACCCGGTAGAGGGAGAAGGCCTTGGCCGCGTCGTCCAGGGCGGTGCCGGCGGAGCGGCGCAGCACCTCCCAGCTCTCGTCGGAGAGCGGAGCCCGCCCCGCGGCCTCCAGCAGGTCGGCCAGCGCCGTACCGGCCGTCTCGAAGGCCGTCCGGAGCGGCTGGAGGCGGCGCACCGGCCAGAGCCCCACGAGGAGCAGCGTCATCAGCAGGCCACCGGCTGCCGTGATCTCCATGTGGGCCGGCACGCTCATGCCCGGCGGGGCGAAATAGGTCAGGGCCACCGAGAGAACCGAGGAAATGCTGATCACCGGCCAGTAGCCGCCGGCCATGGCGACCAGGCCCACCACGACGGCGGCCACCCACGGATACGGCTGGATCAGCGCGCCCAGGCCCGAACCCAGCGTGACCATGAGCGTGGCGACGAGCAGCTTGCGGGCGCGCTCGCCGTACGGCAGGCCCGGGGCGTCCCCGAAGACGGTGAGATAGCCGCCCAGTGCCATCGCGGCGCCCTGCGGGACATGGCCGAGCATGACGCCGGCCACCAGCGGAAGGCAGATGCCCAGCGCGCACAGCAGGCTGTACCCCCAGGCGGGACGGCCGGAGAGCACGAAGTCGCCCCGCAGCGCCTCGGCGATCCTCCGCATGCCACCCCCCGAGGTCATCAGGATGGGGGATGGGACCTTCCTCCCCGCCTTCCGGACGCTTAGTGCTCCTGGCCCCCAACGTCTGACGC
>NZ_NGFP01000504.1 GCF_002149035.1 Streptosporangium minutum
GGACACGGCGGGCGCCGTGGGCGGGGGAGAGGGCTGCGCCGACAGCGACACGAGGAACAGCACCAGGAGCAGGTCGGCGAAGAGCCAGCCCGCCAGATGCGCCGCCGTGAGCCGCTCCCTCACCCGCCTCACCAGTCCCCCCGGCCGTCGCGGTTACTGACCTGGACGACGAACTGCTGGGCGGCGTCCACGAAACGGCGGAGCCGGTCGGTGGCCTTCGCCAGGTCGTCGACTCCGTCGTTGAACCGGCCCAGCGAGTCGCCGAAGCCGCCCATCACATCGCTCACGAGCCGCTGCGCCGCCTCCACCTGCCGGTCGGAGCCGTCGGAGACGGCCTGGATCCTCCGCACGAGGTCGTTCAGCTCCTGGCGCACCGCCTGCCGGTCCTCGTGGATCCGCCGCTGGAGCTGCTCGAACTCCTTCAACGTGGTGGAGGGGATCTGGATGGCGCTGAGGGCGCTCTCCAGCGCGGCGGACTTGGCGACCCAGAGGTCCAGCGCGTCACTGATCTGCCGGCCCGGCCCGCCCTCCAGCGCCGCCCTGATCTCGTCGGAGGTCCGTTCCAGGGCCAGCACGAGCTGCGCCGTACTGGACTGCAGGGCCGGTAGCTGCCGGGCCACCTCGCGGATCGACAGGCGCACCTCCTCGGGTGACGGTGGTATCAGCAGCGTGGCCAGGGCCAGGTCCTGAGCGAGCTGGCGCCGGGCTCTCTCGTTGGAGGTGAACCGCGCCACGTGGCTCTCGCCGAAGTGAACGGTCGCCGCGCACACCATGACCAGCGCCACGAACAGCGCCACCGCCATCGCCGCGTCGCTGAGCGGGGTGAACGGGCGGCCTCCGAAGGTGCCCGCCTGCCAGCCGAGCAGGAAGGACGGGGGCGACCCGGCCTCGCCATAGGCGGTGAGGGCCTTCTGCAACATGAGCCAGGTGATGAAGACCGGCATGAAGATCAGGATGTCGCGGGCGACGCGCAGCAGGGTGAGTGCGGCCTCCCAGCCCGGTGCCCGGCGATCGGGGAGGAGGGCCTCGGGCGGATAGACGTGGAGGAGGTCCACGCCGGCGAGCGCGCCGCCCCCGTCCCGCATGGCCTCGGCCAGCAGGATCAGGGCGTCGGGGCCCGTCGGGTGCTCCTCCCGGGAGGTGTGCCGCTCCCGCTGCGCGGTCTCCGCGATCCTGTCGGCGAGGCTCTCCAGCGTGCCGGTGGCGGCGATGGTGTCAACGGCCATGGGGTCGGTCTCCTGCCTGCGCGCCGTTCTGGTTCTGCTCGGAGGGGATCCGCCGGGGGAGCGGGTCGGGCGGGACGACCGGCGGCACGCTGGAC
>NZ_NGFP01000505.1 GCF_002149035.1 Streptosporangium minutum
GTCCTGGCCGAGGGGCTCCGGATCACCCCGGAGATCGTCCCCGAGACCACGCTCCCCGCCGCCGCGGCGACCGAGTTCCCCTCGGTCACGACCCCGCTCGGTCACGTCGGGGAAGCCGGACCGCTCACCCCGGCCGAGCAGAGCTCGCCGCTTGTCTCCGCCGAACAGACCGCGCCGTTCATCCCCGTCGAGCAGACCGGGCCGCTCACCCGCGCCGATGAGGCCGGACTGGCCGGCCTCATCGGGGAGGCCGGACTGGCCAACCTCACTCTCGCCGAGCAGGCGAGCCTGGCCCGCGCCGAGGAGGCCATCCGGGCCAGTCTCGCCCGCGACGGGCAGGGTGGCCTGGGCGATCTCTTCCGGTCCGAGGAGAGCGGCTGGACCGGCCTCACCCGCGTCGGCCGGACCGGCGTGGCCGGCCCGTCCCGCGCTCAGGGCACCGGCCCGGCCAACCGGCGCCACGACGGCCCGCAGGCCCCCTACCAGGGCAGGCGCCGCCTCCGCGAGCGCCCGGTCGTCGAGTCCTCGACCTTCGTCCAGGACGCCCCGCTACGCGGCCGGCGCCATCGCCGGTCCGAGCCCGTGGTCAGCACGACCATCCCGACCGGGCCACTCACCGCCGAACCGACCGACGTCCTGGTCCACAGCGGCTACCGGGGCCGCCGCCGGGCGAGGGTGCCGGCCTGAGGAGGCGAGGGTGCCCGCCCGAGAGGGCGAGGACGTCCGCTTGAGGCGGCTGAGATACCCGCCCGAGAGGGCGAGGGTGCCGTCGTGAAGGGGACGAGCGCGTCCGTCCGCGAGAGCGCCCGTCCGGGGGCAGCCGGCTCCGGACGCGACCGGTGCTAAAGACAGTCGGCGGCGAAGGCCGCGAGGCCGGCGACGGCGTCGCGGCTGCGGCGCCAGGGACGGACGATCATGCGATCCACGCCGAGTCCCTCCCATCGGGAGATCTCGGCGGGACCGGCGAGCTCGTAGGCGTGCGCGGTGACCGAGAAGGGGCGGTCGTCGCGGAGCGCGGCGAGCCTGTCGAGCTGAGGGCGGATCGTGTCCGGGGAGTGCGGCATGCTGATCCAGCCGTCGCAGAGCCGGGCGGCTCGCCGCAGGGCCGCGCCCGACTCGCCTCCGGCCAGGATGGGCAGCCGGTCCTGGACGGGCTTGGGTTCGAAGGCGACTTCGGGGAAGCCGTAGAAACGCCCCTCGTGCGCGACGACCGGCTCGGACCAGAGCCGCCGKGTCACCTCGATCGCCTCGTCCAGCCGTGGCCCCCGGGTGCCGAAGTCCACCCCGGCCGCCCGCCACTCCCCCTCGTAC
>NZ_NGFP01000506.1 GCF_002149035.1 Streptosporangium minutum
CCTCATCCCCGCAAGACAGGCCCCGCCGCGACCCGCGACTCGAATCCCCTCATCCCCGCAAGACAGAAGGGCGCGGCTTCACTCTGACCGAAGCCAGAGCAGGTGACGCGGATCACGGAAGTAAGAGAGGGAGCGGGGCTGGGGGCCGGTTCCTGTGGAGGGCGCCGGTACGGCAGCGGGCCGGGCCCCCGGCGGGCCGGGTCAGACCTGTTCCTGGCGGGGCATGACGACCTCGCGGACGATGAGCAGGAGGGCCGCGACCAGCGGGATGCCCAGCAGGGCGCCGACCACGCCGAGCAGGGCGCCGCCGACCAGGGCGCCGACGATCGTGGCGAGCGGTGGGACGTCCACCGAGCTCTTCATCACGCTCGGCGCGATCCAGTAGTTCTCGACCTGCTGGTAGATGGTGAAGAAGATCAAGCAGACGATGCCGACGGTCGGTGAGACGAAGAAGCCGACCAGGGAGGCGATCCCCGCGCCGATGAAGGCGCCGACCATCGGGATGAGGTCGGTCAGGGCCACGATGAGGGCCAGCGCCAGGGCGTAGGGGACCTTCATGGCGATCAGGAAGAAGAAGGTCGCCACTCCGGCGATCAGCGAGATGATCAGGTTCCCCGCGACGTAGCCGCCGATGCTGTCGATGATCTTGTCACCGAGCAGGCCGGCGCGGGTCCGGCGGGACTTCGGCACCAGGCGGTAGGCCATCTTCTTGAGCGAGTTCAGCGAGCCCAGGAAGTAGAGCGTCAGGACCAGGACCGTCAGCGCGTTGAAGACCGCCCCGATGAGCACCTGGCCGAAGCCGAGGACGCCGCCGAACATCTGGCTGCCGAAGTCGCCGCTCGTGACGTACTGCTGGAGCTTCTCCAGGATCTGGAAGCGCTGGTCCAGGTCGCGGATCATCGGATTGTTCTGCAGCTCCTGGACGTACTGCGGGAGCTTCTCCACGAAGTCGGTCGACTGCGTGGTCAGCGGCGGCACCACGGCCAGCCCGAAGACGGCGAAGACGGCGATGACGCCGAGGAAGACCACGGTGATGGCGACCACGCGGGCGAGCCCGCGCTTCTGCAGGTTCTCTACGGCGGGGTTCAGGCCGATGGCGAGGAAGAGCGAGACGATGATGAGGATCAGCACCGAACTCGCGCTCACCACCGCCTGCACCAGCCACCAGGCGGTGAGCACGCCCAGCGCGGCGGTGAAGCCGAACACGAACGGGTTGCCGCGCATCGACCGCCCCGGCCGGCCGAAGGGCAGGTCGGCGGAGGTCATGTCGGAGGGGGCCGCCAGCGGTCGCACGGGGCCCGCCGAGGTG
>NZ_NGFP01000507.1 GCF_002149035.1 Streptosporangium minutum
ACGCCACCCCCGACCCCACCACCGCCACCGCATGCGGCGACCGCGCCACCTGCGCCTCGAACTCCTCGGTGATCGTCGAGGGGACGCCGGGGGACGAGCCGGTTCCCGACCACTCGTGGAGGATGGTGTGGCGTTCACGGGGGTCCAGGATGTCGATCGCGCTGAGGGAGACGTCGGGGTCGGCGGCCACGGCGTGGATGAGACGGAGGAACCTCGACACGAGCCCCTCGGCGGTCTCCGGGTCGAACAGGTCGGTGGCGTATTCGAGGGTCCCCGTCAGCCCCCCGGCCGTCTCGGTCAGGGACATCAGCAGGTCGAACTTCGCCACACCGGTTTCCAGCGGCTCCGGCTCGACCGACAGCCCGTCGAGTTCGAGCTTCACGGCGGGGTTGTTCTGGAAGGTCAGGGCCACCTGGAACAGGGGGTGGCGGGCCATCGAACGGGCCGGATTGACGATCTCCACCAACCGCTCGAACGGAAGATCCTGATGCGCGTAGGCCGCCAGATCCACCTCCCGCACCCGGCCCACCAACTCCCGAAACCCCGGATCACCCCCCGTATCGGTCCGCAGCACCAACGTGTTGACGAACATGCCCACCAGATCGTCCAACGCCTCATCCACCCGGCCCGCCACCACCGAACCGATCGGCACATCGGTGCCCGCACCCAACCGGGTCAGCAACGCCGCCAGCGCCGCCTGCACCACCATGAACAGACTCGCGTTCGCCTCCCGCGCCAACGCCCTCAGGCGGCGGACCTCCTCCACACCGACGGACACGGGGATCGACCCGCCCCGGTAGGACGCGACGGCGGGGCGGGGGCGGTCGRCCGGCAACGCGATCTCATCCGGCAACCCCGCCAGCGCCGCCCGCCAGAACCCCACCTGACGACTGACCAGACTCCCCGGATCCGACTCCTCCCCCAGCAACTCCCGCTGCCACAACGCATAATCGGCGTACTGCACCGGCAACGGCTCCCACCCCGGCACCCGCCCCCGMGAACGCGCCGCATAAGCGGTGATCACATCACGGGCCAGCGGAGCCATCGACCARCCGTCCCCCGCGATGTGATGCAACACCAGGGCGATCACGTGCTCGTCGGGGCCCAGGGTGAACAGCGTCACGCGGAGCGGCGGCTCCACCGCCAGATCGAATCCCCGGCTCACGGAGGCGAGCAGCGCGTCCGCGAGTTCGGCCTCCCCAAGGTGCACGTGCTCCAGCGCCGGTTCGGCGAACTCGAGGACGCGCTGCTCGCCTCCGTGAGCCGGGGATTCGATCTGGCGGTGGAGCCGCCGC
>NZ_NGFP01000508.1 GCF_002149035.1 Streptosporangium minutum
ACTACACCCCGTTCATCCCGCCCTCCAAGCCCACCCCCGCCGTCGAGGGCCTGGCCGCGCCGCTGATCYAGGTGCTGTTCGGGATCACTCCTGTCGCCTTCGGCGTGCTGGGCATCTTCAGCGCCGCGGCGATCGTGTTCTTCGCCTACATCGGCTTCGACGTGGTCGCCACCGCGGCGGAGGAGACCCGCAACCCGCGTCGTGACCTGCCGATCGGCATCATCGCCTCGCTGGTCATCTGCACCATCCTCTACGTCGCGGTCTCCCTGGTCGTCGTCGGCATGCAGCCCTACTCGCAGCTCAGCGAGTCCGCGCCGCTGGCGGACGCGTTCAAGGCGGTCGGCCAGACCTGGGCGGCGACGCTCATCAGCATCGGCGCCCTGGCCGGTCTCACCACCGTCGTGATGATCCTCATGCTCGGCATGTCGCGGGTGATGTTCGCGATGTCCCGGGACAACCTGCTGCCGCGCGGGCTGTCCAGGGTCCACCCGAGGTTCGGCACGCCGTACCGGATCACCATCCTGATGGGCGTCATCGTCGCGGTCCTGGCGGGGCTGGTGCCGCTGTCGACGATCGCCGAGCTGGTCAACATCGGCACGCTCTTCGCGTTCGTGATCGTCTCGATCGCGGTGGTCATCCTCCGGCGCACCCGCCCCGACCTCCCGCGCTCCTTCCGCACCCCGCTGGTCCCGCTGGTGCCGATCCTGTCGGTGCTGGCCTGCCTCTACCTGATGCTCAACCTGCCGGTGGAGACCTGGGTCAGGTTCGTCGTGTGGATGATCATCGGCGTCGTCGTCTACGTCACCTACGGCTACCGCCACAGCCGGGTGTCACGGCGGCCGCTGGACAGCCGGTAGCGGCCGTCCAGGCCGCGGGTGGCCCCAGGGCCCGGCCCGCGCGGGCGGAGGGCTCAGACGCCGGGCCAGGCCCGCGCGGGCGGAGGGCTCAGATGTGGAAGAGAGGGCCGGTGAGGGCGGTCATCTCGCAGCGGTTGTCGTAGGTCCTGCCGAACCAGACAGGTCTGCCCTCCCAGGTGCCGAGGGCCCGCACGGTGTGCGGGAGATACTCCTCGGGGCAGATCATGTCGATGTCGTAGGCGAGCTTCGACAGGTCGCCGCCGACCCTGCGGATCAGGCCGCAGGCCGTGAAGGGATCGGGATGGCTGCCGCCCTCCAGGTCGCATGTGAGGGAGACGCCGGAGCTCGTGCCGCCGGCCACGGAGAGGGTGAGCGTCAGGGCCGAGCCGCCCCCGGGGGCGGGTGACCGGTCCGAGGCGGGCGAGGCGGGGG
>NZ_NGFP01000509.1 GCF_002149035.1 Streptosporangium minutum
TGGGGGGTGTCCCTATGGTGTTGGGGGGTGTCCCTATGGTGTTCGTCAAGCGGCCGCGGGCTTTCGGGTGTGGTTCTTCCGGCGGGGCTGGTAGGGCTTGCGGTCGCGGAGCATGGCGTAGATGACGTCTGAACGGCGACGGGCGAGGCAGATCAGGGCGGCGTTGTGCTTCTTGCCCTCGGCGCGCTTCTTGTCGTAGTACTCCCTGCTTTCGGGGTCGGACAGGGACGCGAACGCGGCGAGGAACATGGCCCGTTTCAGTGCCTTGTTGCCGCCTTTGGGTGGGTGTTCACCCTTGATCGAAGAACCGGATCGGCGGGTCACCGGGGCGAGCCCGGCGTAGGCGGCGAGGTGCCCGGGGGTGGCGAAGGCGGAGATGTCGCCGATCTCCAGCAGCAGCCGTGCGGTGGTCCTGATCCCGAGCCCGGGCATGGTGATCAGGACCTTGGCGAGAGGGTGGGCATCAAGCATCGCTTCCACCTCGGCTGCGACCTGTTTGCGCTGGTCGAGCACGCTTCGTAGCGATCGTGACAGGCGGGGCAGGACGGTCTCGGCCGCGCTGGTTSCGGGGACGACGACTGTCTGTGCTTCGAGCGCGGCCAGGACCTCGTCGACCATACGGCCCGCCATGCGCGGAGCCAGTGGCTGGGCGACGGTCAGGAGCTGCTCGCGTCCGGCCTCTCGCAGGCCGTTCGGGCCGCCGAAGCGTGCCAGGAGCTCCAGGGCGGCGGGATGGTGCAGGCGCGGCCCAAGCGCCCGCTCCAGCGCCGGGTGGATGGTGACGAGCAGTCCGCGGATCCGGTTGGTCACCCGGGTCGCCTCGGAGGCCAGGTCATCATCGAATCCGACGAGAACCTCCAGCTCGGCGAGGGCTTCGTCGCCGGCGTCGACACGTCGAAGTGTGTGCGGCAAGGTGCGGGCGGCGTCGGCGATGATGAACGCGTCACGGGCGTCGGTCTTGGCGTTGCCGGGGTGCAGGTCGGCCAGGCGGCGCATGGTCAGGCCGGGCAGGTAGGCGACCTGGCAGCCTTCGGCGCGAGCCACGGCGACGGGTAGCGCGCCGATGGAGGCGGGYTGRTCGACCACGACGAGCACTGGCCCGTGGGTCTTGAGCTTGCCGAACAGCGCGCGCAGGCGCTGCTCGTCGTTGGGCAGGGGCTTGTCGTGGAGTTTCTTGCCGCGAGGGTCCAGGGCGCAGGCGTGGTGTTCGCCCTTGCCCACGTCTAAGCCGACAAACACCGCGTAGTCGACGCTCATGCCACTACTCCAGTTCAGAGGGTGTTTGGCC
>NZ_NGFP01000051.1 GCF_002149035.1 Streptosporangium minutum
CCCTCACCCTCACGTACGAGAGCCTGGGCGAGCACGGTGGCGGTGGTGGTGCCGTCGCCCGCGACGTCGTCGGTCTTCTTGGCGACTTCCTTGACGAGCTCGGCCCCGATCTTCTCCCACGGGTCCTCGAGCTCGATCTCCTTGGCGATGGAGACACCGTCGTTGGTGATCGTGGGTGCGCCCCACTTCTTCTCCAGGACGACGTTACGGCCCTTGGGGCCGAGGGTCACCTTGACGGCGTCCGCGAGCTGGTTCATACCGCGCTCGAGACCGCGCCGGGCGTCCTCGTCAAACGCGATCATCTTTGAAGCCATTCCTGCTCCCGCTCTCGATGGGGTTTGTCCGGGACGGCGCCCGCGACGGACGTTCTACCTGCCGGCAGACCTCACCGTCCCGGCACACGCCTCATGGTCGGCACTCTCCGGTTGCGAGTGCCGGGCGTCTTCCCCGCACTCTACTCACAACTTGCGTGTCACGCACATAGTGCGGGGTGCGCAATATGAGATAGAGTCGGGCCATGAACGATGACGCCATGGACCTGCGGGCGCGCAACAGGCAGGCCACCAGGGAGGCGATCGGCCACGCCGCGCTGCGCCTGGCCATCGAGCAGGGCCCGCACGGGCTGGCGCTGGTGCGCGTCCAGGACATCGCCACGGCCGCGGGCGTGTCATCCCGCACCTACAACAACTACTTCTCCAGCAGGGCGGAGGCGATCTGCGCCTTCCAGGCCGACCAGTCCAGGCGTGCGGGGCAGGCGCTACGCTCCCGGCCCGCCGACGAACCGCTCCACGAGGCCGTCACCGCTGCCATGATCGAGCTCTACACCGACCCCGAGCCCGACAAGGCCGGCCTACGCATGATCATGCAGACGCCCGAGCTGGAGGGCGAGGCGCTGAAGGCGTTCACCATGGCGGAGGGCCCACTCGCGGAGGCGATCGCGGCGCGCACCGGCACCGACCCAGGACGCGACCTGTTCCCCGCCGTCAAGGCCGCCGCGGTCGCCGGCGCCATCCGCGTCGCAGGCCGGCACTGGCTCGAACCGGGCAACACCGAATCCTTCGCCACCATGCTGCGCAGCGCCCTGAGCTGCGTCCTCCTCGCCGAGCCGCCCGAAGGTCCACGGGACCGGTGACCGGCACGCGCAGGCCCGGCGTTTGAGATATCGCCCTCCAGGCGCTTGACGGCGCCCCTTTCCCCGAGGTCGCCCCACCGGCGACAGCGCGCCGGTCGGCGTCGGTGAGCCGCCCGGCCCAGGCCGGGTCCTTTGCGCGGCCCACGCAACGATGCCCGCCCGCGGCCTTATACGCGCAGCTCTGTCAGCCGGTCGGTGGCCTCGTGGGGTGTCATGCCGGCGCCCCGCCGGTAGGCGGTGTCGTAGTCGGTACGGCCGAGCCGTTCCGCGAGCACCTCCGTAAGAGAGCGCAGTTCGATGTCGCCGTGGTCGAAGGTGCCGCGGATGGCCTGGCTCAGGCCGAGCGCGGTGGCCGCGCCGGCCGGATCGTCCTCCAGGAACAGCAGCCGGGCCAGGAGCTGGGCGGCCCAAGGGGTGTCCCTGCGCGCCTGCGCCGCCTGCACGGCACGGGGCAGCAGCTCGCGCGCGGATGCGGCGTCCCCGGCGGTGAGGAGGTTCGCCATCCTGGCGGGCACCAGTAGGTTCTCGATCGTCTCCGCCGTGAGGCGCAGCCGGCGGGCGAGCGTCTCCATCCGGTCGAGTTCCTGGTTGGCCCGTTCGATCTCGCCGGAGCGGCGGTACAGCTCGGCCAGGCTGCCCAGGACCTCGACCTCCAGCACGGGTTGACCGCGCTCCCAGGCCGCTCGTCCGGCGGTTTCGATGTCGTGCCGGGCGCCGGTCAGGTCGCCGGCGCGCATGCGTTCGGTGGCGAGCCCGAGCCGGGTTGAGACCTCGTCCTGCGAGCCGAGGTCGGTGGCGATCGTGATGCTGTGCTCGTAGGCGACGATCGCCCGGTCGTGTTCGCCGCAGATGGCGTGGATCTGTGCCAGGCCGTACAGCGTCTTCGCCGTCCACCACCGATCGCCCACCTCCTCGAACCCGTGCAGCGCCGCCGCGATCGCGGTCGCGGAACCCTCCCGGTCGCCCCGTTCGCGATACCGCATGGCTTCGATCACGAAGGTGCAGGCGATCGCCCAGCGGTCCGAGCCGCTGCGCACCCGGGAGATCTCCTGGTCGACCAGCTTGTCCAGACCGACTGCCGCCGCCGTCACCAGCACTGTCGTCAGCAGCATCGGATAACGCCGCAGCGCGCCCGTGCGCACGCAGTCGTCGATGAGCGCGCGCAACCGCTCGGGATCGGTGACCGGCCCGCCCTCGCCGGCTACCAGGTGGATCGCGGTGAACGCGGCCCGGGCGTCCGCGGGCAGCGCGTCGCCGAACCCGGCGACCCTGGCGACGTAGGCATCGGCCCGAGCGTCGTAGCGGAGCATGACCCAGTACCAGTACAGCGGGCCGAGGAGGCGGGCCGCCGTATCGGCGGCGCCGGTGTCGATGGCCGTTTGCAGGGCGAACATCAGGTTGTCGTACTCGGCCTGGAACAGCCGCAGCGACTCCGCCTGCTTGTCCGAGCGCAGCAGCGGCTCGTGTTCCTCGGCCAGGTCGGCGAAGTGCCGCGCGAGCCTGCGCAGGACGGCTTCGGCCTCCCCCGCGAGGCGAAGCTTGTCCGCCGAATGGGCTCGGATGGTCTCCAGCATCCGGTAGCCGTCGCCGGCCCGCTCCACGATGGACTTGTCGACCAGGGAGTCCAGCAGGTAGACGACCTCGCCCGCGGGGAGCGTCTCATCCGAACAGACCGCCTCGATCGCGGCGGTCCCGGTTCTCGCCGGAAAGATCGACATCCGGCGGGCCAGCGTCCGTTCTCGATCGGTGAGGAGGTCCCAACTCCATTCGATGACCGCGTGGAGGGTCTGCTGGCGGGGTTGGGCGGCCCGGTTACCGGTGCTGAGCAGCCGGAAGCGGTCGTCCAGCCGCCGGGCGATCTGGTCGGCGCTCATCGTACGCAGTCGCGCCGCGGCCAACTCCAGGGCCAGCGGCAGCCCGTCCAGCCGGCGCACGATGTCCACGACCGTGGCCGCGGCCGGCGCGTCCAGCGTGAAGCCGGGCTGTACGGCTGCCGCGCGATCGAGGAACAGCCGCACCGCGGCCGACCTGCCGGCCCGGGCGGAATCCGCGTGCGCCGGCGGCAGGTCGAGCGGGCCCAGACGGCACAGCGCCTCACCCATGACCTCAAGCGGCTCCCGGCCCGTGGCCAGGATGGTCAAGTACGGCTGGCGCTCCAGCAACTGCCCGGCGAACTCCGCGACGGGGCCGGAGATCTGTTCGCAGTTGTCCAGCACCAGCACGCCTTCGCCGCCGGCGAGCAGATCGACCACCCGCTCCAGCGGCGTACCGGAAGGCCGGGCATCGGCGAGGCTGAGCGTGCCCAGCACCGCCTCGGGCAGCCCGGCCGCCGTGTTCACCCCGGCGAGGGAGACGAGCCAGACCCGGCCGCGCCGATGGGCCCGATGCCGGCTCATCGCCTCCACGGCCAGCCGGGTCTTGCCCACTCCCCCGGGCCCCACGACAGTGACCAGCCGGGAGGTCTCCAGCAATCCGGCCAGCAGTCTCAGCTCCTCCGCCCGGCCGACGAAGCTGGTCAACTGGGCCGGCAGGCGTCCTCGCACCGCCTCCGGCCGGGCCTGGTCCGCCTCGGGGATCACCAGCTCACCCCGCAACACGGCCAGGTGCGTCTTGCGCAGGTCCTCGGACGGGTCGACGCCCAGCTCCTCGGCGAGCGTGCCGCGGACCTCCTCGAACACGGCCAACGCGTCGGACTGGCGGCCTGCCGCGTGCAAGGCCCGCATGCGCAATCCGGCCAGCCGTTCGCGCAACGGATGGCCGACGGCCACCGCCGCCATATCGGCCAGGATCTCGTCGTGACGGCCCAGTCGCAGCGCCGCCTCGAACCGGTCTTCGACGGCCGCGACGCGCAGCTCCTCCAGCCGCGAGCCGGCCGTACCGGCGAAGGGGGCGTCGCGCACGTCGGCCAGCGCGTCTCCCCGCCACAGCGCCAGCGCCCCGTCCAGCGACGAGGCCGCCCGCCGCGCGGCGCCCGCGGCCAGTTCGCGACCGCCCCGCTCCGCCTTCTCCTCGAACCGGTAGGCGTCGACGTCCTCGGCGCGTATGTGCAGGCGGTACCCGCCGGCTTCCCTCTCCACGACCCCGGCCCCGCCCAGAGCTTTGCGCAGCCGGTGCACCAGCCCATGCAGCGCGTTGACGGTGCCCCCGCGCGGATGCTCCCCCCACAGGCCGTCAACGAGCGCGTCGACCGACACCGTCTCGCCTCCGGCCAGTGCCAGCCGGGCCAGCAGCGCGCGGACCATGACGCCGCCGACATCGATCGGCGCGCCATCGCCGGCATAGGCCCGGACCGGTCCCAGCACCTCAATCCGCATGCACAAAGGCTATGAGCACAAAGACGCGCACGTGCCGCTGAAAGTGGCGCCATGCCGGCTGGAAGAGCGTTCCAAGAGGCCTGTAAGCGCGGGTGGACACCGTGGAGGACATACGGAAGAAACGTCCGAAAGGCAGTGCAATGGCAGCGCACAAGAAAGTGCAGCAGGTGCTCGACTGGGCGGTGGCCGAGGCCGGCGTCCCCGGCATCGTCGCCGATGTCAAGGAAGGGGACCGGACCTGGTTCGCCACCGCCGGCGTGGCCGACATCCAGACCGGTGCCCGACGCCGGCCGGGGGAACACGTGCACACCGGCAGCAGCGGAAAGGCCTTCACCGCCGTCGTACTTCTGGCCTTGGAGGCCGAGGGCCGGCTGAGCCTCGACGACACGGTGAACAAGTGGCTGCCCGGCGTGCTGGATGTCAACGGCTACGACGGCGACAAGATCACCATCAGGCACCTGCTCAGCAACACCAGTGGTCTGTTCGCCACCGGCCTGGCACCGGAGATCAGCCACCGCTACGCCACCCGTTCCGGGTTCGCTGAGCATCGCTTCGACGAATTCACCACCGAAGAGCTGCTGAGGGTGGCGGTGTCTCAGCCGCCGGTCGGTGAGCCCGGCGAACGCTTCGAATACTCCAACGGCGGCTTCCACCTCGCCGGGGCGATCATCGAGAAGGTCACCGGCAACGGCTATGCCGAGGAGGTCGAGCGCAGGGTCACCCGGCCGCTCGGCCTGACCCACACCCGCGTGCGCCCCGCCACGGACACGGGATACCCCGATCCGCACCCGCGAGGGTACTCGAACCTGTTCTTCAAGGACGGCGTCGACCCGGCGACAGTCACCCCGGAGAACTGGGAATCGCTGATGGAGGAGCCCGGTCTCCCGCCCCTGGACGTCACCGAGTTCAACTCCTCCCTGGGCTGGTCGGCCGGCAATGTCGTCTCCACCACCGGTGACATGATCCGCTTCCTCGACGCGATGGCCAGCGGCAGCCTGCTGCCGCCCGCCCAGCACCGCCGGATGTGGACCACGGTCTCCACCGAGGGTGGTTACTGGATGCCGCACGCCCGATACGGCCTCGGCGTGTTCGAGTTCGACAAGCAGGCGGCGGGCGGCCGGACGCTGCGCGGCGTGGGTGGCAGCCTCTGGGGATCCTGGATCTTCGCGGTGGGCACCCCCGACGGCCGGCACACCATCGCCGTCCACACCAACACCGAATGGAAGTCCTGGGACCCCATGTTCAGAATCATCGAAGCGGAGTTCGGCATCTCCATCGGTGCGTAAGCACACTGCCCGCCACCGGCTCGCGATGTCCACCAGCGGGTGCCACCGGAATACGGCGGAACCGGGCCGCGGTGGGCCCGGTTCCGCCCCGCCGGGCCGGCGGAGGTCCGGTGGCGGTCAGGTCTGA
Source organism: Streptosporangium minutum (assembly GCF_002149035.1). Taxonomy (GTDB): domain Bacteria; phylum Actinomycetota; class Actinomycetes; order Streptosporangiales; family Streptosporangiaceae; genus Streptosporangium; species Streptosporangium minutum. The sequence goes on from NZ_NGFP01000051.1 coordinate 5,860, forward strand.
TACGGACTCGACGCCGCGGCACGGGTCCTGCCCGAGTCCGCGAGGGACGACGAAGAGCTGGCCTTGCGGGTTCCCGGCGACGGCGGGGTGAGGTCTTTGCGCGCGCTGCTCGATCGGCTGGTTGACCGTCGCGTTCGGTCTCGCGGCGAAGTCGGCGGAGAGCGCGGGGCTCGCCGCTGTCCCGCTGATGCTCCTCCCCTTCTTGAGCAGCGCGTTCGTGCCGGCCGACAAGATGGGGCCGGGCGCGCGGCAGTTCGCGGAGTACCAGCCGTTCACGCCGATCACCGAAACCCTGCGCGGGTTGCTGAGCGGCACGCCGTCGGCGGGCCCGGCCATCACGGCGATCGCCTGGTGTGCGGGGCTCGCGTTGATCGGCTACCTGTGGGCGCGCGCGACGTTCACGAAGCGAGCGTGATCTCGGCCAGCTCGCGCCAATCCCGCCGCCAGCCGGCCCGGGTCGCCTCGGTGAACACGGTTTCTCCGAGGCGATCGCGCGTGTCCGCGACGATCCTGACGGCATCCGGCTGCGAACGGTCCTGCGTCCCGCGCACGGCATCGCTTGCCGCGAGCAGTCGCACGGCCTGCTCGTCCTGTCCCTGACGCACAGCGATATCCGCGATCCCGATCAATATCTCGGCGATCAGTGGCGGATACGCCGACTCCACAGCCGCGCGGAGCGCCTCGGCCCGATGCGCGCGGGCCTTTTCGAGGTCCTCGGTGAGGTAGCCGTACAGGTCCATGGCCTTGGCGCGGACCAAGTCGTTGCTCAGCATCGCCCGCACCGTGGCCAGATGCCGGTGTGCCTCGTCCGCCTCGCCGCGAAGGCGCGCCAGCTGCGCCTTCGCAAGCGCCAGCTCGGCAAGCACATCCGGCCAGGTGATCCCGCCCGCGCACCGCTGCGCTTCGGCCATGGCGGAGGTGCTGGATCGCTCATCGCCGAGCAGCCAGTACAGCTGGGCCTGCCGGGCCCGCAGACCGATGACCTCCTCGGCCGCGCCTACCTCGGTCAGCGCCACAACCGCCTCATCGTAGTGCTCACACGCGCGCCCGAACTCGCCGCGCATGGCGAGCCGATCGGCCAGGAAGGTCAGCGCGGACGAGCTCCCCCATCGTTCGCCCAGCGCACGGAACTCGGCAAGGGCGGTTTCGGCGTCGATGTCCACGTCGGTCTCGTCACCGTGGAGCGTGAGCCGGAATCGGCCACGAGCGAGCCTGGCCTGCGCGCGCACCCATGGATCATCGTCGGCGACGAGCGGATCGAACGCGGACAGGAACTCCGTCGGCTCCCGCAGCATCCGCTCCAGCGGCGCGATGAACCCGAGCATCGGGTGGCGGTACCCGCCGCGCTGGGTCAACCGGTGCGCCTCGCGGATCCACTCCTGCGCCTGATACTGATCGCCGCCGATCCCGGAGGTCACGAACATCGACACGATGACGTACGCCATCGCCCGCACCTCATCGGACACCTCACCGTGCAGCGAGGCCGCCGCGACGCTCAACTCGGTGCCCTCGGCCCTGTGCCCGCCGAGGAACCAGTACCAGCCCACGACCCCGACCAGCCGCATCGCCTCCTGTGCCCATTCCTCGGCGATCGCCCCACGCAGGGCCGTACCGATGTTGTCGTGCTCGGCCCGGAGCACGGACAGCCACTCCAACTGCTCGGCCCGGCGCAGGTGCGGCTCGGCCGTCTCGGCCAGCTCGGTGAAGTAGGCGAGGTGCGCCCGGCGCGCCAGCTCGCTCTCCCCTGCTTCGACGAGCCGGTGCGCCGCGTACTCCCTGATGGTGTTGAGCATCCGGTAGCGCGGTGTGTCCTCGCCGTCGACGAGCAGCAGCGACTTCTCGACCAACGCGGACAGCAGGTCGAGCACCTGCTCCCCGGCGGACGCCTCGTCCCCGCACACCCGTTCGGCCGCTTCCAGGCTCGCCCCGCCGGAGAACACCGACAGCCGCCGCAGCACGCCGCGTTCGGCCTCGGTCAGCAGATCCCAGCTCCAGTCCACGACCGCGCGCAGCGTCTTGTGCCGGGAAAGCGCCGTACGGCTGCCGCCGGTCAACAGACGGAACCGGTCATCGAGCCGATGCGCGAGCTGATCGACAGACATGGTGCGCAGCCGTGCCGCGGCCAGTTCGATCGCCAGCGGCACCCCGTCGAGCGCCCGGCAGATCCGCGCCATGGCCGACAAGGTGTGCGCGTCGGAGCCGATGCCCTTGCGCACCAGATCCGCGCGGTCCCGCAGCAGCCGCACCGCGGGCGAGGAACCGACCTCGGAGAGGTCGGCTCCCTTCGCGGGCAGCGCGAGTGGCTCGACCTGCCACAGCACTTCCCCGGTGATACCGAGCGGCTCCCTGCTCGTGGCCAGGATCCGCAGCATCCGGCACTCCCCCAGAAGCCGATCCGTGAAAGCCGCGGCCGCCTCGATCACGTGCTCGCAGTTGTCCAGGATCAGCAGGATCGAGCGCTCCCTGACCGCGGCGATGAGCCGATCCATCGGCTCCCCACCCCGCGCACCACCGAGCAATGGCTGGTCACGCAGGCCGAGCGCGGCAAGGGCGGCCTGCGCCAGGTCACCGCCTGCCCCCACCGAGGCCAGCTCGACCAGCCACGCGCCATCCGGCAGATCGGCGAGCATCGTCCGCGCGGTCTCCGTGGCCAGCCTTGTCTTGCCGGAGCCACCCGCCCCCGTCAAGGTGACCAGCCGGTGCCCGATGGCCAGAACGGCGACCGCGGCGATGTCATCGTCCTTGCCGACGAAACTCGTCAGCTCGGCGCGCAGGTTCGTCCTGCGGTTGTCCGCCCGCTCGCCCAGCTCGCCCCGGAGCAACGCTGTGTGCAGCGCGGAGAGCTCGGCCGACGGATCGGCGCCCAACTCCTCGGCGAGCCGCTCGCGTGTCCGCTGGTACACGGCCAGCGCCTCATTCCCACGCCCCGCCTCGGCGAGCGCTCGCATCAGCGCCGCCACGAACCCCTCCCGCAGCGGATACGTGGCAACCAGCCCGGTCAGCTCGGAGACCAACTCCGAGCCACGGCCGAGGCGAATGTCCGCGTCCACCCGATCCCCGAGCGCGGAGACGTGGAGTTCGTCCAGCCGCGTCACCACGGCGTCGAACGCATCGCTGTCTCGCAGGGCGATGTCCGCCATGGCCGTACCGCGCCACAGGGCCAAGGCCGAGCGCAGCAGATCCGCCCGTGCCGCAGGCTCGGCGGCACGGGCCTGACCGACCAGGTGCTCGAACCGGCACACGTCCACGGCATCGGGAGCCACGGCCAGCCGGTACCCGCCGGACTCCGCCTCGATCACACCGTCCGGCAACACCCTGCGCAGCCTGGACACCAGCGCCTGCAGGGCATTCACCCCGTCCGCGGGTGGCTGTTGCCCCCAGATCCAGTCCACCAGCCTCGCACGCGTGACGATCCGGCCAGGTTCGAGGGCGAGTGCGGCCAGCAGTGCGCGCAGCCGAATCCCAGGAACCTCCACCACGGCCCCATCGCGGTTCCTGACCCCGAACGGTCCGAGCAATTCGACTTTCACATCAGTAATTGTGCCGAACCGTGGCGACGACCGACGACCAGCCCCTGCGCGCGATCCGCAAACACCGCCGGCCTTCATCGGATCGTTATCATCGCAGGTCGGGTGGATGCGTTGGATTTCCGGCGGATGATACGGCACTCGGCGGGCGCACCCTCACCCGTCACTGGCTCGCGGTCACACGTCCCAGGCGACCGGGAGGCTCTTCACCCCGTAGATGTCCGCGGTCTCCGGGCGCAGGGCGACCTCTTCGGCCGGTACGGCCAGCCGTAGCGTGGGGAAGCGGTTGATCAGCGCGGGGAGCGCGACGCGCATCTCGACGCGGGCCAGCTGCTGGCCCAGGCACTGGTGGATGCCGTGGCCGAAGGCCAGGTGCCCGCCGTCCTGCCTGCGGAGGTCGAGCGCGTGAGGGTCGGTGAAGCGCTCGGGGTCGCGGTTGGCGGTGTGGTAGGACAGGATGACCGTCGAGCCGGCCTTGATGGTCCGGCCGCCCAGCTCGACGTCCTCGAGCGCGACCCTCGGGAACTGCTTGGCGACGCTCAGATACCGCAGCAGCTCCTCCACGGCCCCGTCGGTGAGCGCGGGATCGGCGCGCAGCGCCGCCAGCTGCTCCGGGTTCTGCAGCAGCGCGAAGGTGCCCAGCGCCAGCATGTTGGCGGTGGTGTCGAACCCGGCCGCCAGCAGGATCAGGGCGATCCCCCGCAGCTCCTCATCGGTCAGATCGCTGTCGAGCAGGTCGCTGAGCACGTCGTCGGTGGGGTTGGCGCGCTTGGCCGCCACCAGCTCCGCGAGGTACTGCTGGGTCGCGGTGTAGGCCGCGATCAGTTCCTCGTCGCCGACCTCCCCGCCGAGGAACTTGTCGATGTGCTCCTGGAAGGAGCCCCGGTCCTCGTACGGCACGCCCAGCACCTCGCAGATGATGATGGAGGGGATGGGCTTGGCGAGCGCGGTCACCAGGTCCGCCGACGGCCCGGCCTTCTCCATCGCGTCCAGGTGCTCGGCGGTGATCTGCTCGACGCGCTCGGTGAGCAGCCGCATCCGCCGTACGGTGAACTTGCCGACCAGCGGTTTGCGGTAGCGGCTGTGCTGCGGATCGTCCATCAGCAGGAACTCGCCGGGCGGTGCCGGGGGGACCTCGATCTCGCCGAGGTCGACCAGCGGGTGGTGGCGCATGAGCTCCTTGCGTGAGCTGAAGCGCGGGTCGGCCAGCACCGCCCGGACCAGGTCGTAGCCGGTGACCAGCCAGCCCTCGTGTCCGCCGGGGAAGGGGAAGCGGCTGATCGGACTGTGCTCCCGGGCCTGGATCAGCTCCTTGGGCGGGTCGAAGGGGCAGCCGGGCTGACGCGCGGTCGGCAGCGTGGTGACGGTGTGTTCCATGGTCGTTCCTCTCATCGGCTTGGGACGAAGTCGCGATAGTACGTGTTCGACGCAGCCCGAAGCATGCCCTTTCGCGGCCCCGAGGCTGTGATCGCTGAACCGTTCATGGCACCCACCATCGCCGACCGCTCTGATACCGCGCTGTTGCCGTGCTGACACGGCCGCTGACACGACACCGCGTCAGACCTGGTGGATGGTGACGAGCGGTCCGCGGATCCGGTTGGTCACCCGGGTCGCCTCGGCGGCCAGGTCATCGTCGAATCCGACGAGAACCTCCAGTTCGGCGGGGGTTTCGTCGCCGGCCCCGCGCGGTCGTCCGTCACCTCGGCGGCTCCCCGCCTCCTGGGCGGTGCCGTTCAGCCGGTGCCGTCGTCTCGCCGGTGGCCGAGCACCGCGGCGACCGGCAGAGCCGCCGCCAGGCCGCCGACCAGTACCGCGGCCAGCGCCCCCAGGACGGCCCGCTCGTCGCCGAAGGCGATCCCGACGGCGGCCAGCGGGGGGCCCACATTGCGTACCGCCGCGATGCCTCCCATGGTGGTACGGCGCGCGGGCGGCCCGGTGGCCAGCAGGGTCCCGGCGGCGAACGCGGCGACGGCCAGGACGAGTCCGGCCAGCAGGGTGCGGGAGCCGAGCAGCGCGGCGATGTCGCGCCAACTGCCCAGCAGCATGCCCGCCAGCACCATCAGGAACGTCACGTTCGAGATCACGGCGGCGGCCGGATGCCACGACAGTGCCGCAGCCGGCGCGTAGTGGCGCACCACCAGGCCGACGGCGAACGGCACGAGCTGCAAGATGGCCACGGTCCGCACCAGCGCGGCGACGTCCAGGGAGATTTCCTGGCCGACCTCGGCCGCGCTGAGGACGGCGGTGCTGGTGGGGCCGAAGGTGAGGCTGGCCACGGCGGCCAGCAGTACCTGCATCGCGGTGCCCGCGACCACGTCCCCTTTCTGCACCATGCTCAGCTTGGCCCCGAACGGCCCGCCGGGTGAGGAGGCGACCAGGACCAGAGCGATGAAACCCGCGGCAGGCAGGGCGAACAGCGCGGCCAGGCCCCAGCCGAGCAGCGGGAGCAGGACCAGGTTGGCCAGCAGCGCCAGCGCCAGCAGCGGGAGGTCGGCCAGGACGGCGCGCAGGGCCGCAAGGGGGGTCGACAGACCGGCGGCGAACATGGTGACCGCGATGAAGATCACGGTGACCGCGTTGAACAGCACCTGCAGCGCGTCCATGGACCTCCCTTCCCGGCGGGGACCCTGCTCCCGGGGGCGCCGGGTCCCCGCGCGTCAGTCTTCGAGGTCGCCGAGCCAGCGCAGGGCGCTCAGCGAGGGCAGGAAGCAGTACTCGCCGCCGCGCGTGACGACGAACCGCGGCAGGCCCTGCAGGCGTCGCCGCAGCGGCCTGCGGGGGATGGTGAAGTCGCCGCAGCCGTCGCCGGAGCCGATGACGGGGTCCTTGGCGTCACCCGCGCCGAAGAAGACGCCGTCGTTCATCCACTCGGACTGGACGAACTCGAACTGCCGCCCCAGATGCGCACCGATGAAGGCGAACATCAGCCCGCGGTCGGCCCCGTCGTCCTCCAGGACGCCGTCGGGCAGCGGCGGGCCGTAGACGGTGCCGCGTCTGATCATCCGGTGCAGCCTCACCACGCCCGCCACCGCCGCGTCGCGGGGGTTGCCCCGGCGGATGTGACAGCCGCCGGGGGTGATGAACCCCGCCGGGTCGTCCTGCCGGTAGAGGAAACTGTTGCGGTACGGGTCGGTGTCGAGGGCGGGATCGTCACGCTCCGGGCTGAGCGCCAGGGGTGCGCCGCTGCGCCAGCGTCCCATGATCTTCGCCGCCAGCAGTTCCTCGTCGGCCGGATCGGTGGCGTTGTCCCGCAGATAGCGGCGGAAGGCGCCGACGCGCTGATGGAGTTTCCTGAAGGCCGCGTAGCTGCCGTTGCGCCCCAGCACCTCGGGCCGGACGGTCTGGACGCCGCCGAGCTCGTCGGGGTAGCCGAGTATGAACTCTCCCGCCTTGATCGGGGTCTCCAGCGTGTTGGACCCGGGAATGCCGCTGCCCTCGACGGCCGGGTGGCTGATGCCGTCGCGGTAGCCGAACGGTTCGGTCTCGGTGGGCAGCGCGTGGCAGTCCTGCCGCCAGATCGCCGTGATGCCCGGCAGGGCGTGATACGCCGGGCGTGCACGGTCGACGGCGGCTGCCAGCCGGGCGCTGTCCAGTGCGAGCGCCACCAGCACCACGTGGACCTCAGACGTGCCCAGCGGCGCCTCCCAGTTCTCCGGACCGCTCTGGCCGACATCGCCCAGCGCCCTGGCCCGCGCGGCCATCCCTTGGCGAAACTCCCAGGCGAAGGTCTCCAGCGACTCCGGCGGCACACCCAGCGCCGCCAGGCCGTGGTAGGTGAGCGCGGCGCTCACCCAGGTCTCGCCGAGGGGACTCACCGTGTCGGCGGCCGAGGTGACCACCGCCCCGAGGCGCCGCATCAGCTCCCGCCCGTGCGCGCGGTCGTCGATCCGGAACAGGATGTAGGTCGCCGCGTACGGACTCGGCCGAGGGCTGAGCACCCCGCGCTGGATGTCGTCGAGCTCGAGCTTCACGGCAGTGTGCTCGGCGTGAGTGTGATCGCTCACCGTCACCTCGCCTCCTTACCGCGTTACTTCGCTGAGACGATGTTGTTCCAGAAGGCGTGCAGACTCTCGTCGACGCCGAACAGCGCGCTGAAGATCGTGGTATCGGCGAAGATCACATCCCCCGCCCGGTCCCCGCCCGGAGGCATCCACAGGAACATGTTGAACTCGGTGTTGCCGGCCTCGGTGAACGGGTGCGGCGGCCGGGACAGGTCGATCGGCTGCCTGCCCAGCACATGGACGACGTCCGCCTCGTCGGTGGTCACGGCGTAGTGCGGCAGGTGCATGTGGAAGTTGAAACTGGACACGCCTTCCAGCCATCCCCTGGTGTCCAGATCCCGGGCGATGGACAGCGGGACGCTTCTGTTGCCGTCCGCCGCCGCAGGACGCAGGCCGTAGCGGTTTTCCACAGGTATCTTCAGACCCGCCATCAGCGATCGGGTGTACCTGCCGAAGCGCTGCTGGCGGGGCACCAGCGCGTCGCCGTGGTGGTGGTACTCCGCATCGCGTACCGCCAGGTCGTCCGAGGCGCCGACGTCGTGGTGCGGTCCCAGGGCCAGGCAGGTTCCCTCCCGGGTGAGGAAGTCGCGTACCGCCTCGATCTCACCGGGGGTGGCGTCCTGCCCGGTGATCATGTGGTCCAGTCCCCACACGAACAGGGTGTCGGTGTCGGCCAGCACCCGCTCGTCCAGGGGGGTGTGGAATCCGGCCTGATCGACGCGCTGGTAGACAGGCACCGGATGCCCGGTGCTCTCCTGGACGAATTGCTGGAAGGGCAGCCAGCCCCAGAAGAACAGCTCCAGACCGCCCGCGATGCCCTGCTGGAACCGCAGCGGGTCGGACCATTTCGGGTCCTCGTAGGCCGGCCAGGTCACGCGGCGCACCTCGGTCATCGTGGAGAAGCGGTTGTCGAGCTCGGCCGCGTTCCTGCCGGCCTCGGCCGGATAGCTCCAGGCGACGTAGATGCTCAGCCGCCGCCGGCCGGGAGTGTAGGGGCGCGGGGTGTGGTTCTGGTTGTAGGTGCGTGCCGTTGTGAATTCTTTCATCTCGTCTCCGGGTGGCGTCGGCGGATGTCACTGCAGCTGGTCGAGCATCTCCGACAGGGCGCTCTTGATCCGCAGTGCCTTCTTGATCTCATCGGCGGTGACGTAGGGATACTCGCCGTATTCGATGAAACTCGGGCAGTGATGCTCGCGGACGAACCTGGCGAACGCCTCGGGATTGGTCTTCCAGTCCTCGGGGAAACCTTCGAGGTTCTCAAAGGCCGTGCTCACCCCCGCCTTGGTGAACAGCGCGACGGCGTCCTCGGTGTACTTGTCGAAGTCGGTGTCGAAGATCCCCTGGTACATGAAGCGCCTGTCGTCGTCGAACAGCACCCAGCGCAGGTAGTGCAGCTTCAGCGGCGCGAGGAGATACGGATCGCTCTCCAGCGCCGTGGCCAGGGCGTGACCGTAGTCGCGGATCGTCTCGGCCCGGCCGGGTTTGACGTCGGCGATGATGGTGAACCCGTGACACGCCGGAGTCCGCGGGTAGACGGGGCCGTACTTGCCCTGCTCGAGCTGGTCGGTCTCCTTGGGGATGACGACCGCCTGTGGTCTGATCTCCATGTCTGTTCCCCCTTTTTTACCTGGTCAGAGGGGGACAGACTGAAGCTGCCTGACCGCGTAGATTATCCCATGCCCCGATGTCGGGGGGCGGAAGCACGCCATCTTCTGAAAGCACTTCAGCGCCGGCACCACCTCGGGGCCGGCGGTGCGCTCCTTGGCCCAGCCGATCTCATCGGCCATCGGGGTGAAGAACACGTGCGGCACCCGCGCCGAGGTCAGGCGCTTGAACTGCGGGGGGAGGCCCGCTCGATCGACCTCACCGGCGAGCCCTTCCCGGCGGGATCGGTGGTCATCGTCTCCAGAACAACAGGTGAGTGACTCCACTGGGGCTCGGCACCGTCTCAAGGTGGAAGCGGTCGAGCAGGTCGGTGTGGCTCTCCCACAGCCGTTCGCCTCGACCGAGGTCGACGGGCGCGACGGCGATGTGCACCGTGTCGACCAGGTCGGCCTCGAGGAACTCGCGGACGGTGGCGACTCCGCCGCCGAGGCGCACGTCCCGGCCGTCGGCGGCCTGCTTCGCGCGTGCCAGCGCCTCGGCCGGTGTCGCGTCGAGGAAATGGAAAGTGGTGTCGGCCAGGGTGAAGGACGGGCGTTCGTGGTGGGTGAGCACGAAGACCGGCGTGCGGAACGGCGGAGTGTCTCCCCACCATCCCCGCCACTCGTGGTTCTCCCAAGGGCCACGCTGGGGGCCGAACTTGTTGCGCCCCATGATCTCCGCGCCGATGTCGCGGGTGTGATCGCGGGTCAGGTAGTCGTCCAGGCCGCGAGTGCCGCCGGGGTCGGTGCGGTTCACCCAGCTCGCGGTGGCGCCCGCCCAGGACCAGAGGGGGGTGGGGTCCGCATGGCCGAAAGGCCGGTCCAAGCTCTGCCCCTCCCCCGCGCCGAACCCGTCCCGCGACACGTTGAAGCACTGCACCCTCAACAGCTGCGACATGCATCCTCCTTCAGGAGCTGACAAGCAACTTCTGACAGGACGCCCAGGCCGGGCGCCCCTTCGGGGAGGTAGTCGGAACAGCGGGGAGATTCTTGCGGTCCGGTGCCGCAGGAAGGCGGCGCCGCCATCCCGCACATGGCCTCTGCGGAAGCATCGCCCCCAGGGATGTCCGGGCAGCGGGACGCCCTCGTAGAACCCCGGGGGGACGGCAGCGCCCCTACCCGACGACGGCCTCGAGAGCGCCAGTGCGGTGAGTCCCGCACGCACGCAGGTCGCCGCCGTGCCGTACGGCATGCGCGAGGAGATCGTCGTCTCTCTCATCGCCCCATCGCCTTCCGGTGACGAGGATGTTTTCCGGCATGTAGTCAGGAACCGGCGAGCTACTGGAAGTGTGACAACTTATCGGGGTTGAGCACGGCACGCAGCCCGATAACCCGATCGTCCGCGACCTCCACCACCAGAACCGTGACGAGCTCGTCCCCGCCCCGGCCGAGGAACGCGTCCTGGCCGTTGACCTCGGCGTGGGCGAACTCCACTCCGACCATCCCGAACCTGGCCATGACCCCGGCCACGTAACGGACGACCCGGTCCCGGCCCGTCACTGGCCGCCGTGCCGCGGTGACCTTGCCGCCGCCGTCGGACCAGGCCACCACGTCGGCGGCGAGCACCTGTTCCAGCCCGGCCAGGTCGCCACCGCTCGCTGCCGCCAGGAACCGGTTCACGATCGCCCGCCGGTGCTCGCCGGGGGCGTCGAACCTCGGGCGCTCGCCGACCCGCCGCCGAGCCCGGAGGTGGAGCTGGCGGCAGTTGGCCTCGGAGAGGTCAAGCACCCCGGCGATCTCGCGGTAGCCGTACGAGAAGGCCTCGCGCAGCACGAACACGGCCCGCTCGGCGGGAGTGAGCCGCTCCAGAAGCACCAGGAACGCCATGGAGATCGAGTCGCGCTGCTCAGCGGTCTCCAGCGGGCCGAGTGCCTCGGTCGCCACAGGGTCGGGGAGCCAGAAGCCAACGTAACGCTCGCGGGTGGCACGGGCGGAGGTCAGCCGGTTGAGGCAGAGGTTGGTGACCACCTTGGCCAGCCACGGCCCGGGCGAGCCGATGCCCTCCCGCTCCATCCCCTGCCAGCGCAGGTAGGCGTCCTGGACGACGTCCTCGGCCTCGGCCGCCGAACCGAGCATCCGATAGGCCAGGCCGAACATCCTCTGCCGGTGAGCCTCGAACTTCTCGATCACCCATCCAGGGTGGCAGAGACTTTTCGCCGGCCCGCACATCTGGCGGGCGCGCTCCCGCAACCTCGGTTGGGGCCGGTGGCCGAGCCCGGGGGTCCTATGCTGGGCATCCATCGGCTGATCAGCGTGGAGAAGGGCTACTTCCACCACGACGGCATGGGCCTGGCGTCCGGGAAGCTGATCGACAAGCAGGCCGCCATCCACATCGCCCGCGAGGACTGGGGCGGCGGGCTGGTCGCCTCGGCCGACGGGCTGCGGTTCGTGGTCCCGGCAGCAGCCGTTCCCGAACCTGATCGCCGAGACCGCGGTCGGTGGCCGCGTGCAGCAGGCGGTGCGCGTCGAAGCTGTCGACCGGGCGGGCCTGGTCCAGGCGATACGTCAGGCCCACGTCGGCGGCGAGCGCGGTCAGCCCGGCCACTCCTTCGGCCGCCCGCCGGTTCAACCGCTGAATCCTGCTGCTCACTCTCGACCGGCCGCTGGTTCAACCGCCGGCGAGCCGGCCACGCCCTTCATCGCTCGCAACTCGCCGAGCAGATCGCGGATGATCGCCGATCCGACCAGCTCCGGCGTGGTCACATACCCCACGTGGCGCTGCGGCGCACCGTCGCCGAGCTCGGCCGTCGCGACCTTGGCAGGCGCACCCACCGTGGACAGCCTGGGCACGATCGCCGCACCGAGTCCGTGCCCCACCATCGACATCACCACCCCGTCGTCCTCGACGGTGATGTCGCCGGGTGGAATCCACTCCTGCCGCGCCAGCCAGCGCCGGGTCTCACCCGCGCAGTTCTCATGCCAATCGATTATGGGCAGCGACCGCGGATCCGGATGCCCTTCCGGATAAGCCAGCAGGTACGGCTCCGCGTACAGCTCCTTCGTCACCAGCCCGTCCACATACACCGGCAGTGAGACCATCCCCACATCGGCGCGCCCGTCCGCCACCCGGATCGTCCCCGTGGCTTCGCCCCGCGCGGCAGTAAGGGTGTCGACCTTCAKGACCTCGATCAGCCGCAAGATGCGCCGTGCGTGCCCGACCGCGGCATTACCGGCGGGCGTGGCCCGGGCACCGCCCCGCCCTCGCTGGAAGAGCACCGTGCCCATCTTCTTCTCCGCCGCGCGCAGGGCATGCGAGACCGCCGACTGCGTCAGCCCCAGCCGCACCCCCGCCGCCGATACGCCGCCTTCGCCGTCCACCGCCACCAGCACGCGCAGCTCGGCCACACTCAGGTCATCCATGAGAGCGGCAACGTATGAAAAATCCTCATACATTCCGCCTCATCCACAAATCCCACCCGCTACCTGCGGAACCGTGTGGCTCCTAGCGTCTACGGCATGAGAGCAATGGTGGCAAAACGCCTGGGCGAACCCGATGTCCTGACCCCCGCCTACCTTCCCGACCCGGTGCCGGGCCCCGGCCAAATCCTCCTTGACGTCGAGGCCGCCGGTCTCAACTTCGCCGACGCCGAACGCCTGCGCGGCACCTACTTGCCGCCACGACTGCCGTTCATCCCCGGCGGCGAGGTCGTCGGCCGCGACCCGGACGGTCGCCGCATGCTCGCCTTCGCCGGCAGTGCCTTCGCCACCAAGGCGCTGGTGAAGGATCCGGTCGAGATTCCCGAAGACCTTTCCGCGGGCGCCGCGCTCGCCCTCCTGGTCCAGGGCTTGACCGCCTGGCACCTTCTGCGTACGGCTGCGCGGATCCTCCCCGGCGAAACCGTCGTCGTCAACGCCGCAGCCGGAGGCGTCGGCCACCTGGCGATCCAGCTGGCCAAGGAGTTCGGCGCCGGACGGGTCATCGGCACCGCCTCCACCCCCGACAAACGTGCCCTGGTCCTCCGGCTCGGCGCCGACGCCGCCATCCCCGGCGAGGCCGACGGCTACGCCGAGCGCATCCGCGAAGCCAACGGCGGCGCCCTCGCCGACGTGATCCTCGACGCCGTCGGCGGCTCCGTCTTCGAGGCAGCCCCTCATGCGCTGGCGCCCTTCGGCCGCCTGATCACCTACGGCACTTCCGGAGGGATCGACCCCGCCCCCGTCGACCCCGGGATCCTCAGCGAGCGCAACATCACCGTCGGCGGCTACTGGCTGGGCGCCCACCTGCGCCTTCCCGGCAGCCGTGCCGCCGCGCCGCTCCACGACCTGCTCGCCCTGACCGCCTCGGGACGCGTCCACCCCTTGGTGGGCGCCGAGTACCCTCTCGACCAGGCCGCAACCGCCCTCACCGCCCTGACCACCCGCCGCACCACCGGCAAGGTCATCCTCCGCATGGCGTGAAGCCCTTCTGCGGCAGAAGCCCGCTATCCGCCTGCCTCCGGGATGGCGAAGGGCACTCCGCTCACCTGTCTCCCGGGAGGTGTGCAGGTGAGCACCCCGTGCCCCGCTCTCCGGCAGTTGCCCCGACGCGTGCGGCCGTCCGGACGGACAGCGATCCATCCGTCCGGACATCCCGTACCTTGCGTTTTAAGGTCGCCGTCCCGTGACAGCGAGCCTTGAGCTTGGCGCAGAGGGACGCCCCGATCATGTCGCCCGTCCGGTTGTTGTGCAGATGGCGGTCCAAGCAGGTGAGGGATGCCGCATGCGCGGGTGCGTGGTAAGTCGCCCTCCGGGCCGGGGCTTGCGGGCGACGATCGCAACCTGTAGGTTGCCAATTAATGGCAACCTACAGGTTGCGAAGGAGGGTGGGCATGGATTCGGACGCGATCGAACGTGTGACGGTGCTACGCCACCCCGTCGAGCGGGTGTGGGCGGCGCTGACCACCGCGGAAGGGCTCTCGCGGTGGTTCGGCTCGGTGGCGGAGATAGATCTGCGGCCCGGTGGGCGCGCGTTCTTCCGTTGGGACGACCTGGACGAGGAATCCGTCGCCACGATCGCGGTGGTCGACCCACCACACCGTTTCGCGTTCAGGTGGGCGATCGAGGGCCTGCCGGAGGATGACGCACCTCAGACGCTTGTGGACTTCACCCTGGAGCCGGTGCCGGACGGCACTCGGCTGCGCCTGGTGGAGAGCGGGTTCGCGCAGGCCGCCGCCGACGTGGCCCGGTCCGCCCACAAGGCCAACAGTCAGGGATGGGACGCCGAGCTCGTCGATCTGAAGACCTACCTCGATGCGACCGCCTGACGCGGAGGGCCAGGCCGTCGCGGTGTTCGCGGCGCTCACCGATCCCACGCGGCGGGCGCTGCTGGAGGAGCTCGCCCGCGCCGGGCCCGCAACCGTCACTGATCTGGCGCGACGGTTGCCGATCAGCCGCCAGGCGGTCGCCAAGCACCTCGGCCAGCTCGCCGAAGCGGGCCTGATCAGCTCCGGCGAACCGGCCGGCCGTCGCCATCCCTACCGGTTGGAACCAGCCGCCATCCGCACGGCCCAGGTGTGGCTGGCCAGGCTCGCCGGCAGGTGGGATGACCGGCTGGCCGCGCTGGAAGGCGCACTGGAGGCCACTGACAGCGCCACCGACACGAACCAAGGAGTCACGCGACAATGAGCAAGCCTGAATTCACGGCCGGCCTGAACATCGCCATGAAGATCCCCAAGGCACAGTACGAGGCCACCGTGGCCTTCTACCGCGACACGTTGGGCTTCGACGTCAAAGAGGACGACGTCTCCTACGCGCCGACCGTCTCGAGAACTCATTCCGTGCGGTTCGGACCCAATACGCTGTGGCTCGACTGCGTCGACAACTACAGCCAGCCCGACCTGTGGCTGCAGCTCCACACCGATGACCTGGACGCGGCAGCGGGCAAACTGGCCGACATCGGTATCCACCCGTGTGACGAGGTCGAGCCCCTGAACAACCTCGATTCCAGAACCCACTGGATCAAGAACCCGGCCGGTGTCGTGCATCTGCTCGCGGAGTCCGGCTGATCCTGATGTCGCGATGAGGCATCCCAGCGAGGTGAGCGGCCACCCTCGGCGGTAGCGCGGAGCCGACCGCCCGGTTTCCCGAGTCGCTCAAGCTCCGATGACACAAGCCCAAGGTTTGCTGTCGCAGCACAGTCACCCGTCCTGGATGATCACGATTGGGTGGCGGAGCGGCACGTCGTCGTGACATGAGCACGGCCATCACCGATCTTCTGTTCTGCGGAGAAACGAAGATCACAACAATGGCCGCAGGGTTAAGTATGACGGGTGCGCCACTACGAGCGTGAGTGGTGTCGACGAGTTCGTCGGCGATGGCGCGGACAGCCGAGTGCCGCTGACCTTCGTCCTTGATGCCAGTACGCACCCGCAGCCGACCCTCACGTAGAGGGGCGTGGCCTCGGTAAAGGACACTCGTTTGGGGCTGTGACACGGTCGTCGACGGCACCCCGTCTGAGGTACTCAACGAGTCCCTTGCAACCCGAGCAGCCGCATAGGCTGCGCCCATAAGACGGCTGTCCGGAATCACCGAGGCACCTCATGTGCACTCTGGTGCGCCACCTGGAAGCGATGGCCATCGACGACGTGCTGGATCTGTTCGCACTGCTGATGTCGACCAAGCTGATCAACCTGGTCTTCGGCGTCTTCGGCGTCTTCGGCGTCTTCGACGACGACGGCGTTTAGGGGGCGCCGTTCCTTGGGCGTCAAGGGGGGCAGCCCACATAGGCCCAAAACCCACATTCACGATCTTGACGTGGGGCTGACAGGACAAGCTCGGGTTGACATAAAGGTACTTACCAGACACCACGACCTGCGAAACGCAACGCCGATCGTTATCACGCCGGACTTATCCCCACATGTTCGAGCCGGAATCCCGAGACCTCGCCCTCTCACTCGCGCATTCCGGTTACCCCCTGAACAGGCGAAATGCGAATCAAGATCCACTGAATGTGGGTTCTGGGCGTATGTGGGCCGAGGGCCTCAAGGCAGCGATTTCGTTCAGGGCGTGGGATCGTCGTTGGCTGAGTTGCGCCTTCCCGTTCGTCCGCCTCATTTCCCGGCGATGTCCGAACGGGAAGGCGCCTGCCTGCGACCCCGGCATAGCCTATGGAGGCCATCCAGAGAGTCGGGCCACGTGCCGATCTATTCGAGCACCGGGTAGTTCGCGCGGAACACGTGGTGCGGATCACGGGCCCGCTTGATCTCCCGCAGCCGCGCGAGCGCGCCGGCCGAGAAGGACTTCGCCGCCGTCTCACCGGGCGACAGCACGGTGTACGGCTTGCGCCCGCTGATGTAGGCCCCCAGGTCGGCCACGACCTCGGCCTGCTTGGCGCGCGTCGCCTCGGCCGTGTGCGGCAGGCCGAGACCCAGCAGGCTGAGCAGGTACGGCTCGGCCACCGCGCCGCTCGCACCGGCCCCGGCGCCCGGTTCGGCGAGCGCCCCGCCCAGGTGCCTGATCTGCACGTTGATGAGCGGCTGGACCGGCTTGGCCAGCAGGAGCTCCACCGCGTCCGGGTCCAGGCCGGTGAGCAGCTCCGCACGGGCGATGGACGGGGCGGGATCGGTGGGCTCGGCGGCGATGCCACCCAGGTCGGCGACCAGGACGACGCCGCGGCTGTCGGAGATCGCGTCCTCGATCTTGTCGATGCGCGCCAGCAGGTCCGCCCCCTGAGCCGCTTCACCCAGGTAGGCCAGGTCCAGCGTCACCATCGGCGGTGCGCCGGGCGGCTGGAGCCGGTTGATCCAGACACTCAGTTCGCGCGGCGCCTCGGCGGTGATCTCCAGGAACGCGTCGTACACCTCCCTGGTGCGGTGTTCCGGCCAGATCACCCGCCCGCCATACAGGACGGGCGCCGGATACAGCTCGAGTTCGAGGGCGGTCACCACCGCGAAGTCCCCGCCACCGCCGCGCAGCGCCCAGAACAGCTCAGCATCGGACTCGGCGCTCACCCGGCGCGGCTCGCCGTCGGCGTCCACGATGTCGACAGCCCGCACGCTGTCGGCGGCGAAGCCGTACTTGCGGGAGAACCAGCCGACCCCGCCGCCCAGGGTGTAGCCGGTCACGCTGACGCCCGGCGCGCTGCCGGACAGGCCGGTCAGCCCCAGCGGACCGGCCGCCGCCAGCACCTGCCCCCACTTCGCGCCCGCACCCACCCGGACCACGCGCTCCTGCGGGCGCACCTCCACCTCGTTCAGCAGGCCGGTACGCAACAGGATCAGGCCGTCCACATCACCGGAGGCGCCATGGCCGCTCGGCTGCGCGGTCACCGTCAGACCCGCCCGCCGCGCGTAACGCACGAGCGCCGCCACGTCATCGGCGTCCGCGGCCTCCGCCACGGCCGCCACCGGCTGCCTGACGGTCAGATTCCATGGGGTGGCCGCCTGTTCGAAGCCGTCGTCACCGGCCAGGAGCACGCGCCCCTTCAGGACACCGCGCAGATCGTTGATCGTCATTGTCGTCTCCCTTTTCGAGTTGTCAGAGAATGCGGACGTCAGGCGGACTGCGCGGCGGTCGCCGGGGTGGTGCCGGTCTCGCGGAGGGTCAGCAACCCCGTGATCGCGATCAGCGCCGCGGTCAGGCCGTGGATGCCGAGCGCGGCGGCCGTGGATCCGTGGTGGGCCAGGACGTTGACCATGTCGCCGAACGGGGTGACGGCCATCATCAGCAGGACCCAGCCCAACGGGCGGCGGTGGCCTGTCACCAGCAGGATGCCCATGGCCAGGCCCATCGCGATCTCGCGGCTGCCCTTCACGATGGAGAAGCCGCTGCCGTCAGAGGGCCAGTTCGCCAGCCCCGGGAAGGTCGTCCCGAGGGGCAGGACGAAGGACAACCCGAGGTAGAGGGTGAACAGGACGACGACGGCGGCCAGGACGGTGTTGAGCTTCTTCAGCGACATGGTCGTTCTCCTTGTTTGTACGGACGGGCAGGGTTCAGCCGCGGACGCGGCGGATGTGGCGGGCGTAGCGTGGGCGGCCGATGACGTGCCAGATGAGGCGGACCGGGGCGGGCAGGCCGCTGAGGACGAGGGCGCGCTCGGCCGGGTTCGCCTCTTCCAGGACAGCGCCGAAGAGCGTGAGCAGAATGAGCTTGGGAGTGTTGTGTACCAGGTGGTCGCCCAGGGAGGCCCACTCCTGTCGGGTGATGTGCTTGGCCGCGAGCGGGAGGAGGGTGGCCTCCTCGTCGTCGAGGTGTTCCAGCAGGACCGCGCGGTGCTCGCAGAGGGCGGCCGCCAGGGTGTCGCGTTCGTCGGCGCCCGCGGTGGCCTCCCAGGCAGGGAGCGCGGCGTCCAGCCTGCTCAGGGTGGCCGCGACGCGCTCGTGCTGGGCCTGCATGCGCAGGACGATGTCGGCCTCCAGGTCCACCCGGGAAAGCAGCGGCGGCCACAGCAGCTCGTCCTCGCCCTCGTGATGGTTGTGCAGGCCCAGCCGGTAGACGCGGAAGTGGCCGGCGATCACCTTGGCGCGAGCGGTGTCACCCGGGGCGACGGCCGCGACGAGCTCCACCAGCAGCCGTGACTCACGGCGGAGCACGCGGTGGACGATCTCCATGTCCTGGGTGTCGACGCTCATCTGTTCCCGCTCCTTCATCGGTTGCGATGTGTTCAGGCTGCTCCTGGGTGTTTGGAAGGCATTTGGAAGCGATTTGGAACGTCTACGTAAGATGTGCGGATCATGGTCTTCATCCGGGTGCTGGGCTCGTTCGGGGCCGAGGTCGGCGGCGAGCCTGTTCCCCTGGGCGGACCTCGGCAGCGGGGCGTGCTGGCGTTGCTGGTGGCGGCGCGCGGGCAGGTCGTGCCGGCCGACCGGATGATCGAGGACCTGTGGCGCGGGGAGCCGCCCGCGCGGGCGCTGATGTCCCTGCAGGCGTACGTGTCCAACCTGCGCCGGCTGCTGGAGCCCGGACGTCCGCCGCGCACGCCGGCCCGGCTGCTGGTGAGCGCGCCGCCTGGCTACGCGCTGCGGCTGCCACCGGATGCAGTGGACGCGTGGCGGTTCGAGGGCCTGCTCGACCAGGCCCGTACGGACACCGACCCACGCGCGGCGCAGGCTCGGCTCGCCGAGGCGCTGGGGCTGTGGCAGGGACCGGCGTTCGCCGAGGTCGCCGACGAGCCGTGGGCCGCCGCCGAGACGGCCCGGCTGAACGAGCTGCGCCTGGTCGCCACCGAACTGCACGTCGCTGCGGGCCTGCGCATCGGCGACGCCGCCGCGGTGGTCCCCGAGGCCGAGCGGCTCACCCGCGACGAGCCGCTGCGCGAGGAAGGCTGGCGGCTGCACGCCCTGGCACTGTGGAGCAGCGGCCGCCAAGCCGCCGCGCTTGCGACGCTCCGCCGCGCCCGCGGCATCCTCGCCGAGGAGCTCGGGCTCGACCCCGGCCCGGACCTGACGGCGTTGGAGGAGGCGATCCTCACCCAGCGCACGGACGTCCTCCACGCGTCCGTGTTCCTGGCACCGCCTGTTGTCCCGCTGCCGCAGACGGTTCCGATCACCGAGGCGCCGTTCGTCGGACGCCAGGAGGAGCTGGCGGCACTGGTCGCGGCCGCTGCCGAGGCCGCCGCCGACGGAGCGCGCATCGCCCTTGTCACCGGCGAGGCCGGGCTCGGCAAGTCGACGCTGCTGGAACACCTCGGCAGGCGGCTGGAACGTGACGGATGGCTGGTCGCCGTCGGCCACTGCCCCGAGGTCGACAGCGCGCCGCCCGCGTGGGCCTGGACCGAGGCGCTGAGAGCCGTCGCCGCGACCACGTCCCCGGGCGAGTTCGCCGGCGATCTCGCGCCACTGCTCACCGACACCGAGCCGGTGAACGTCGACGCCACCGCGGGACGGTTCCGCCTGCGTCAGGCCGTGTGGAAGTGGCTCGCGGCCGTGGCCGCGCAACGCCCGGTCGCCGTCGTGCTGGACGACCTGCACTGGGCGGACGCCGTCACGCTGGAGCTGTTCGGCGGCGGCCTCGGCATCAGGGCTCCCCTGCTGGTCGTCGCGGCGTACCGGGCGGACGAGAGTGAACACCTCACCGAAACGCTGGCCTCCCTCGCGCGCGCCACACCGCTGCGGCTCCCCCTGCCCGGCCTGGACGAGAAAGCCGTCGCACAGCTCGTACGGACCGAGTGCGAGGCCGACGACGAGACCTCCGCCGCCATCGCCGAGCGCACCGGCGGCAACCCGTTCTATGTACGCGAAAGCGCCCGGCTGATGAACGGGGAGGGCGCGCTGGTCGCCCTCTCCGAGGTCCCCGAGGGCGTACGGGACGTGCTGCGGCGGCGCCTCGCACGGCTGCCCGAGGCAGGCGTGGCCGTGCTGCGACTGGCCGCGGTCGCAGGCCGGGAGAGCTCGGTGGACGTCCTCGTGGACGCCGCCGACACCGACGAGGAAGGCGTGCTGACCGCACTGGACGCAGGCGTGATCGCCGGGCTGCTGAGTGAGCCCGGCCCCGGACGGGTGCGGTTCGTCCACGCCCTCGTCCGCGACACCCTCGTCGCCGGCGTCAGCCGCCTGCGGGCATCCCGCATGCACGCCCGCATCGCCGCCGCGCTGAAGACCACTGGTGACATCACGGCGCTCGCGTACCACTACGCGCGAGCCGGATCCCCCCAGGCCGTCGGCTACTGCCTGCGGGCCGCCGAGCTGGCCGAGGCACGCTACGCCCACGACGTCGCGGCCGATCTCCTCACCGACGCGGTCGCGAACTCGACCGACCCGGAGGAGCGCATAGACCTGCATGGCAGGTTGCTGCGGGCGCAGGTCCGGGCCGGCGCCTTGCTTGCCGCGCGCCAGACCCGCCTGCAGGCCGTCGAGTACGCCGAGTCCCTGGGACGCGACGACTTGATGATCGCCGCGTTCACGGCCTGGACCGAGCCGACACCATGGCAGTCCCGCGAGTACGGCACGGTGGACCGGCCCATGGTCGACAGGCTGAGCCGCCTGCTCAAGCACACCGAACTGGCCCCGGAGGTACGCAGCCACCTCCTCGCCGCCTACGCCGAAGAACTGGTCGGCGAGGACGACCCCACCGCCCTGGCGGCGGCCCGCGAGGCGCTCGGCCTCGCCACCTCACCCCGTCTGCGGGCGGCGGCCCTCCAGGTCCTGACCCGCGGCCACGGCAGCTTGCCCGAACGCGACGACCTCTGCCGCGAGCTGGTGGCGATCGGCACCGAGCACGACCTGCCCGTCTACCGCGTCACCGGGCTACTCAACCGGGCCGCATGCGCCGCCGCGGCCAACGACCCGGCCACCATGCGCCGCGCGGCCGCCGAGGCACTCGACCTCGCGCGCACCTACCGGCTGCCCGAAGCGATCGGCGTCGCCGAGGTGGTGCTGGCGACCCTGGCCCTCGTCGAGGGCCGGTTCGCCGACGCCGAACGGCTCTACACCGAGGCCGCCGACGGCATGCGGCGTGCCGGATCCCTGCACGCCGTCGGCTTCCTCGGCCTCGCGCTGGCCGCGATCCGGGTGAACAACGGCACGCTCGGCGAGCACCTGGAGGAGGTGCGCGCCTTCCACGAGGCGTTCGGCCCGATCGCCTCCGACCTGCTGGTCCTCGCCCTGCACGCCAACGGCCTGATCGACGAAGCCCGCCGGATACGCACCTCGGACCCGATCCGCCCCGACTACTTCTTCACCTTCCTCACGACCGTCCGCGCGATGGCCGCCATCGCCCTGGACGATCGCGCCGCGGCCGAGGAGATCTACGCGACGCTGCTTGCGCGCCGCGACGGCCCCCCGCCGGACGCCACGAGCCTGTCGGTGGAGCTGCGCCCGGTCGCCCACACCCTCGGCGAGCTGGCCGTCTTCCTCGGCCGCGCCGACGAGGCCGCCGCCCACTTCGCCCAGGCCGCCACCATCGCCGACCGGTGGAACGCACCTCATTGGGCCGCCGAGGCCCGATCGCGAACGACCACCTAGCCACTGCCCATGGCGCCGCACATCCGTGACACAGAATCTGCATTATCTGTCTCACTGCAAGTGAGAGTCGACAAGGTGGTCAGCTCGCTCTCGGGAGTGCTGAGGCCGATTCGCCAACGTTATGTGTCACATCGGCGTGGAGGCGCTCATGGCGGTCGTTCCGTTCCCGGCTCCATCCGCCGGCACCCCGGTGAGCCAGCAGAACTTGGCGGACACTGTCGACCGCTATCTCGACACGATCACGACTTCCACGACCCGTGCCAGCTACGGCGAGACCCTCTCCCCTCTGAGCGTCCGCGCCGGCACACACGCCACCGCCTCCCTCACGCCCGAGGACTATGCCGCAGTGATGGGCCGGTGGGCTGGCGCGGCGGCCGCCACCTGGAATCGGCACTTGCCCGCGCTCACCTCCTTCACCGCCTGGGCGCAGCGCCAGGAGATCCTGGCCACCAACCCCGCCCGACGACTGGAGCGTCGCACACCCGCCCGCCGCGGCGACCGCGCCGTCCCACGCACCCGGCTGGACAAGCTGTTCGGCGACGACCGGCACGGCCTGCGCGAGCGCGTGCTGTGGCGAATGCTGTACGAGACCGCCGCCCGCGCAGGAGAGATCCTCTGCCCCAACATCGAAGACCTCGACCTCGAGTTCAGGCGCGCCCGCATCACCTCCAAGGGCGACGCGATCGAGTACGTCCACTGGGCAACCGCTACCGCCCGCCTGTTGCCCCGCCTGCTGCGCGGCCGTACCAACGGCCCGGTCTTCCTTGCCGACCGCCGCGCTTCCACCTTCGGATCGCGTGCTCCCGCTATCGCGGACATCTGCTCTGCTACCGGCCGTGGACGGCTGTCATATCCGCGTGCCGAATACCTGTTCAAGCAGTCCACCTGCGCCCTCGACCCGCATGAGCAGGGCTGGGCCTTGCATCAACTGCGTAACTCTGCTCTGCAGCACCTGGTCGCCGACGGACGGACCGCTCCCGAACTGCAGGCCAAATCCCACCACCAGCACCTCGGAAGCCTGGGCCGCTACGTCCGGCTCGGCGAGAAGACCTCTGCCCGTGTCACCGCCGAAGCCGACCCGGCCGCCCGCCGTCGCACACGCTGACGGCCATTTCAAACGTCAAGATCATTCTCAGCGCCAACGGCTGTACCACTGTTCCTCGACCACGATGCCCGGCCCGAGGCCGCCGGCGGCGCGTCAGCGCCGGGCGGCCGCCCGGCCTTGACCCCTTCAGGCAGGGGTTCCACAAATCCGACCGCGAATGAGGAGCTTCGCGTGAGCGATGGGTTGCCAGGCACGACGCACAACGACACTCTGAACTGAAGGTGACCGCAACAGACGCAGCCAGGACTGTAAAGGAGTCGCCCATGGAATTCCTGCTGGGCATAGCGATTGTCATTGTGATCGTCTACCTGATCGCCTCGAGCGAGGATAGCGAGGAGCATCCCGGGTGGCGGGGAATTCCGAAGCCGACCTCCCGCAGCAACCCGCCGTTTGGAGTGGACAGGAAGTCCTGGAAGCGGACGCAGCGGAGGAACGAGCAGATCACGCGGGAGGTCCGGAAACAGCCCCCGTATGACCCCTGACCAGGTCGCTAATGTCTAGACCATGTTCCGCCGACAACGGCC
The DNA here is from genome assembly GCF_002149035.1 of Streptosporangium minutum. GTDB lineage: Bacteria > Actinomycetota > Actinomycetes > Streptosporangiales > Streptosporangiaceae > Streptosporangium > Streptosporangium minutum. The sequence continues at coordinate 29,538 of NZ_NGFP01000051.1, forward strand.
CTCATCTGGCCATGCCGGGGTGTGACAGGTCATCGCGGGCGCGCGTGGGCCTGTCCGCGACGTCCGCGAACTGCTGGGACTGGTGGCTGCTGGAGGATCGTGGGCACTACCTGACGGGCGGCGGCCGGGACCGGCCGGAGAGCCGCAGCCCGGCCCGTGAACGCCAGCGGCCCGCTCCTGGCGGGCCGCCTTGAAACCGTGAAGAAAAGTCTCATCGGATCTTTGCGGGGTCGTGTCCAGTTGCCTTAGCCCCGGACGATGACTCCCACATCGACGTCAACATCGACGTCGACACCACGGTGATTCATGGCATCCCCTTTCTTGGATTGTCCCTTTCTTGGATTGTGCTGCCAGTAGATCACCGCACGGCGGCCGGGGACACGGGCCATTAGGTCAGTTCTCGGTGCCGGTCCGTGGTGGCCAGGCCCGCATCCGGCAACCGCCGACCGGGCACAGCAGGGCGGGGTCGGCCTGGTCAACGGACACGGCCCGATCGGGGTCCAGGCGCCCCGAGTGGCGAACGGTGGTCAGCGAGCATGCCGCCTCAGGCAGGGCGGAGCCGTCGCGGGTGACCACGCGATGCAGGCGTTCCAAGGCGGTCATCGGGCCGGCCTCGATCGCGCCGGCGTCACTGCCAGGGCGGGCGCGACGACCGGCAGACCGCGGTTGTCCGGCAGATGGTAGGGACTAAGGGGGCCTCGTTTCAGGTCACTCACCGCCGTCACCAGTCTGGCCGCTGCTCGCCGGTCTCGTCGGCCCGCTGGCAGAGCTCGCCGCAGTAGTCGGATCCGGTCGTGGTGATCGGCGCCGAGCAGGTGATGCACTCCTCGGCATGGCCATCCGCCAGCAGCTTGATGGCCACCGCGGCGACGTATGGTGACGCCCCCGACGACGTCGAGGATGCTCTCCGCCGCGAGTGGACGGACCATCTGGGGCCAGCCACGTTAGAGGACTGGTCGGAGTCTTGATCAGCGACCAGTTTCCAACTCACGAGAACGGCCCCGTGACAGGTAACGCTGTGCTCGCTGACGTTGCTGGTCACGATTGGCCATCGCTGACGTTGGTGGCCTCGTGGAGGCCGCGCGGTCCGGCCAGCCTGGAGGATATGAAACCCCGGCGCGTGTTTCCCCCGTTCATACTCGCTTTTATGAGGCGCTGGCGGGGGTTTTCCCGGTGCGTGCTCGCTTTGCTGTGCGTGGTCCTGGTCGCGGGACTGGCCTGGGTGCTCGGCCCAGGCGCGACATGGGTGCTGGCGCACTTCGACGGGGTGCACGGGCTGGCCGGCAAAGACTTGGCCGCGGCGCTGGACGCGATCCGCGGGCGGGCACTGGCGATCGCCACCGGACTGATCGCGCTGGTGGCGGTCTACTACACCGCCACCAACGCCGATACCGCCCGGCGGACCTTCCGGCTGAGCGAGCAGGGTCACGTGACCGACCGCTACACCAAGGCGATCGAGCAGCTCGGCTCGGACAAGCTCGACATTCGCCTGGGCGGCATCTACGCGCTGGAGCGGATCGCCCGGGACTCCGCCCGCGACCATCCCACGGTCATGGAGGTGCTGGCGGCCTTCGTCCGGGAGCACTCCCGAGACGTCGCAACCGGCGAAACGGGAATCGTGAAATCTCGGAGGCCGCTGCTGCGGACCGACCTTCAGGCCGCTCTTACCGTGATCGGCCGGCGCATTGCCGGTCAGGACCCACCCGGCATGAGAATCAACCTCGGCGGCGCAGACCTCACCGGCGCAGACCTCACTGGCGCGACCCTCGACCACGCGACCCTCACTGGCGCGGATCTCACCGACGCGACCCTCACCGGCGTGAACCTCACCAGGGCGTGGCTTATCGGCGTGGACCTCATCGGCGCGGACCTCATGGGCGCGGACCTCACCTGGGCGTGGCTCACCGACGCGTGCCTCACCCGCGCGAACCTCACCGACGCGAACCTCATCGGCGCGACCCTCGGCCGCGTGGACCTCACCGGCGCAGACCTCACCCGCGCGGACCTCACCGACGCAGACCTCATCGGCGCGAACCTCACCCGCGCGACCCTCACCGACACAGACCTCGCCAACGCGATCCTCGGCCACGCGAACCTCACCGACGCAGACCTCACTGACGCGAACCTCACCCGCGCGACCCTCATCGGCGCGAACCTCACCCGCGCAAACCTCACCGACGCGGCCCTCCGGAATGTGGTGGGCCTGCCGGAGCGCCTGCGACCCGCGCCGAGCGAACCGGCGGGCGCGGGCACCGAGGAGGCGTCCGAGGCGGGGCCCGCGCCGAGGGCGAAGCCGGATCAGGAGTGAGGATGCCCGGTTTGCCCCCTCGGGCCAACTCGGCCTGACCGACCAGGCTGACCCCGACCCGGGTGCGGCGGGGGTTCCGGAACCTCCACGCGAAGGCCCCATCTCCAGCCCGTGCACTCAAACCCACCACGCCAGGCCCCGGGCGCCCACCCCGGCTTGAAGAATCGCCGCCCGGCAACCCACCACGACGTGGGACGCGTCCTGGCCACCGGCGAGGCATACGCTCGCCTCACCCACCACAAGAAAGGCATCAAACCCCGCCGAACTGGCTAAACAACAAGCTCAGCGGCAAGGCTCCCAGGCCAGATAACCTGTGGCGTAACGAAAGATCCTTTGACATGGTGGCCACATTCTTGCCTGATTTGAAGGGAAACCACCATGGGCCGTGCAGTTACGTTGATCCGCTCATCCTCCTTGTCTGACGTCGCCGAGTACGCCTACGCGGCCACGGCACCCACCGGATCTCGCCTGATCTTCCTTGCCGGGGCCTGCCCGCTGAACAAGGATGGATCCACGGCGGCGGTTGGAGACTACGCAGGTCAGGCAGCGAAGGCCCTCGAAAACATGCAGACCGCCCTGACGGACTCCGGTGCATCCCTGCATGACATCATCAGCACCAGGGTTCTCGTGGCGTCCAGCAGGCAGCAGGACCTGGGGACCGCCTGGGAGGTAGTCCGGGCCTTCTTCGGTGATCACGACGTTCCCAGCACATTGATGGGCGTCACAGTGCTGGGTTATGAAGATCAACTCGTGGAAATCGAAGCCATCGCCGCTGTGCTCGACTCCTAAGGTGGCGATCAACCGAACCCTGCGGTGTAGGTGATCGGGGGCAGCACCGTGGCCCTCCTACGCCGAGACCGGCTTGTCGGAATCGAGGTGGCGCGGCTGACGCCGAGCCGGTCGGCGATCTGCTGGACGGTGTAGCGGCGCTTGCCGTCCTCGCCTTTCATCTCGTACGGCGTGGGCCGTCTCCACCCCGTGGGCGTGCAGGGCCGCCGGTCGCCCGCCTACTCGGCCGCGTGCGCGGGCCGAGGCCAGTCCTGCGAGGGTGCCCTCGACGATGAGTTCGCGGAGGAACTCGTCGAAGGCACCGAACATGTGCGGGTGCGGCCGGAATACGACGGAAACACACCGCGGCCTGACGAACCGCGTTCGCGCACGGCACGCTCCTGGGCCCGTCCCAGGTCGCCGCGCACATGCGCGGCACGGTGAGCGTGCACGAGCTGTCGCTGGCCCCCGTCCGGGAGAACGTCGACGGCCGGCCGCTGGGCTGGCTCGCCACCTACAAGACACCGGTCAAGGCCGCCCACCTGGCGGGCAACCCGCACAGCACGTTCTCCTACTGGACGCCGCCGCAGAACGCGGTGAGCATCGACACCGTCGCCACCTGGGCCGACGGCCTGGAGACCAAACGCCACGTGTGGAATCTCTACCGGCGTACGAGCCCGCAGGGAGCCGGCTACAACCTGGGCAACTTCTGGCGCGACCCGAGCGACCCGAAGCTGCACGTGCTGCGGCTGGAGCCGTGGCGCGTGCAGGTCATCAGGGGCGGCAACCTGCCCGGCAGACTCTGGTACGCGCCGGGGAAACGCTGAACGACCTGCAGACACCGCGGAGCCGTCCTGCTTCATAATCCGGGACAGGGCGGCGGTGACCTATGGGCATCCACGATGACGGCGCGGAACCCCAGCCTCCGCGCCGTTCAGAACACGCCTCTGACGTGCAACGATCGACCTGCTTTGGGGCTGGGGGCGCCTTTGGGAGGAGGACGCCGTGAACGAGGATCCGGGAGACGGCGACCAGTCGCCAGCCGACGAGGACGATGACTTCGCCTTGCTGGCCTTCATCAAGTCGGCACCAGGCAACGTGAGCCTGGAGTCGATGCTCGGGTCCGCGCCACCAGCCGCGAAGTAACGCCGTGTAACTGTCGCGATGCGCTTTGGCCATGGACTTCGCTGCCAGCCCAGCCGCAAAGTAGCAAAGCGTTATGTCTCGGCTGCTCGGCTACGCCATGTCCGAACACCACGATGCCGCGCTGCCCTGCGCCTCATTGCAGATGGCGGCGACCACCCGCGGCGCCGAGGTGGATGGGTGATCTTCCACTCGGGAAGCGGATTCAACTGGTCGTCGCAACACCCGCGCCTGCCTGGGCTCCGGCGTCGATGCTGCCGACGGTCAAGTCGGTCAGCGCCGCGATGGCCTCGGCGACGGTGGCCCGCCCCCGGTTCAGCTCCGCGGCGATCGCCTCTGCCGCGCCCAGCGCGCCGACGCAGCGCAGCCGGAGGGCTTCCTGCGTGAGCCTGGAGTACGGCCGCAGGGCGGTGGCCATCAGGTCCGTGTAGCCGTCGAGCAGTTCGCGCTCGATCGCCTCCATCTCCTGGTTCCCCTTGAGCGCGGCCGAGATGGCGGTCCACTCGGGCATATCGGTGGCGCACGCGAAGTAGGCGGCGCTCAGGACGCGGGCGATCTCGCGGGGGACGGCCGGGGCATCACGCAGGGCCTCCTCCGAGGCGGCCCGGTGCCGCTCGTCGAGCCTCCGGTAGAGCGCGATCAGCAGGCCGGGGCGGGTGCCGAAGTGGTCGTAGACGATCGGCCTGCTCACTCCTGCGGCCTCCGCCAGGCTGAGCAGCGTGAGGCTGTCGGTGCCGTGGGCGCGCACGATCGCCATGGCGGTGTCGAGCAGTTGCTCCCGCCTGGCCGGCTTGGACAGGCGAGTCGATCCCGTGGTCATCGTCCTCCCTTGCGTTGCCTTCCAGCATAAGCTACAAAATGTAAGTTACAGAATGTAGGTTAACGGAAGGACATCACCGTGGAGCACTCCGTACTGATCATGGGCGGATCCGGCCAGGCGGGCGTGGGGACCGCAGCCCTCCTGCGCCGGTGGTACCCGGAGCTGCCGCTGACGATCGCGGGCCGGGATCTCGGCCGCGCCCGGCGGGTCGCCGACGAGCTCGGCGGCGCGACAGCCGTGACCATCGATCTGCGGCGAGGCGACCTCGGCCTCCAGCGGACCGACGGCTACTCGGCGGTCGTGGCAATGGTGTGGGACAGCCACCTGAACGGGCTGCGTTACGCACAGGACCGCGGCCTGCCGTACGTCAGCATCTCCAGCGGCCTGGTCGACATCGGCCCCGAGGTTGTCGCCGCCGGCCTGCGAGCCGGCGCGGCGCCGATCCTGCTGGCCAGCCACTGGTACGCGGGACTCGTCGTCCTCGCGGTGCTCGGCCTCGCCAGGGAGTTCGACCGGCTCGACACCATCGAGGTCAGCGGGGTGCTGGACGAACAGGACAGCGGCGGGCCCGCGGCCACGGTGGACATGGCACGCCTGCTGGCCGCCACCTCAGCGGGGCACGTCCGCCGCGACGGCGTCTTCAGCTGGGTCAGCGGCCCCGACGCACAGGTGGAGGTCACCAGCGTCGACGGCGCCGTGCTGCCCGGCCAGATCGTCCCCATCCTTGACGTGCCGAGCCTGGCCGTCGCGACGGGCGCGCCCAACGTCCGCTTCGCGTTCGCGATCGGTGAATCGGCGGGCAGGCGGCGCGGCGGGCCCGCGTCCACGGAGGTCAAGATCGACCTTGAAGGCGTGGACCGCGCGGGCGCACCACTCAGGACAAGCCGCTACCTCCTCCACCCGGAGGGGCAGCGCCCCCTGACGGCGCTCGGCGTGGCCCTCGGCGTCGAGCGACTGCTCGGCCTGCGCGGCGAACCCGTGCTGCCCGGCCTCCACGTCCCTGAGGCGTTGATCGACCCCGGCTACGCGGCCGAGCGGATGGCGGAGATCGGCGCCACCTTCACTGACTCCGCCGATCGAGAATCACGGGCGGCGCACCCGTGAGACGACCTGATTCATGATGGCACTGTCAGGCACGGGTCGCCCCGCCGAGCTCGCGGGTGCGGACGTCACTTGACGCGCGTACATCGGGGGACCGTAAGAAATGCGTCACACGGCCCGGGTGTAGGTGATCGGGGGCAGCACCGTGGCCCTCCTACGCCGAGACCGGCTTGTCGGAATCGAGGTGGCGGTAGATCGTGGCGCGGCTGACGCCGGGCCGGTCGGCGATCTGCTGGACGGTGTAGCGGTGCTTGCCGTCCTTGCCCTTCATCTCTCGTACAGGGCGCGGGCCATCTCCGCCCCGTGGGCGTGCAGGGCCGCCGGTCGCCCGCCTACTCGGCCGCGTGCGCGGGCCGAGGCCAGTCCTGCGAGGGTGCCCTCGACGATGAGTCCGCGGAGGAACTCGTCGAAGGCGCCGAACATGTGGAACTGCAGGCGGCCTCCAGGTGTGGAAGTGTCGATGCCCTGCTTGAGCACCAGGAGGCCGACCTCGCGCTCGCGGAGCTGCGCGGCCAAGTCCAGCAGGTGGCGCAGTGAACGGGCGGCGCGCGACAGGCGGGTGACGACGAAGGTGTCGCCAGGCCGGACGTAGTCGAGCGCATTGTCGAGCTCGGGGCGTCGATCGATCTTTCCCGATGCCTTATCGACGAAGATCCGGTCGCATCCGGCCTCGGTTAGGGCGTCTCGCTGGCTGTCGGGGTTCTGGTCTCGGGCGGACACCCGACCGTAGCCGATCCTGCTCACCTGGATATTGCCTCATCAACGGCCTTGACCATGGATAGCGAAACATAGTTCTCGTACGCGGGTTATGAGACATACATGCGAGGCCGAAACGCTGAGAGCAGGGCTATGGCCGCAGGGTGTCTCAGAAATGATCGATCCCGTACAAGATCAACGCCGTATGGAGCTCATGACAGCGTTCTTACCGGCACCCCGTCCTGGAGGCTCAGGGCTCGGGGGTGGCCGGTCCGGATCGGTCCGCAGTGGCTCGCAGCTCCGCCGTCACCGCGCGCTCTCGCAGCTGGGCGGCCTCGGCACGTAGCACCTCCGCCTGCTCGCGCAGGTCCGACAGTCTCATCTGCTCCATGGCCAAGTGCATTCGCGCCTCGTCTCGCTCTGCCTGAGCCTCACTCACCTTCGCTGCGGCGCGTTCCCGGGCCTCGGAGATCTTCTTGGTCGCGCGCTTCTCGGCCTCGGCCAGTTGCCGGGCCGTACGCTTCTCGGCCTCGGCCGCCTGTTTCTCCGCGCGGGCCGCCTGCGCGCGGGCCTCTACCGTCTCAGCCACCGCCTCGCCACGTGCTCGAGCCTCAGCGTCGGCGCGCGCCATCGCCCGATCCCGCTCGGCCTCGATCGCCTGGGCCCGGGCGGCGGAGGCGACGGCGGCCCGTTCGGCCTCGGCCCTTGCCTCCTCGGCGGCGCCGGCGGCGCTCTGCGCCTGGTCCCGCTCCGCGCGCGCCTGCTCGGCCCGGCCTTGATCCTGTACGGCCTGCGCCCGGGCCTGTTGCGCCTCGATCTCAGCGGCCTCCACCCGTTCGGCCATCTCCCGCACTGCCGCGTCCCTGGCCATCTCGGCCCGCTCGGCCCTCCGCCTGGCCTCCTGCTCGGCGTGCTTGGCCTGACGTTCGGTCGCAGCCGCCTCATGCAGGGCGGCCAGCGCCTGCTCCCTGGCGGTCTCGGCATCGGCCAGCGCGATGTCCCGTTCTGCGTGGGCCTCCTCCACCTGCCGGGCCATCGCGTCACGCTCTCGCCGCGCGTGACCGGTGGCCTCGCGGGCCAGCCGTACCTGTTCGAAGGCCTGTTCCCGCTCGGTGCGCGCGATCGCCACCCGGGTGTGCGCCTCGGCCTGCACCGCGCTCAGCTTCGCCTCCACCCCGGCGGGGCTCAGCTCTTCGGCCAGCACCTGCGCCAGCGGCGCGATCGTCGCCGCCATCCCTTTCTCCATGCGCTCGTAGAACTCCTCCGCCCGTGCCAGCACCCCCTCCAATCCCGGCGTCGCCCGCCTCAACTCTCGCTCCCGTTTTGCCACCGCCTGGCAGTCCCCCTGCAGGCAGTACGCCCGTGGACGCCCTCTCCCCGGCCGCTGCTCGATCGGCGCCCCACAGTGTTTACACGGCGTCACCGCACCTGTCTCTTCTGCCACCAGCTCAGGGTAGCACTCTGATTTTCCAGAAAATCAAAATCAATAATTCATATCCGTTGCGTCTTGGGCGGTTGTCAGTAACTACCGGGAATGTAAATTCCCGCAAGTTGAGATCCGTGGGGGCAAGGCCGGCGCGCAGTGCTTGGGATTTGGGATTCGTCATCTCGCCGACCTGGGGGTTCGTCACGTGGTGTCAGCGAAATCGTCACTTCGTGTCAGTAGCGTGAAGACCTCTCACGCGCTTGCCGCTTTTGTGCCGGTTTCGTGTTAATTTTTGAGCGCTCTCACCCTTCCCTTGGTAGATGCTCCGCAGCCCGGCGACTTGGCCGTGTTCGGTGTATGCGCTCCTGGGCGGTGCAGCGTCACTCCCCCGGCTGAAATCTGGTGATGTTTCCTGCGAGGTTTTGACGGTGCTGTGGCTGCTTGAGCTGCGGTTTCGTCATTTTCTGTCAGCAGAAATCATCACTGGGATGTCAGTGGCGGCCATGCGCTGATCGACTGGTTCGACGTCGGGTCGACGATTCCGGTACGCAGCCGCTGTGGAACGCGGCTGGACGAACTCGGCCTCAAGCGTGCAGAGCGGGCTACGGGCAGCCGTTGAGCATCTGACCCGATGATGGCCAGATGCCGGTCGCCGCCACCCTGTAATCGCCCCAGGCCGTCACCAGCTCCAGCCTGGCATCCTGAGGCTCACCGGTGACCGCTCGCCGGACATTGCGCGGTGTGGTTGTCGGTGGTCAGAGCACCGGCCGCGCCATCGTACGGCCCTTCAGCTCTCCTGCCTCTGGCCGTCGACGCCGCGTCTGACGGGCGGATCGATCCACTCTGACCTACGGTAATACCGGCCGGTGACGGCTTCATCGGTCCTGTGCGGGCTCTGCGGCGGCGGGCGCGGGGTGCGTCCGCAGCTGGTCGATCTCGGTTCGTAGCTTCCCTACCTCGGTGTGCAGGGCGTCGTGGCGGGCCTTGAGGTCCTCTCGCTGGCCGCGTAGTTCGGCGAGCAGGTCCTGGTCGGCCTCGTGCAGTGTTTGGAGGCGGATCAGCTCGGTGGCGCGGGTCTCGGCCTGCTGCCGGGCGGCCTCCAGCTCGGCGCGCAGGTGCTGGGTCTGCTCGTCGTGGTGCTGGCGCACGCGCTCGAGGGTGGTGTGGGTGGCCAAGGCCTCTTCGCGTGCTGTGGTGGCGTCGGCGGTGGCGGTGGCCAGTTGCAGCGTCAGGGCTGCGGCCCGGTCGCTGTGCTCGCTCAGCTGGGTCCGCAGCCGGACGCTGGTGTGCTGCGCGGTCTGCAGCTGGCGGCCGCGTTCGGCGAGCTCGTCGTTCAGTGCCGTGCGGGCAGCCTGCAACTCGCGGTTTTCGGTGCGCAGCGCGCGCAGTTGGTTGGCCTGGTCGGCGGTCACGCCTTCGGCGAGCTCGGCGGCCTTCTTGGCGTCGCCGAGCTTTTCGCCGAGTTCGAGCACTTCGGCGCGGGTCTTTTCTTCGATGCGTTCTAGGTCGGCGCGGGCGTTGTCCTCACGTTTCTCGGCCAGTCGCTGGGCCTGCTCGGCTTCGCGCATCCGCCGCTCGGCACTGATGCGGGCACGATCGGCGGCCGCGGCCTGCTCGCGTGCGATCGCGGCGTCCGCGCGGTCCTCGGCGGCTTCGGCTTCGGCGGCACTGATCCGGGCCAGTGCGCCGGTCTCGGCCAGGTCGACCTTTTCGGCGAAGCGGTCGACGAGCGTGCGCAGTGCCTCCTGTAGCGGACGCGCTTCGGTCAGGACCGCACCGGACTCGGTCAGTGCGGCGGTCACTGCGGTGATCTGCTCTTTGCGCCGAGCGCGGGAGGCGGCGGTTTTGCAGGCGTCACTGCAGTACTGGCGAGGCCGGCGGCCGGTGGAGCGCGGCAGCGGCTGACCGTCCCAGGCACATCGGCCGTGCGGGGCCGCCGCATCGGCGGCGGGCGTCCGGAGCGGTTCGGCCACCACGCCCGGGCCGCCGTCGGAGCGGCCGGTGGTACCGGGCGGGTCGTCGTCGCGCGGCGCCATGGGCGGGTCGGCCGGATGGTCCGGTTCCGGGCGGAGGCCGAAAGCGGTGTTTTTCGGGTCATCCGCAGAACGGGGTGGTGCGTTGTCAGCCACCCAAGCACTCTACCAAAACGTGTCTTCATGACACGATAAAAAACTGGAGTGTCACGTTACGATATTTCAGCGACGCGTGTACGCCGGGCAGGCTTGCGATAACTTTGCTTATCGCAAGCCTAAGTGCGAATCTGCATCGAGATGTCAGTAGAAATCTGCATGAGGTGTCAGTGCGCAGCTCAGAGGCCCTTTTCGGAGCTTCGGTGATCGTCGGCGCACCCGTAGCGCGCCGTGTTCGCCCTCCTGCTCCCCTCCCATGAGCCCGTTGAGGCGCTCCCTCCGGCCGCCACCCCGGGGTGCCTGGTCCCTCCCGTGAAGAGGGCCGGCCTTCCGGTGAACGGACGGATCCCGAAGTGGTGGCAGCTGATTAGCGATAACCTGTCTTATCGCTAATCAAGGTCGGCGAGCGCGAAAACTGGGTGGCCATGATCAACAACGGCGAGGTGGCTGTCCGCCGGCAGTCAGGGCTACCGGAGGCCAGGGGCCTGGATCGGGGGCTGACCGAGGAGGCCGCCCTGCTGGTGGAGCGCGGCCTGGCCGCCAACACCCGCCTGGCTTATGCCCGCGACTGGGCGACGTACGGCGCATGGTGCGACGAGAGCGGGCACGCCCTGCTGCCCGCCACCGCCGAGACCCTGGCGAACTACGTCGCCCATCTGGCCGCCCACACCTACGCGCCGGCCTCCATCGACCGGGCGCTGGCCTGCATCCTGGCCGCCCACGATCACGCCCAGCTCGGCAAGCCCGCCACCAAACAGGCGCGGCTGGCCCTGCGCGCCTACGGGGGCTCCCCCCTGAACGTGGACACCGAATTCAGGCGGCGAGCTTCAAGCTACCTGCAGCTTTCTCGTAATCGACCGGGCTGATCTGGCCGAGGCGGGAATGCCGCCTGACCGTGTTGTATCGGGTGATCCAGCCGAACACGGCCAGGCGGGCTGCTCGGGCATCGGGCCAGTGGCGCGCCCCCTGCAGGATCTCGCGTTTGAGGGTCGCGTTGAACGACTCGGCCGCCGC
>NZ_NGFP01000510.1 GCF_002149035.1 Streptosporangium minutum
GGCCGGGGGTCAGAGGTCAGAGGTCAGAGGTCAGGGATCAGGGATCAGGGGCCGAAGGTCAGAGGTCAGGGGTCAAGGGCCGGAGGTCAGGGGGATTCCAGCGGGATGACGTCCTCGTCATAGGCGGCCAGAAGCGCGGCCGCGATCTCCGTCACGTCCAGTTCCACGACGACCTCGTCACCCGAGGCGGTGCCGCGATCCGCCACGGCGAGGCCGATCAGCGCCAGGGACGCCGCACGGTCCCGGACACTGGCCTGTTCGACGGTCTCCTCTCCGACCTCTCCCTCCTCGTCGCGGTCCCACGCGGCGACCGCGGCCCGTGCCAGGTCCCCGGAGAGCCTGACGGTGAGACGTGTGACCTGGGGGTCGAGAAAGCGTCCGATCTCGGCGAGCACCGCCGAGTCCTGGCGATACCTGGTGTACTCCTGGCTTTCATCCACAGCAGGAGCCTACGCAGGGCACCGCCGTCCGCAGCTTCAAACCCCATATATGCGGTGGACCGTCCGGGTGGAAGCCGCCCGCCTCTCCCCGTCGCCGCAGAACTCACCACGGACCTCATCACCAGGGACCTCACCCATCACGGACCTCACCACCGCAGAACTCACCACCAGGGACCTCACCCATCACGGACCTCACCACCGCAGAACTCACCACGGACCTCACCCATCATGGGCCTCACCCACCGCAGGTCTCGCGATAGGAGATACCGGGGATGAGGCGCTCCCACTCGGCTGCCGACAGCCCGGAGCCCACCCGGGCGCAGACCGACTCCGCGACCAGGGAGGGTTCCACCGGCAGATGGCTGACCGAGCCGTCGCGCGCCACCGCGTTGAGGATCCGGCCGTCCGGGCTGAAAGCCAGATCGAGGGCGGTCACCGCGATGGGGAGGGCGCCGATCTCACGCTGGGTGGCCATGTCCCACAGGCGGACACCGTCTCCCGCCGTGACGAGCACCTGGCCGTCGGGAGAGAACCGCAGGGGCGGCCGGAGCCCCTTGACGCTCAGGACGCCCAGGCGCGTACCGCGCTCGACGTCCCACAGAAGGACGCGCTGGTCGGCGAGGCCCAGGGCCAGGACGCGGCCGTCGGGGGTGAAGGCGGCGGACCGGACATCCGGGCCGCTGACCCCGGTGGGAGTACGGACCGTCCTTCCGCCGGGGAGCGCGACCAGCTCCGCCCCGACCGCGATCACCTCTCCTCCCGAGCCGCCCCGGCCATCTTCCGGATCTCCCCCCGAGGCATTCCGG
>NZ_NGFP01000511.1 GCF_002149035.1 Streptosporangium minutum
CGCCTCACCGGCCGAGCCTCCCCAGGCCGGCTCCCCGCACACCGAGCCCTCACACGCCGAGCCCAGCCCCGCCACCGCTGCCGTTCCCGGCCTCGGCAGACCCGCGGACCTCTTCTCCTGGGCCGCCACCCTCGCCTACGCCGCCACCGGGCAGCCGCCCTTCGGCGGGGAGACCGGCAGGGTGCGGGAGGGCTCCGCCGACCTCACCGGCCTCCCGCCCGAGCTCGCCGCCCTCCTGACCTCGTGCCTCGACAAGAACCCCCACGAGCGTCCCGACACCAAGGCTGCCATGCTCCGCCTCCTCGGCGAGCGGTCAGCGCCCCTCACCCCTGGCGAGGGCGGCCGTACGGCCGGCTCCGGGACGGAGCGGAACTCCCCGGAGGAGGCCGTTCCCCCGGCCGCGGCCGTAGCGGACGCGTCGGCACGGCCGACGGCGCTGCCGCTCTGGGGTGCTCCGACGCTCCCCGGAAGCGTGCCCCCGGCGGGCACGGCCGCGCCCCCGGAGGCCGGGACCGTCCGGGAACGGCCGAGGACCAGGGGTTTTCCCCTCATGCTGGCCGCCTGCGTCGGCGTGGTCGCCCTGCTGTCCGGACTCGGCCTGTGGGCCGCCGGAAACTACGGCTCCCTCGGCGCCATGGGGCGGACGGCCGCCGAGGGAAAGATCTCCGGCGTCCTCTCCGCGCCGTCGGGCCAGGGGCAGGGCCTGCCGCAGGAGGACGGGCAGGGTGGCGCGAACACGTCGGCGGACAAGATGACCGTGCCCTCGGACGCCACGGCGGAGCCGCAGAACCCGGATGTGGGGCCGATAAGGCTGGACACGGGCAGCCCGACGGCCCCGGCCTCGTCGACGACCTCCCCCGTCACCGCGCCGCCGATCCCGGTGCCGACGTTCCCGGTCCCCACCGCGCCGGAGGCCACGCGGAAGGCCGGCGCCAAGGCGCCGCCCACGTCCACGGCCAAGCCGAGGAACACCCAGAGCGCCAAGCCCAGCCGGACGTCCAAGCCGACCGGCGGACCGACCGCCAAACCCACGACGGCGCCGACGCGGAAGGCGACCCCGACGCAGAAGGCGACCCCGACTCGGAAGGCGAGCCCGACGCAGAAGCCCCCGCAGGCTCAGCCGTCGACGCCGGCCAAGCCGACCAAGACCGCACAGCCCACGAGAACCGCGCAGCCCACCAGGCCCGCGCAACCGACCAAGACCGCACAGCCGACTGTCAAAC
>NZ_NGFP01000512.1 GCF_002149035.1 Streptosporangium minutum
GTCTCCGGCCGATGGGCGGATCTTCGACGGGGAGTGACGGTGGTGGGCGCGAGCCCGGACGGGGCGCGGGGTGGGTGAGCGCAGCCGTACGCCCCGGCCGGGGCCGGACGTGAGGCGTCGGCTGTGGCCGGCCGGGTGCGGTGCGGCGCCGGCGGCGGGGTCAGCCGAGCGCGGTACGGCGGCCGGTCCCTCGACGCCGGGCCGGGGCCTCGATCGAATGGCCGGGCGCCGCCGTCATCACCGCCGCGGCCTTGGACATGATCCGCGCCATGGCCTGGAGCTCCTCGGGGGTGAGCTGGTCGATCAGGAAGGCGCGGACGACGGCCACGTGGCCCGGCGCCGTCCGCTCCAGGCAGCGCACGCCCTCGTCGGTGAGCACGGCGAGGACTCCCCGCTCGTCGGAGGGGCAGGTCGTCCGTTCGACGAGACCGAGCTTCTCCAGCTGGCCGATCTGGTAGGTGAGCCCGCTTTTCGACACGACCACCTCGCGTGCGAGCTCGGTCATCCGCATGCGCCGCTCGGGGGAGGCCGAGAGCTTGGCGAGGATCTCGTACTGGGCGTGGGTGAGCCCGGAGTCGGCCTTCAACTGCTCCTCGACGCGCCGTTCCAGGAGGTGGGTCGCGGTGACATAGGCCATCCAGGCGTCCAGCTCGGTCTCGCTGAGCCATCTCGTGTCCTTCACCTCGCCATTCTACGGCTTGTTCAAATTTGAACTAATGGCTAGGGTGTAGTTCAAATTCGAACAACTAGAAGGAGTTGTCATGCTTGAGCGGATACGGCCCCTCGCCCTGCTGCTGGGGCGGATCGTCATCGGGGTGGTCTTCTTCGCCCACGGCTGGCAGAAGTTCACGGTGATGGGCCTGGACGGGACGGCGGCGTTCTTCGACTCGCTGGGAATCCCGCTGGCGGGGGCGGCGGCGCCGGCGGTGGCCGTACTGGAGGTCGTCGGCGGGATCGCCTTCATCCTGGGCGCTGGACTGCCGGTCTTCGGCCCCCTGCTGGCCCTGAACATGATCGGTGCGATCGTGTTCCTCCACGCCGGGAACGGCTTCTTCGTGGAGAAGGGYGGCTTCGAGTTCGTCCTCACCCTTGCCGCGACCAGCCTGGCCATCGCCTTCAGCGGCGGCGGCCCCCTCGCCGTCGACACCCTGTTGCGGCGGCGACGCGCCTCGGCCCCCGCCC
>NZ_NGFP01000513.1 GCF_002149035.1 Streptosporangium minutum
CCCCACAAGACCCCCGCAACCCGCAAGGGAGATTCCGCCATGCCCGTATTCCAGACCCCCGGCCCCGTCGCGCTCCAGGTGAAGTTTCCCGCGGGCGATCTGAACATCACGGCCGCACCTCGCGAGGACACCCTGGTCGAGGTACGGCCGGCCGACCCGTCCAGGTCCATCGACGTGGAGTGCGCCGAGCGGACCCGCGTCGAGCAGATCGACGGAACGATCTTCATCGAGGCGCCCGAACGGCACCTGACGCTGGGCCGCACGCCCCGGCTGGAGGTCGTCGTCGGCCTGCCGGAAGGGTCGCGGGTCGACTCCGTCACCGCCTCGGCCGGCGTCCGGATGACCGGCCCTCTGGACGACGTCTCGGTCAGAACGGCCTCCGGCGACGTGCGGATCGACCGTTGCGCCGGCCTTGCCGTCAAGACGGCGAGCGGTGACGTCACCTGTGACGTCATCGAGGGCGACGCCTACGTGAAGACGGCGTCCGGAGACGTCGGCCTGCGGGAGGTGCTCGGCGGAGCGGAGGTCTCCACCGCCTCGGGCAGGACCGAGCTCGGCGTGGTCGGCGGCTCCGCCACCGTCAAGAGCGCCTCCGGGCGCGTCGGGATCCGGGCGGCCGGCGGCTCCGTCCAGGTGAAGAGCGCGTCCGCCGACGTCACCGTCGACACGGTCGCCCGTGGGAACGTCTCGGTCAAATCCTCCTCAGGTGACGTCGTGATCGGCGTCGCCGCGGGGACCAACGCGTGGCTCGACGTCTCCTCGGTCTCGGGCGGCGTCGGCTCCTCACTCGACCAGGCCGACCAGCCCGCCGCCGGCGCGGAGCAGGTCGAGATCCACGTCCGCACCACGTCCGGCGACATCTCCATCACCCGCGCCCGCTGAGACGTCCGCACCCGCCGGTGCGACATCCCCGACTCCGCACCCATCTGTGAGGCATCCCCAAAGGGAGATCCATGATGCACGACACTCAGATCTACTCCCTCTCCCGCCTGCGGCACGCCGAGATGATCGCCGAGGCGGAGGCCCTGCGCGGCGCGCCGAAGCGCCCCGGCGCCTCGCGCCGGTGGGCGGCCCAGGTCCTTCACGGGCTCGCCGACCGGATCAGCCCGGCGCCGGTCCGCGGATACGACCCCCGCCCCGCCCCGCACGGGCCGGCGCCGGGCTG
>NZ_NGFP01000514.1 GCF_002149035.1 Streptosporangium minutum
CGCGTCCCGATCGGCCAGACGGTGTCGTGGTGGCCGACCAGCAGGACCCGGGGCGTGCCGAAGGTCCACCGCAGGTGGGTGACCCCGTCGATCACGATCGTCTCGGGGCGCGCGCCGAGCCTCCTGAACCCCTGGTCGGCGACCACCCGGGCGCTGCGGGCCACCGCCTCGTGGTCGGCGGAGAACGACTCGCACGAGACGAGCTCCTCCAGGTCCTCAAGCATCAGGCGCAGATTCATGCCGGCCTGCCCAGCTCGGCGCGGAACAGCCGCAGGACGTTGCCACCGAGGATCTTGACGATGTCGTGCTCCGGGATGCCCCGCCCGACCAGCGCCTCGGTGACCAGCGGCAGGCCACACGGCCCGTCGAGTCCCGGCAGGACGGCCAGGGGGTCGATCTCGCCGTAGCCGAGGTCCTCGCAGCACGGCGGGGTGAGGTCGTTCATGACCTCGCGGACGAAGTCGGGGCCGAGACCGACGTGGTCGATCCCGCCGACCCGCGCGACGTGCTCGATGTGGTCGGCCAGCCGCTCCAGGGTGAACCCCGAAGGGTCCTCCGACAGGAAGCTCGGCACGAAGTTGACGCAGACCACGCCGCCGGTGGCGGCGACGGCGCGGATCTGGTCGTCGGTGAGGTTGCGGTGGTGGTCGCGCAGGGCCCGCGCCGAGGAGTGGGTCGCCATCACCGGCCGGGTGGCCAGCTCCAGCACGTGCTCCACCCCGGAGGCGCTCAGGTGCGAGATGTCGAAGATCATGCCGAGGCGTTCCATCTCCCGGAGCGTCTCCACCCCGGCCGCGGTGAGCCTGCTGGCGGTGGCGTCCTCGCCGCTGCCGTCGGCCAGGGGGGTGCGGCCCCAGTGCGCGATCGAGGCGACCCGTACGCCCAGCCGGTGCAGGGTGGGCAGCAGCTCGACGCTGGCGTCCAGGCCGGGGGCGCTCTCCAGGGCCAGCACCAGGGCGATCCTGTCCTCGCCGAGGGCCTGGTCGATCTGGGCGCCGTCCAGGCAGAGCCGTACCGCGTCGGCGTTGCCCTCGGCCAGGGTGTGCGCGCACTCGATCATGCGCAGGGTCTGCCGGAGCGCTCCTTCGGGCCGGTACTGGGCGTCGATGAAGACCGGCAGCACCTGCACGTTCACCCCGCC
>NZ_NGFP01000515.1 GCF_002149035.1 Streptosporangium minutum
AGGGCGGGGTGAACGTGCAAGGGCGGGGTGAACGTGCAGGTGCTGCCGGTCTTCATCGACGACCAGTACCGGCCCGAAGGAGCGCTCCGGCAGACCCTGCGCATGATCGAGTGCGCGCACACCCTGGCCGAGGGCAACGCCGACGCGGTACGGCTCTGCCTGGACGGCGCCCAGATCGACCAGGCCCTCGGCGAGGACAGGATCGCCCTGGTGCTGGCCCTGGAGAGCGCCCCCGGCCTGGACGCCAGCGTCGAGCTGCTGCCCACCCTGCACCGGCTGGGCGTACGGGTCGCCTCGATCGCGCACTGGGGCCGCACCGCCCTGGCCGACGGCAGCGGCGAGGACGCCACCGCCAGCAGGCTCACCGCGGCCGGGGTGGAGACGCTCCGGGAGATGGAACGCCTCGGCATGATCTTCGACATCTCGCACCTGAGCGCCTCCGGGGTGGAGCACGTGCTGGAGCTGGCCACCCGGCCGGTGATGGCGACCCACTCCTCGGCGCGGGCCCTGCGCGACCACCACCGCAACCTCACCGACGACCAGATCCGCGCCGTCGCCGCCACCGGCGGCGTGGTCTGCGTCAACTTCCTGGCGGCCTTCCTGTCGGAGAACCCGGCCGAATACACCGTGGACCGGCTGGTGGACCACATCGAGCACGTCGTGGGCATCGGCGGGATCGACCACGTCGGTCTCGGCCCCGACTTCGTCCGCGAGGTCATGAACGACCTCACCCCGCCGTGCTGCGAGGGCTTCAGCTACAGCGGCGTCGACAGCCTGGCGGCCATCCCCGGCCTGGCGGGGCCCAGCGGGCTGCCGCTGGTCACCGACGCGCTGCTCAAGCACGGCTTCGCCGACGAGGAGATCGTCAAGATCCTCGGTGGCAACGTCCTGCGGCTGTTCCGCGCCGAGCTGGGCAGGCCGGCATGAATCTGCGCCTGATGCTTGAGGACCTGGAGGAGCTCGTCTCGTGCGAGTCGTTCTCCGCCGACCACGAGGCGGTGGCCCGCAGCGCCCGGGTGGTCGCCGACCAGGGGTTCAGGAGGCTCGGCGCGCGCCCCGAGACGATCGTGATCGACGGGGTCACCCACCTGCGGTGGACCTTCGGCACGCCCCGGGTCCTGCTGGTCGGCCACCACGACAC
>NZ_NGFP01000516.1 GCF_002149035.1 Streptosporangium minutum
GCCGTGGCGGGGTGGGCGGTCCCGGCGGCGGCGGTTTCGGCGGAGGCGGCCGATGACCACCCCGGTCCTGTCGGTCCAGGAGCTCTCGAAGGTGTACGGCGAGGGCGACGCTCAGGTCCGTGCCCTGCGAGGGGTCTCCCTCACCGTCGAGCGGGGCGACTACGTGGCCGTCATGGGCGCCTCCGGCTCCGGAAAGTCCACGCTCATGAACATCCTGGGCTGCCTGGACGTGCCGTCCTCCGGCCGCTACCTCATCGACGGCGCCGACGTCGGGGCGCTGGAGGAGCGCCAGCTCGCCGTCCTGCGCAACCGGAAGATCGGCTTCGTCTTCCAGTCGTTCAACCTGATTCCCCGGATGAGCGCGCTCGCCAACGTCGAGCTGCCCATGGCGTACGGCGGGGTGGGCGCGGCCGAGCGGCGCGCCCGCGCCCTGGCGGCCCTGGAGCAGGTCGGCCTGGCCGACCGGGTCCGCCATGAGCCGAACGAGCTCTCCGGCGGACAGCAGCAGCGGGTGGCCGTGGCCAGGGCGCTGGTCACCGCGCCCTCGCTCCTGCTCGCCGACGAGCCCACGGGGAACCTCGACACCGCGTCCACCGGTGACGTGCTGGATATCCTCGACCGGCTGAGCGCCTCGGGCCGGACAATCGTGATCATCACTCACGAGGACGACGTGGCCGCGCACGCCAAGCGGGTCATACGCCTGGTGGACGGCCAGATCGTCGAGGACCGCCGCCAGGCTCCCGTCGACGGTCCCCCGCCCCGCATGCCGGAGGTTCCCGCGTGAGCTGGTTCGAGATCCTCCGGTTCGCCCTCCGCGGGCTCGCGGCCAACAAGCTGCGCAGCTTCCTGACCACGCTGGGCATCCTCATCGGGGTGGGCGCGGTGATCCTGCTGGTCGCCTTCGGCGAGGGAGCCTCGCAGAGCATCCAGCAGAGCATCCAGCGGCTCGGTTCCAACACCCTCACCATCTCCGCCTCCTTCTCCGGAGGCGGCTTCGGCGGTGGTGGTGGAGGCGGCGGCGGCGGCGGTGGCCAGGTCCTTGCG
>NZ_NGFP01000517.1 GCF_002149035.1 Streptosporangium minutum
ACGGGTCGGCGGGCCTGCTCATCGAGCAGGCCGGCCGGGAGGCGTTCCTCGACGGCGCCCGCCTGGACCTGACGCCCAAGGAGTTCGACCTGCTGCACTACCTCGCGCTCCGCCCCGGCCAGGTCGTCTCCAAACGGGAACTGCTCACCGAGGTGTGGCGGATGGCCTACGGCGGCGCCGACAAGACCGTCGACGTGCACCTGTCGTGGCTGCGCCGCAAACTCGGCGAGAGCGCCCAGGCCCCCCGCTACCTGCAGACCGTCYACGGCGTCGGCGTGAAGATCGTCGACCCGGGGCCCTGAGGCCAGACGATGAGACGGCGCCTGGCCCTGCTCGCGGTGGCGACCACCTCCCTGGTCCTGGTCGCCTTCCTCGTACCGCTCGCCGTGCTGGTCAGCACGCTGGCCGCCGAGCGGGCCACGGCCGCCGCCACCACCTGGGCGCAGTCGGTGGCCACCGCGGCGGCGCTGGGCGACCAGGACACCCTCGACGCCACCGTACGGCAGGCCAACAGCTCCGGCGGCACGCCGATCACGGTCTTCCTGGCGGGCCACGAGTTCCTCGGCGTGCCGGCGCCCCGTGGTCCCGGTGTCGAGCTGGCCGCGCGTGGGCGCAGCGTCACCGTCGAGACCCCGGCGGGCAGGGAGATCCTGGTGGCCGTCCAGGGAGGGGAGCGCGGCACCATGGTCGTCCGCGCCTTCGTGAGCGCCGAGCGGCTCCGGCAGGGGGTCGGGCGGGCGTGGCTCGTGCTGGGCCTGATCGGGCTGGCGCTGCTCACGGTCGGCATCGTCGTCGCCGACCGGCTCGCCCGCTCGCTGATCCGGCCGGTCGGACAGGTCGCGGGGGTCTCCCGGCGGCTGGCCGGCGGCGATCTGGACGCGCGGGTGGAGCCGGCGGGGCCGCCCGAGATCCGTGACGTCGGCGCGGCCCTCAACCATCTGGCCGCCCGCATCCGCGAGCTGCTGGCCCGCGAGCGCGAGGCGGTCGCCGATCTCTCCCACCGGCTGCGCACCCCCGTCACGGCGCTGCGGCTGGAGGC
>NZ_NGFP01000518.1 GCF_002149035.1 Streptosporangium minutum
CTGGGCGGGCGCCCCCGGCCCCGACAGACCGTCCGCCCCACCATGGGCAGGGGCACCCGGCGCCGACAGACCGTCCGCCCCACCATGGGCAGGGGCGCCCGGCCTGGATGGATCCACCGGCCCATCCTGGGCAGGCCCCCCCATGCCCGACGGGCCACACCCCGCACCATGGGCCGGGACACCGGGTCCCGACGGACCGTCCGCTCCGCCGTGGTCGGGAGCCGCCACTCCCGCGGGACCGCCAGGGGCACCGACGTGGCCCGGTACGGCGCCCGCCGGGGAGTCTCCGGCGCCGTCCGGCTCCACGTCCTCGGCACCGGTGCCGCCCGACAACCCGCCGCTGTCCACCGCGCCGATCGTGCCCGGGGCACCTCCGTGGCAGCCGCCTCCGGCCTTCACCGCCGCCGCCGCGGGCATGCAGGTGTGGCCCTCGTCCGCACCGGACGCCCATGGCGCCCCGCAGTGGCCCGCGGCCACCGGGGAGCCGGTCTGGTCCGACCAGGAGGGGACGGCCCCCCGCCCGGGTGAGCCCGGTGACGTCGCCGTCTGGCCGCCCTCTGCGGTCTTCCCCGACAACCCGGACGAGAACACCGTCAACGTCCGCACGTCCGGGCCCGCCGTACCGAGTCGTCAGGAGCCCGCGGGGCCCGCCCCCGCACCGGGGCCGGACGCGCACGTCTCCGCATCTGGGCCGGACGCGCAGGCCCCCGTCCCAGGGCCTGTCCCCGGGACGACCCCACCGCCGGGAGCAGGCCACGCCCCGGGCCCGGAACCGCTCCCCGGGCCGGGCCATGCCTCAGGCCCGACGCCGGCGCCCGGACCGGGCCCGACAGCGCCCTCCGGACCCGACGCCTTCGCTTCCGGCCCGACGCCTCCCGGAGCAGGCCCGTATCCTGCCGGTCCGGCGTCCTCGTCCGAACCGGGTCTTCCCCCCTCCGGGCCTGCGCCTGTCGCGCAGAACCCGGCATCCCAGCCGGAGCTGATGCCACAGGTGCCCCCGCCGTCCCCCGAATCCGTGACCGACCC
>NZ_NGFP01000519.1 GCF_002149035.1 Streptosporangium minutum
CTACGCCGCCGCCCCCGACGACGCCTGCGTCACCGAGGCCCCCGAGCCGCGCCCCGCCGGTCCCGGCGGCGCGACTCACCGGACGGCCTGCCATCTCATCGACATCCCCGGAGGCCGGCGATGACCGAACAACTCCTCACCGGGCCGGACACCGCGAGCCGGACCACGCCGCTGCTGGCCGTACGGGATCTGCGGATGACCTTCGGCGGGCGGAACGGGGTGAAGGCCGTGGACGGCGTCACCTTCGACGTGCGGCCGGGCGAGACCCTCGGCCTGGTCGGGGAGTCCGGCTGCGGCAAGACCACCACCGGACGGATGATCGTCCGTCTGCTGGAACCCACCGGCGGCACCGTCACCTTCGACGGCCGCGACATCACCCACCTCGGCCCGCGCGCCCTGCGCCCGCTCC
This sequence comes from Streptosporangium minutum, assembly GCF_002149035.1. Taxonomy (GTDB): domain Bacteria; phylum Actinomycetota; class Actinomycetes; order Streptosporangiales; family Streptosporangiaceae; genus Streptosporangium; species Streptosporangium minutum. The sequence continues at coordinate 410 of NZ_NGFP01000519.1, forward strand.
GCCGCGACATCCAGATGATCTTCCAGGATCCGTCCGCGTCGCTCAACCCCCGCCAGACCGTCGAGCGGATCGTCTCCGGCCCGCTGAGGCTGCTGGACCGGCGCGGCGTGATCGAGCTCCTGGAGAGGGTCGGGCTGGGCGCCGAGCACGCCGACCGCTACCCGCACGAGTTCTCCGGCGGGCAGGCCCAGCGCATCGGCATCGCCCGGGCGCTGGCGTCCCGGCCCAGGCTGATCGTCTGCGACGAGCCGGTGTCGGCGCTGGACGTGTCGATCCAGGCCCAGATCGTCAACCTGCTCGTCGACCTCCAGCGCGAGCTGGGGCTGGCGTACCTGTTCATCGCCCACGACCTGTCGGTGGTGCGGCACATGTGCGCCCGGGTCGCGGTGATGTATCTCGGCCGCGTCGTGGAGATCGGCTCGCGTGAGTCCGTCTACACCGCCCCGGCCCACCCCTACACCCGCGCCCTGCTGTCGGCCGTGCCGGTCCCCGACCCGGAGGTGGAGCTCACCCGCGAGCGCATCGTCCTGCTGGGAGATCCG
>NZ_NGFP01000052.1 GCF_002149035.1 Streptosporangium minutum
CGCCACCCGCGCCGCCGTCCTGCGTACCATCGCCGTCGATCAAGGGTGCAGCACCAGCGAGCTGGCCCGCCGCATCGGAGTGTCGGTGTCCAACGCCAGCAAACACGCTCAGGTGCTGAATCACGCCGGCCTGATCACCAGCACCCGCCACGCCAATCTGGTGCTCCACCAACTGAACGACCTGGGTGCCGGTCTTCTCCGCCACTACCGGGCGCAGTGCCCGGCCGGCTGACCCGCGGGCCGGAGCTTCGGGCCCCGGCCCGCGGCTCACGAGCAGTCGGTCGGCCTACGGCCTTTCTCAGCGCCATCCCGTGCAATGTGTGGAGGAGGAGTTCTTCGCCCTGCCGCACGCGCGGAAGACAAGGTTCGGGTCGGCGCTGCTGTAGTGCGCGCGGGTGTAATTATGCCCGCCGTTCACGAATGTGAAGGGGCCGCACTGATACCAGCCCTTGCCCCGGTCGTGGGACACGTCGAACCAGAACAGGTCTCCGGTCTCGTAGCCGCCGGCCAGGCGTGCCCACCCGGCCTGCCTGCCGTTGATGTCGCCGAAGCGGAGTTCCACCTTCTTCGTACCGACGCCCAAGGAGGTCTGGGCCTCGGTCCAGACACCGGTGGCGTTGGTGGGCCATGGCCAGTCACCACAGGTGGCGGCCGTGGTGACGCCGCTGGGGTCGTCGAGCGGCGGTCCGACGGGGTCGGCGGAGGCAGGACTCGCCAGCGCGGATCCCGCGAGGACGGCGGAGGCGGCCACCGTGACGAACCGCCTGGCTGATGTCATGCTGATCATACGAACGGATCCTTCCGATTCTCCGGTACCGGTCCTTTCTGGCTCCGGCCTGGTGGTGTTATTTCACCGGCCTTCGCCCTGGCCCGTCATCCTGTTCCACTCCCATGGAAAACACCCATGTCAGAGCCCCTTTCAGCCCGCTCGCAGGCTGTTGCGGGCGGCCCGTGAGGGCCGGTGCGCAGTCGGCCGGACCGCTACGCCAGGTGATCGAATCGGTCGTCAAGGGGTTCCCCGATCATCTATCCGGGCTGTCCGGGCGGGTGTTTCGCCGTGGGACGGGCGCGCAGGTGCGCGCGTTCACCCTGCTTGCCGAACAGGCTGAGGAACTCGACCGGTTCGGCGTCGGCGGCGCCGAACCAGTGCGGTACGCGGGTATCGAACTCGGCCGCTTCGCCGGGTGCGAGCACCAGATCGTGTTCACCGAGGACGAGCCGTAGCCGTCCGTTGAGTACGTACATCCATTCGTAGCCCTCGTGGGTCTGCGGATCGGGTTCCTTCCGGCGGCTGCCGGCCGGGATCACGAGCTTGTAGGCCTGGATGCCGCCGGCTCGGCGGGTCAGGGGCAGCATGGTCATGCCGTGGTGGGTGACCGGGCGCAGGTGGATGCGCGGGTCGCCGGTGGGTGGGGCGTCGACGAGTTCGTCGAGCGTGACGCCGTGGGCCCTGGCCAGGGGGAGCAGGAGTTCGAGGGTCGGCCGGCGGGTGCCGGACTCCAGCCGCGACAGGGTGCTCACCGAGATGCCGGTCGTCGCCGACAGGTCGGCCAGCGTGGTTTCGCGCTGCCGGCGCAGCGCGCGCAGTCGGGGCCCGACCGCCCCGAGCGCTTGGTCGAGGTCGTTGTCCATGCCACCAGTTTGCCAGATCGGCAACAGAGTTTGCGGCAATGGCCGATGAGCCCGCATCCTCGTCGTGGAGGTGGTCATGGTGACCGATCAGCTGAGGAACGGCTATGACGTGGTGGTGGTCGGCGGTGGCGCCGCGGGGTTGAGCGGGGCGCTGATGCTGGCTCGGGCGCGGCGGTCGGTGGTGGTGATCGACGCGGGCGCTCCGCGCAACGCCCCGGCTGCAGGCGTGCACGGGCTGCTGGCCCGGGAGGGGATGCGGCCGGCCGAGTTGCTGGAGCGCGGCCGGGCCGAGGTCCGCGGCTACGGCGGTCACGTGGTGCCCGGCGAGGTCCGCACCGTGGCTCGCGAGGACAACGGAGAGGACACCGGGTTCGCGGTGACGCTGGCCGACGGCCGGACGGTCCGTGCGCGCCGGCTGCTGGTGGCCGCCGGGGTGGTCGACGAGCTGCCGGACATACCGGGACTGCGGGCCCGGTGGGGTCGGGACGTGCTGCACTGCCCGTACTGCCACGGCTGGGAGGTCCGTGACCAGGCCGTCGGCGTGCTGGCCAGTGGGCCGCTGGCGGTGCACCAGGCGTTGCTGTTCCGGCAGTGGAGCGCCGATGTCACGCTGTTGTCCCACACCATGGCCCCGCCGACCGGCGAGGAGGCCGAGCGGTTGGCCGCCCGCGGAGTCAACGTGGTGGAGGGCGAGGTGGCGTCCCTGGAGATCGTCGAGGACCGCCTGGTGGGAGTACGGCTGAGCAACGGCGCGCTGGTCAGCCGTCAGGCGCTGGTGGTCGCGCCGCGGATGGTGGCGCGCGCCGACTTCCTGGCGGAGCTCGGACTGCGGCCGGCCGAACATCCGGGAGGCGCCGGCGAGCACATCCCCTCCGACGCGGCCGGCCGTACCGACGTGCCCGGGGTGTGGATCGCGGGCAACGTCACCGATCTGGTCGCCCAGGTCGGCAGTGCCGCGGCGGCGGGCGCTGCCGCGGCGGCCCAGATCAACGCCGACCTGGTCGCCGAGGACACCCGGCAGGCGGTCGCCGCCTGGCGGGACCCGTTCTCCGCCGAGTCCGAAGCACGTGTCTGTGAACTGGTGATGGGCGACCGTCGCCACGGCCTGTGAACCCCTGTGAACCACGGAAAGGAACCGTTGTGTCCGAGGAATTCGGCGAGGCGTACTGGGAAGAGCGTTACCGCGGCCACGCCGCGGTCCACAGCGGGCGGCCCAATCCGCAGCTGGTGGCGGAGGCCGGGGATCTCGCGCCCGGCACGGCACTGGACGCGGGCTGCGGCGAGGGGGCCGATGCCATCTGGCTCGCCTCGCGCGGCTGGCGGGTGACGGCGGTGGACATCGCCACCACCGCGCTGCGACGCGCGCGCGAGCACGCCGAGGCCCTCGGCGCCGACGTCGCCGGCCGGATCGACTGGGCACAGGTCGATCTGACCGGTTGGACACCCGCCGAGGAGCACTTCGATCTGGTCTGCGCCCACTACGTACACCCGGCGGCATCGCGCGAGGCGCTGCTCCGCCGGCTGGCGGCATCGGTCGCGCCGGGCGGCACGCTGCTCATCGTCGACCACCACCCGTCACATCCGCAGACCGCCACCGCGCACGCCTCGGCGCCGAAGGTGCACGTCACGGCCGAGGAGCTCGCGGCCGGCCTCGACCCCGACCGGTGGGACATCGCCGTCGCCGAGGCCAGGACTCACACGGTCACCGGCCCTCACGGCCGCGAGATCACCCTCCACGACGCGGTCCTCCGGGCCCGCAGGATCGCGGTCACGCTACGTCCGCCCGCGCGGTGGTCCGAAAGGCCGTCATGAACAGGGCCTCGATGCTCTCGTCGTCGAGCCCCGCCAGGCGGGCCTCGACCGGCCGGCGCCGCAGGTCCTGACGTAACGGCCCGTGCGCGGCCGGAAGTCCTCAACAACGAACAAGATCAAGAATGCCTGCAAGGGGGCCGTTGGTTTGGAGAGTATGGCGCGGTTCTCGCCAACACCTGCCGGCCCCGGAGACCAAAACGAGTCTATGAACGCTGTGTAACAGTATGATTGCTTAGCGGTCGTATTGAGGTAGTGGGATCCTACGGTGCGGACCACGCCGGTGAGGTTTCTCGGCGATCAAGAAGCGGCTGCCTACGGTCCGCTACCGCGCGTCGGTGTCGCCGCCCTGGATGAGGCGCTCAGGTACGTCGGTGGACGCCTGGCGGCCAACGCCGACGTGCGAGTGGATGTGGCGGGGAAGATCCACGTCGCCAGCGACAAAGCGATCGCCGAGCCGCCGTCGCTGATCGATCTGCGCAGGCGGGTGGCGGCCATGCTGCCACGGATCGACATCGGAGATCAGATCCTTGAGGTGATGGGGTAGGTGCCGCAGTTCCTGGAGTCGATGACCGCCCTGTCGGGCGGAGCGAGCCGGACGGCGGACCTGAAGGTCACCGTCGCCGCCTGCCTGACCAGCCAGGCCCTCACGCCCAGCAGGGCGGTCTCGGCTTCGCCCGGGCGCTGGGCGGCGGCATGGTCGCCGCGATCGACGGCATGCGGTTCGTTGTCCCCGTCCTGTCCCCGAGGCCAGACCCAACCGGAAATTCTTCGGCCGCGAAACGCGGAATGACGTTCGCGGCGAATCCGCGCGATGTCGTCGCGGCAGAACGCCAGGGCGCTGGTACGGATCTTCACGCGAGAGAAGGGCGTGGGATCATCTTGGTTCTGGATCAAACGCCGACAACGGCCTCTCCGTTGAGGTAGCGCCCGGGTGAGGTGCCGACGGTCCGGCGGAACGCCGCGAGGAAAGCGCTCGGGGTCGCGTACCCCACCGTGTGCGCTACCTGCGACACCGGCCGGCCTTCGGCGAGGAGAGGCAGGGCGGCCCGCAGTCGCATGTGAGTGCGCCAGCGGTCGAAGCTCAACCCCGTGTCACGGACGAACAGCCGCGTCAGGGTGCGTCGGCTCACTCCGATGGAGCGTGCATGGGCTTCAAGGCTCCGGGAGTCGGAGGGGTCGGCGAGCAGGGTGTCGGCCACGGCGCGTACGCGTTCGTCCACGGGGAGCGGAACGTCGATCGGCAGGGCCGGCAAAGGGTGCAACAGGTCCAGCACGACCGCCTCGGCCCGCAATCGCGCGTCATCGGCGAGGTCTTCACGGGCGAGATAGGCGATCAGGTGGGCCAGCAGCCCGTCGACGCCGACCGCAGTGGGCTCCGTCCAATCCAGAGTGCACCGCACTGGATTGAGGTAGAGGCTGCACAGCAGCGCGTCGCGGGTAGCGCCGGTCCGGTGGACGACTCCCGCCGGCAACCACAGGGCCCGGGTGGGCGGCAGGACCCAGTACGCGTCGTCCACGGCGATGCTGAGGACGCCGCTCCGCGTCCAGGCCAGCTGGTGGTGCGTGTGGCTGTGTGGGGAGATCCACTGTCCCGATGACAGCGGGAAGTGCCCGACGACGATCACGCCTACCGCGGCCGGGACGGTGGAATCGACGGCCTCGATCATGGATTCGGCGGCTTCGATCATGAACTCCAGAGTATGTCCTCAAGCCGATATGGTTTGGCCCTATCGCGGATCATGGCCAGCACGGTTGGCGCATGGCGGGAGGGCCGCCACAGCGTCCTGATCACCGTGGTGACACCACGGTTCGAAGTGGTGCTCAAACCCGGCTTCCGATCATGCCGGTCCGCGACGGCCGCGTCCTGGCATAGGGACCGGTGGCCCGGATCCTGGCCGGGGAGCGGCTGCCGGCGTGCTTCGGTCGTCGGCTCCATGTCCAGCGGGCCGTCGCGGGCCGCTGGCACGCGACGGCAGCAGCACGACGATGAGCACAGCGCCGAGCGCCACGCAGAGCGCGCCCGCTGTGAGCCCGCCTGAGTAGCCCATGATGGCCAGCGCGGCTACCCCGACGGCGCCGCCGATCTGCTGGACGGAGGTGAACAGGGCCGAGCCGAGACCGGCGTCCTCCTCGGTGGTGCCGTCGACCGCGGCTACGGCCATGACGGGCAGGCTCAGCCCGTTGCCCACGCTCAGTATGAGCATGCCGGGCAGGACGTGGGCGGCGTAGGAGTCGCCCGCCGCCACGCCGGACAGCAGCAGCAGGCCGGCGATGTTGACCAGGAACGCCAGCAGGAGCGCCCAGCGCGTCCCGATCCTGAGCGAGATGCGGGAGGACAGCCACATGCCCGCCAGGATGCCGGCGCCGTAGGGCAGGTAGGCGATGCCGGCCAGGAGCGGGCTGTAGCCCAGAGCGGTCTGTATCTGGATCATCAGCAGGAACGACATCGCGTACATCGCCATCGAGAACAGCAGGGTCGCGCCGTTGGCTACCGCCCGTGTCCGCGAGGCCAGGAACGACCGGGGCACCAGCGGCGCCGCCGCCCGCGACTGGGCCACCAGGAACGCCACCGCCAAGGCGGCGGAGAGCACGACGGCGCCGAGGGCGATCGGATCGCTCCAGCCGGTCTCGCCGGCCCGCAGCAACCCGTACACCAGCGACACCGCCGCACTGGTGACCAGGACCGCGCCGGGAACGTCGAGACGGCGCCGGCCGGGGGCGCGGGACTCGGGGACCAGACGGGGGAGCAGCGCCAGGGCCACGGCGACGATGGGCAGGTTGATCAGGAAGATCCCCCGCCAGGACACCAGGCTGGTCAGCGCCCCGGACAGCACCAGGCCCGTGGTCCCGCCCAGGGCCGCGATGCCGCCCCAGATGCCCAGGGCCTTGGCCCGCTCCTCCGGCCCCGGATACAGCAACGTGATCATCGACATCGCCGCCGGGCTGGCCATCGCGGAACCCGCACCCTGCACGAACCGCCCGATAACAAGCTGCCACGGCTCCTGTGCGAGCCCGCAAGCCAGGCTGGCCACCCCGAACAGAGCCACCCCGATGAGGAAGACGCGGCGGCGGCCCAGCAGATCCGCCATCCGGCCGCACAACAGCAGCAGCCCGCCGAAGGCCAGGAAGTAGGCGTTGACGACCCAGGGCAACCCGGACGCGCTGAACCCCAGCTCATCGCGGATGCTGGGCAGAGCAACGTTCACGACGGTGTCATCGAGCACGAGCATGAACTGGACAAGACACAACACAATCATCGGCACCCGACGACGCTATGATCCGCCGCATTTGGCCACAACCCACGATGAGGCCAGACTGTGTCGCATGGAGGACATGGGCGCGATCATCGTCGGCCACTTCCCGATGGCCTCGGGGATTGGATCCCCCCCGCACGGCCACATCCACCACCAGAAAGGCGCAGGTCCAGGTCAGCCGGTTCGGGCGCCTGCTATGCGGCAGCGCGGACAGTCGGAACGGGGTCAGGGCGTCTGCTGCAGTGCCCGGTAGATGGTGCCGCGACTGACCCCCAGCGCCTTGGCGATCTCGGCCACGGTGACATCCCGCGCCTCATAACGCGCCCGGGCCAGCCGGATCTGCTCCGCTGACAGCTTGGCGGGTCTGCCGCCGCCACCCCACGCTCGGCCAGCGCGTTGACGGTCTCCACCAGATGTCGCAGCGAACGGCCCAGCCGGTCCAGCCGCCACACCACCAGCGTGTCCCCGGCTCGCAGGTACTCCAGGCACCGTGTCAGTTCCGGCCGTTCGGTCAGCTTTCCCTACGCGGTGTCGGCGAGATCTTCTCACAGCCCGCCGCGTTCAACGTGTCGCTCTGCCCGTCCAGGTTCTGAGAGGCGCTGGAGATCCGGGCGTACCCGACACGCTGACCGGCGAGGGGATGCACAGGTTGGTTCACGAGCCCCAGATCGTGCACTGAAACCCGGGTATGCGACGGCACTTTCGGAACATTGATTCCGGACTGAGTTCCGGACGCTCCAACGAGCTCGATTGCGACTCTCGCGACCCAAATTTGATCTTGTTCGTTATTGAGGACTTCCGGACACAAAGATCACCATCCCTGAACACCACCCCACCAGGCGCTCCATCCCTCCACAGCGAGATCACGGCCGGGCTGCGCCGGAGCCGGAACGTCCGCTGACGACCCCCGCGGCCCTTGAATGGCACCCGTCCCCACCTGCGGGAAAGCGCCTACCGTACGAAACGGTTCCGTTGCAGGTCTACCACCCGCCCCCGGGGGAGGCGGCGGCGGGTGGCGGGTTTCCGGCACTTCCGGCGGTCGCGGGCATGCCCGTCGTGCGACACGGAGATCGCGTGCGCACCTGATGTGATTGCTCGATCACGCAGAGTAATGTCCGTTGTGAAGTTGATCTACGAGGGCAGCCTCACGACGGAACGGAAGTTCAGGTTGATGTCACAACGATCCAGATCCGCGCTCACCGCGCTGGCCTGCACCCTGCTGACGCTGGCCACACCCGGCACGCCGGCGGCGGCCGGCACCGGCGCGCATGCCGCCGACGGCGTGCGGCAGGCCGTCACACGTGCCGCCGCGCCCTGTGTCCGGCCGGGGCAGACGACCTACCCCGTGGACTACTACTGGAAGAACGTCCTCGGCATGCGGCTGGGCAGCGGGTCGGTCGCGGTCAACACCTCCCCGTCCCTGTGGGGCGGGCAGATCGCACCGGGCAGCGTCTTCACCGTCACCCTGACGCACCGCACGAACCAGTGGCCGCTGCTGGTCAGGAGCTACACCACCACGTGGGACCTGTCGTCGCTGCTGGCCGCCGCCGACATCATCGGCCAGTCGGGGGCCGGCACCATCAGCGGCACCACCCTGTCGATCACCTCGCAGGGCTCCAAGACCGACCCGGTCGCCAAGGCCATCACCTTCCAGGTCAGGCAAGGCACCATCGGGGCCGGCATGACCATCCGGCCCACCGGGATCAGCAGCGTCATCGCCGCCCCGGGCCAGCTCGGGAACAACACCCCCGCCCCGCCGATCCAGATCGTGGCCGGGCAGTCCATCGCACCCACCAACGCCGTCGCCGACAGCGCCACCACCGCGATGGGCGCCGCGGTCAGCGTGCCCGTCCTGGCCAACGACACCGCGACCGCACCGGCGATCAGCGGCCTCACCCAGCCCGGCAACGGCACCGCGACGATCTCCGGCGGCACCGTGGTCTACACCCCCGCCGCGGGCTTCATCGGCACCGACACCTTCACCTACACCATCACCACCGCCTGCGGGAGCAGCACCGCCACGGTCACCGTCACCGTCCCCTGCCCCTGGAAACCGGTCAACCTGGTCAACGGCAGCTTCGAGGCACCGCCCGTGGCCACGATCGACTGGTCCATCCCCGACGCCTCCGTCAACCCGGGCGTCGGCTGGCACACCACCGCCACCGACAACAAGCTGGAGTTCTGGCGGGGCGGTGCGTCCGGGATCCCGGCAGCCGACGGCCAGCAGTTCGCCGAGCTCAACGCCAACCAGGTCTCCACGCTCTACCAGGACGTGCCCACCGTTCCGGGGACCCCGATGACCTGGTCGCTGTATCACCGGGGCCGTCTGGGCACCGATGTGATGCGGGTGCTCGTCGGCGCCCCGGGCGCGGCCGTGGCTCAAATTCCCACCGGGGCCTCCTCGCCGGACATCTCCGACGACAACACCGCCTGGCGCCACTACACCGGGGTGTACGTCGTCCCGCCGGGACAGACCACCACGCGATTCGCCTTCGAGTCGGTGTCCGCCGCGGGGGGCACCCCGACGGCCGGCAACTTCCTGGACGGCGTGGTGTTCCAGACGCCGCCCTGCCCGACCACCAGCAAGAACGTGGTGCAGACGGGCTGAATCCTGGGCCCGCACCGCGAACCGATCGACCGCTGACCCGCGACCGCCCAGCTCCTTGACCGTCACACACGACACCCGGCCGAGGACCGCGCGGACGGAAACGGGCGGACATCAAAGCTCCTGTGCGGCAAGGCGGTCACCGCGACCCCTTGCCGCACAGGAGCGCCACAGCCGGGCACGCCGGTCATGCCCAGGTCCGGCGGTGCGGAACACATCCGACAACGTCAGCGGCGGCGGCAGCAGTCGCGCGTCCTCGCCGACGGGCGGTTCCAGCAGCGTGGCCTGAGCCTGTGGCGCCCGCACCGCCTCGCCCTGGCCGCCGTCCACACCGTCCACGGCCCACAGCCCGCCGTGGCGGCGGGAGGTCTGCAGGCCCTCACGGCGGAAGACGCCGCGGCCTGGCGCAGAGAGGCGCGGTCTGTTCCGCGGTCCCGGGAGTGGCGCATGTGCGGTGCGGCGGGCGGATCGTCATCCCGCACGGGGCGGGACGACGCTCTGCTGCCGGATGACGGACAGCCGCCCGTCAGAGGTCCCTGTCTTCCTGTGTGAGCTGGGCGTCCAGGGTGGAACACAGCTGGGCCAGGACGGTCTCGAGCTGGTGAAGCAACTCGGGCGGGTACTGGGACAGGACGGTGTCCTGGCGTTCGTTGACGGGCGCGAAGAAATCATCGGCGAATTCCCTGACCTGCGCGCTGCTGCGCAGGGTGACGATCCGCCGGTCGGTGTGCTCACGGGTGCGGGTGACGTACCCGGCCTGTTCGAGGCGGTTCAGCAGCGCGGTCATGGCCCCCGAGGACAGTGAGATGCGCCTGCTGAGCAGGGCTGGGGAGAGCGGGGCGCCGGTCGCCTCGGCAGAGGCGATCTCCAGCAGGGCGAAAGCGTCGGTGGAGTGCACCCCCAGCCGGACCGCGAAGCGGCGGCCCAGTTCGGTGAAGCTCGCGCCGTAGGCCCTGAGCCCTTCGGCCAGCCGTTCGCGCTGCGCCGCGACGCCGCCGAGCAGCGATTCCTCCATCTGGGCCTCCGCCTTCCCTCTGAACGCCGGTGATCCACGCCGGCGACACATGTTGACAACCTACCGTCGGTCAATCTACCTTCCTCGTGAAGTTGCTCCATCATAAAGTTACTTCACCATAGAGGGAAATAGATGCCTACTTCTGCCCCCGCCCAGCCCCCTGACCGAGGAGTACGGCGCAGCATGACCACATCCCCCCGCCTCCACGGTGGCGCGACGACTCCCGCCCTCCTGTCCGGGCGCACGGCGGTCGTCGTCCTGGCAGCGATCCTCGTCGCGGACTTCATGGAGCTCCTCGACGCCACGATCGTCAGCGTGGCGGCCCCGGCGATCGCCGACGACCTGGGCGCCGGTGAGGCGGCACTGCAGTGGATGATGGCCGGGTACACACTCTCCGCCGGAGCAGGCCTGATCACCGGTGGCCGCATCGGCGACCAGTTCGGGCGCCGCCGCGTGTTCCTCCTCGGACTGGCCGCGTTCACGCTGGCCTCGGCCGGTTGCGGGCTGGCGCCGAACTCCGGTGTGCTGATCGGCATGCGGGTCGCGCAAGGTTTGGCCGCCGGACTGATGATCCCGCAGGTGTTCGGCATCATCCGCGCCTCGTTCGAACCCGGCGCACGGGCGAAGGCGCTCGGCGCCTACGGCGCCGTGCTCGGCCTGGCCTCGGTGGCCGGACCGCTGCTCGGCGGAGTCCTGGTCGAAGCCGACCTCTTCGGCCTGGGCTGGCGGGCGATCTTCTGGGTCAACGTTCCGATCGCGATCATCGCTCTGATCGTGGGAGCCCGATTCATGCCCGAGTCCCGCGTGCCGGGCGATGCCCGGCTGGACCTGGCGGGCGCGGTCCTGGCCGCCGCCGCGGTGGTGCTCCTGCTCCTGCCCCTGATGCAAGGACGCGACTGGGGGTGGCCCTGGTGGGGCTTCCTCATCCTGGCGCTTTCGCTTCCGGTGACGGCCCTGTTCCTCATCAGGCAACGGCGACTGGTCGCACGCGGCGGGCAGCCGATCCTCGACCCCGCCCTTCTCCGGGTACGGGCCTTCGCCGGCGGCCTGTCCGCCGCCCTGCTGTTCTTCGGAGCACTCGGCTCCTTCTTCCTTCTGCTGTCGCTCTACCTTCAGCTCGGCACCGGACGCACCGCGTTCGAAACCGGTCTGGTGATCCTGCCCTATGCCGTCGGCTCGATCATCACCTCCGGGATCGGCGTCCAGTTCGCCCACCGCGCGCTGCTCGTGTCGGGCGCGCTGGTCCTGGCCATGTCCCAGGCCGCCCTGCTCCTCATCGTCCGCGGCGGCGCCGACCCCTCCTACTGGGCACTCGCCGCGCCGCTGTTCATGGGCGGCCTGGGGCTGGGACTCACCGCCCCGTCCCTGGTCAACGTCGTTCTCGCCGGCGTGCCCGCCAAAGACGCCGGTGCCGCGGGCGGTGTCCTCACCACCGTCGGCCAGGTCGGCAACGCGTTCGGCGTCGCCGTCCTCGGCGTCGTGTTCTTCACCCGGTTGGAGAGCTCCTTCACCGATGGGGACGGCGCCCTCGCCGCCTACGGCGACGCCCTCACCGCGATCCTGCCCTGGCAGGTCGCCTGCTACGTCGCCGCGGCCGCGCTCATGCTCCTGCTCCCCAGGCGCGCGAACGCCTCTCACGAGTGACCGCGAGCACGCCGCAGGCCGTGACAGGGCGTGCCGTACGTCCGGACACGGCCGGCGCCGGCGGGACGGTGGATCTGATGGCCGACTTCACCACGCGGTTCCCTCTCACCGTGGTCTGCGACGTGCTGGGCGTATGGCCGCCGAGCTGCGCGGCCGGGTCCCCGAAGAGATCACCGAGACACAGCTGCACTACCTGATCTTCACACTGATCTACGCCGGACAGCTCACCACCGACCCGTCGCTGGGGTTCCTGCTCGCGCGCGTCTTCGACGCCGACCGCGCCCCGGCGGCGGAGATCACGATGCCGGGTGGTCGGGGCGGCCGTGCCCGGCCCTGGCGTCCGGGGATCCGCCATGGCGCGGTGAGGAGCCGGGCGTCGCGCGGCCTATGAGATGATTACTCCTACGGAGCCCTCTCGGCCCCGGGTGCAGCAACCCGGGCGAGAGGGTTTTTTCATGCCCGCAGCCGCAGTGACGCGTCATCCCGCGGCCGGTACGCCCACCCGATCAAGGAGTGCTCGATGAAACTCGGTCTGACCTGCCCGCGCTTCACCTGGCCCGGCGGTGACTCCGCCATCGCCGGGCGGTTCGCGGACGTCGCCCGCGGCGCCGACGGAGCCGGGCTGCACAGCCTGTGGGTGATGGACCACTTCTTCCAGATCCCCAACTTCGGCGCCGCGGAGGATCCGATGCTGGAGGCGTACGGCGCGCTGTCCTACGCGGCTGCCCTCACCAGCCGGGTCACGCTGGGAGCCCTCGTCACCTGTGCCGTCCACCGCGAGCCCGGGCTGCTGGTGAAGCAGGTCAGCACCCTGGACGCGCTCTCCGGCGGCCGCGCCGTCCTCGGCATCGGCGCCGGCTGGTACGAGCCGGAGGCCCGCGGCCTCGGCCTCCGCCTCCCCTCCCTGGCCGAGCGGTTCGAGCGGCTGGAGGAGACGCTCCAGATTGCCAAGCAGATGTGGAGCGACGAGGACAAGCCGTACGAGGGCCGGCACTACAGGCTGGCACGTACGCTCAACGCGCCGCAGGCACGGCCGCCGATCCTGATCGGCGGCAGCGGGGAGAACAAGACACTCCGCCTCGTCGCCGAGTACGCCGACGCCTGCAACTTCCTGTACGGCGCCGACGTGCGGCACAAGCTCGATGTGCTGCGCGCCCACTGCGAACGGCTGGGACGGCCCTACCAGGAGATCGAGAAGACCCTCCACATGCGCATCCCCGACGGCCAGAGTGTCGAGGAGAGCGTCCAGCGCTGCGGCGACCTGGCCGCCCTGGGCATCGACCACGTCATCGTCGCCGTCCCCGACGCCGCCGCCGACTCCTCGCTCGCGCACCTGGCCGCGCTCGCCACGCAGATCTCCGCCATCACCCCGGCCGGCCGCTGAGCAGGCGCTCCAACCTCTGATCTTGACATGTGCCGCCTGGTCGGCGCTGACAGCGATCCATCCACGCGTGGCAGGCTCCGACGTCCTGCGGGCGCCGCCGATACACACCGATGAGTCGTCCGTCGTCGACCACTGGTGGCTTCTGCTACCAGAACATGCCGGATGCTGTTGAGACGGGCCTCGAATCTGCAGATCACTCGCTGTTGACGACACGTGAAAACTGGATCCGGATCCCACTCCCGGTGATCACGCATTCGCGTTCGCATAGGCCACCAACTGCTCGATCTGTTCGAAGGTGACGGGCAGCCCCGGGAAGCCGGCGAGCCGACTCAAGGGGAAGGACGCCATCATCTTCCGCAGCGCCTCACCGTTGGGCATCATCGCGGCGGCGGTGGCGTCCATCGTGCCGGTCACCTGCGCGAACACCCCTTGAACGATCGGCCCGGCGACCGGATGCGCCAGAAGATCGCCCACCGACGACTCCATCGTCAGGGGCAGCACGACCTCATCACCCGGCACCGCGACCGTGGCCGTTGCCCGGATGTCACGGCTTGAGGCGGCCACGTCGAAGGCGTACTCGCCCCCCTCCACGACCCACCGGTCCACGCGGATGTCCCAGTACGCCAGGTCGGGCCGGCGCACGAGGATCTGGACGTCGGCGCACTGGCCGGGCTCGAGCGTCACCGAGCCGAACCCCTTCAGCTCCCGCGGTGCGCGTTCGACCCGCGAACCGGGCAGGGAGGCGTACACCTGCACGACCTCGCGGCCGCGCACGCCGCCGGTGTTGGTGACCGGCACGCTCACCACGATGTCTCCGTCGGCGTCGAGTTCCGCCGACGGGTTTCCATAGGCGAACGTCGTGTACGACAGCCCGTGCCCGAACGGGTAGGCGACATCGAGTCCGCGGCCGTCGTACCAGCGATAGCCGACCATGATGCCTTCGCCGTAGCGGACATGGCCGAACTCCCCGGGGAAGTTGCCGTAGGAGGGGTTGTCCTCCAGCCGCAGCGGAATGGTCTCGGTGAGCTTGGCGGAGGGGTTGACGACGCCGAACAGCACATCGGCCGTTGCGCCGCCTCCTGCCTGCCCGAGCAGCGATGCCTCGACGATCGCCGGCGCCCGGTCGCGGAACGGCAGCGCCACCACCCCTCCGTTGGACAAGACCACGACCGTTGCCGGGTTGGCCTCCAGCACGGCATCGAGCAGGTCCAGCTGTGCGGCGGGCAGGTCGAGGTGCTCGCGATCGAAGCCCTCCGACTCCTGCGTGGCCGGCAGGCCCAGGAAGACCACCACGACCTCGGCCTCACGAGCGACGCCTGCGGCCTGCTCGCGCAGCGCTGCGTCGTCACCGCTACCTTCGCCGTCGAGCGTGAACCCAGGAGCGTACGCAACCTCGCCATCGGCGAGCGCGCGGATCTCCTCCAACGCCTTGTCCAGCCGGGTGGGGTTGATGAGCGAGGAGCCCGCGCCCTGGTAGCGGGGGTGTGCGGCGAACGCACCGATGACGGCGATGCGCGCGTGCCGGGCCAGGGGCAGGATGCCGTCGTTGCGCAGCAGGACGATCGACCGTCCGGCGGCCTGCCGCGCCAGGGCGTGGTGCGCGTCGACGTCGATGGGCACGGCGGCCGGCGGCCGCTGCCGGGCCTTGCCTATCAACTCCAAGACCCGGCCGGCCGCGGTCTCCAGCGCTTCCTCCGCGAGGGTGCCGGCCTGGACGGCCGCGACCAACTGTGCGTCGGTACGGCCGCCGCTGAAGGGCATCTCGAGATCGAGGCCGGCCGGGAGCCCCGCCAGGCGGTCGTTGACAGCCCCCCAGTCCGACACCACCAGACCTTCAAACCCCCACTCCTGGCGCAGAACGCGGGTGAGCAGCCACGGGTCCTCCGAGGCGTAGACGCCGTTGATGCGGTTGTAGGAGCACATGACCGTCCACGGCTGCTCATCGCGCACGACGCGCTCGAAGCCGCGCAGGTAGATCTCACGCAGGGGCCGCATGTCGACGTCACTGGAGACGCGTATGCGGTCGAACTCCTGGTTGTTGGCCGCCAGATGCTTGAGCGAGGCACCCGTGCCCGTCGACTGCAGGCCGCGCACCCACGCGGCTCCCAGGACGCCGGAGATGAGCGGGTCCTCTGAGAAGTACTCGAAGTTGCGGCCGCACAGCGGCGAGCGCTTGATATTGATGCCCGGACCGAGGACGACCGCGACGTTTTCGGCCGCCGCCTCGGCGCCGATCGCGGCGCCGACCTGCTCGACGAGGTCGGGATCCCATGTCGAGCCCAGCCCGACGCTGGGGGGAAAGCAGGTGGCGGGCAACGACCCGGACATGCCGAGATGATCGGTTTCGCCGGCCTGCTTGCGCAGGCCGTGGGGCCCGTCGGCCAACATGATCGACGGCTGGCCGAGGCGTTCAATCGCCTTGGTGTTCCAGAAGTCCGCACCGCTGGTCAGCGACGCCTTCTCGGTGAGCGTCAGATCGGATGCCGAGATGTCCATCAGGGATCTCCTTCGTTGCCTTCATGGTCAAGTCCGCCGTGTCAGTGAATGCCGTGTCAGTGAATGGAGTCAGCGGACGGAACGGATGGGCCACACCGCCGATGCGCCGCACAGGCACAGCACGATGCCGGCAAGGGCCGGCACGGCCCACGGGATCACGAGCGCCGCCGCGAGAGTCGCGCCCGAAAGGAAGATGAACAGCCGTCGGCGGCCGAGCCGGTCCGACAGCGGGCCGGACACGATCGTGGCCAGCGGCAGGGGCACGGAACCCCGGATCACGAAGATCACGAAGTAGGCGGGAAGGAGCCACCACAGCAGGCGGCGCAGCGGTCCGATGATGCGGACGGGCCCATCGTAGGAGCCGCCGAGAGGAGGGGGAGGATCGGCGGAAGGAAGGGGGGGACGACCCTGTCATGCGAAAACCGTATGGAACTAGGTTTTGGAAAGCAAGTGTCACTCGGCTTTCGGTTTAGACTCTTTCCATGAGTCAGCGCGGACCGTACGCCAAGGGCGTCGCCAAGCGGGAGGAGATACTGGGGCGCGCGCTGGAGATCGTTGCGCGCCAGGGCTATCGGGGTGCGTCGGTCCAGGTGATCGCCGATGCCGTGGGCCTCAGCCAGGCGGGTCTTCTGCACTACTTCGGGTCGAAGGAGGAGCTGTTCACGGCGATCCTGCGCAAGCGGGACGAACTGGATCACCTCTCCCGTGCCGCCCCAAGTGATCCCCGAGACGCCCGGGATGCGTTCGTGCAGGTCATCGCCCACAACTCCGAGGTCCCCGGTTTGGTGGAGCTGTTCTCGCGCCTGGCGGTGGAGGCCGCCGACCCCGAGCATCCCGCACACGCCTACTTCCTCGAACGCGGCGAGGTGTTGCGCGAGACGATAGTGGCGACCCTCGCACAGCTTCGGCGCCCACCGGCACTGCCCCCTGAGACGCTCGCGCGTATTGTCCAGGCCGCAGCCGACGGGCTCCAGCTGCAGTGGCTGCTCGACCCCACCGTCGACATGGCCGCCACGATGGAAGCGCTACTGAACGCTCTCGCTCAAGAGGGCCACCCATGACGGGCAGGTCCCGCGCACCCGGCCGGCAGGCCCAGGCGGCCACAGGCATGTGATCGTCAGCGAAGCCCGCCGGCAACGGCGCTTTCACAGAGGAGACATCCAGATGAACCGGGCGCGAGGCTCGATCGCCGGCGCCGTCCGTCAGGGCAGCAGCCCCCGGTCGTAGCCGACCGCCACGGCGGCCGCCCGGTCGGAGACGCCGAGCTTGGTGTAGATGTGCGCCAGATGCGTCTTCACCGTGGTCTCGCTGATGAACAGCGCGGCGGCGGCTTCCTTTGATCCCTGGCAGTTCAGCTGCTCAGCAGCGGATGCCGCCGAACAGGGTGCCGATCGACCGACTGGAGCAGGGTCGCCGCTTCCGGGGAGTCCAGGGTGATCAACGTGCCCAGCGGGACATCCTGTGAGTTCAGCGGTCAGACGATCTCGCAGATGCGGCAGTGCGGGTCCGGGCAGTCGCCTTCGACGTCGGCCGGCGTCATCGTCACCAGCCGGTCGGTGAGCCCACCGCGGATCCGCACCACCGGCGCAACCTGCCACTCATCCTGGACGAGGAACAGGTGAAGCTCGTCCGGCCTCCACACGCCTGTGGATCTTCGACAAGCTCGCTGAAATCGAGGCCAAGCGACCTACAAGCGAGACCAGTCACGATCGGCGACTGACAATTCCCCAGCCGCGCCCGGGAGGGCACGGCCATAGTCATGGAGTCACTCCTTTGCACTGGTTGTTCAGTCGAGCCTCCTCTCGGCGGATCGCGGCACGATGGTCAGGGATATCGCTGGTCACCGCGGTGGCCGGCTCTCTCGTCCTGCCCACATCCGCGATCGCCGCATCCGCCCCCGAACCGCCTCCGAACAACGAGACGGCATCCGCGGCGGGCGAGGTCAAGCTCATCGATCTCGGCTCCCTCAACGGCCGCGATGACGGGGTCTACAGCAGCCTCGGTTATAAAGTCAACGCCCGGAGCATCAACAACATGAGCCAGGTCGTCGGGACGGCCACTGTCTCTCACTTGAACGATCACCAGAGAGCCGTTCTGTTCTCCGGCGGATCCGTCAGGCAGCTGCACGACAGCCTCGAAGGCCTCGGCGACGGCGGGATCGTTCACAGCCATGCCTGGGGCGTCAACGACGACGGCACGGTGGTCGGCACGTTTTCGGACATGGGCCCGGATGACGAGAAGACCTTCGTCCTCAAAGATGGCAAGGCGACTCTCATAGAGCAGCGCTTCGGGAGGGCCATTAACAACAAAGGGCAGATCGGGGGCGGCGGCTGGGTACGCGATCCGGACGGGTCCGTACTGCGGCTCCGTGCGTTCAAGGACCAGAACATGGGGGTCTCGGCGCTGAACAACTCAGGTTCGGCGGTCGGTAACGCCGACGTGGACCCCGACCGGTCCGTATTCGAGATACGCGCGTTCCGCACCAAGCCCGGACAGCCCCTCGACCTGGCCAAGGACATTCTGCAGTACGCCGGCGAGACCAAGGCCGCTGACATCAACGACAAGGGGCAGGTCGCCGGCCACGGGAAGAGTATAAACGGCGGTGTCGTTCCCATCATCTGGAACGCGAGCGGTGTGGCCGTAGAGCAGGACACCCCCCTCGGTGGCGAAGCGTACGCGATCAACAATGCGGGCATCGCCGTGGGATTGATGAGGACCTCTTCCGGGCCGACGAGAGCCGCCATGTACGCAGGCGGTGCCGGAATCGACCTGAACACCCTGGTGCCGGCGGGCACGAACCTGCGCTTGACAAGGGCCCTCGGCATCAACGACCTCGGTCAGATCACCGGTGTCGCAACGGACACGACCACAGGCGTGGGGCACGCCTTCCTCCTCGACCTGGGACTCGCCAAGCCCGTCATCGATTCGGTCACCCTCGAGACCAAGAGATACCCGTCCGAGGAGTGGGGTGAGGCCGGGGCCGTGACCGACGGCGACCCGGCGCGCATCACGGTTCAGGTGACCAATCCGGGCTCCATGCCCGTTTCCGCGCAGATCAAGCTGTACCAGGCGCCGAATCCGGGCGAGGCCGTGGACTACACGCCGTTGCCCAAGGTGGAACCGATCGAGGTTGAGCTCGAACCAAACCAGACCGTCAACGTGCGGGCGAATTGGGACACCGCCGGGGTCGCCTGGGAGCGGGGCGAGGCGAACCTGGTCCGGTATGTGAAGGCGCGGCTCTACATGGGCGGTGTCAAACAGGGTTTCGGCGAGTCGGCGAAAATCACGACCAGGCCGAAGCCCGTGGTTCTGGTGCACGGCTGGAAGTCGAACGCAGAGATCGCATGGGGGCACACTCATGCGATCCTGGACAGCCTGCATCCCTATATCGGGTCATTCGCCGTCGGTGACGGCGAGTTCGGCCCCGACGGCGGCACCCTTGACACCGGTGACCTGTCGGACTCGTCGAAGCAGACCAATACGCTTGCTGAGAACGCCAAGGAGCTGGCGAAGTACCTGGAGAACGTGCGCACGCGGACGGGCGCGTCGCACGTCGATGTCATCGCCCACTCGATGGGCGGTCTGATCACGCGGCAGTACATCCAGGCCGAGATGCCGAGCTCGCCGGATCACAGGCCGGTGGTGAATCGGATGCTGCAGCTGGGCACCCCGAACCGGGGGACTCCCTGTGCGGACATGGTCGTGCTGAACGCCACCCTGACTGACAGTTCCGTTCCGTTCTCCCCGGCCACGGAGCAGAACACCACTCCGTTCGTACGCGGTGTGTTCAACGAGCGGTACATGAACCTCAAGGGCGTGACACCCTCCAACCTGGCCGGCGTGGGCAGGCCCCTGCCCTGCATCGCCCCTCCCGAGCACACGGATTTCTACGACAGTGACCTGATCGTTCCGTTGTGGAGTGCGCGGTTCTACCCCGACGTCCCCAGGACCGGAACCGTGCACATGTCGATGACCGACTCGGCGCGGGATTTCGAGACCTACGTCAAACCGCGGCTGGCGTCGGTGCCGGGCATGGACGGCGACCCGGACCTGCCCAGGTTGACCAAGGGGGTCGCCGGCGACTCGGCCATGGACGCCGCGCCGGCCGCCACGGCCACGGATGTCGGCGGTACGGACGCGGGCTCCGTGTTCGCTGCGACGTCGACTGCGGTGGAGGCGGGGAAGACGGTGAGTGTGCCGTTGGCCGTCCCGCGTAGTTCGGCGTTCGGTGTGACGGGGTCGTTGCCGTCGACCGTCGGGTTGGTGTTGCGTAGTCCGTCCGGGGAGCCGGCCGCGCGGTACGCGGCGGGCAGTGATGAGGCCAAGCAGCCGGTCCAGGGGTTGAGTGTCGCCAAACCGCAGGCGGGTGCGTGGAAGCTGGAGATCACGAACTCGGCCACTGAGCCGGTCACGGCCGATCTGGGTGCCTGGGTCGCCGGTAACCCGGTGAAGGTGGCGGCCACGGTAGGGCAGCCGTCGGAGGACGGCCGGGTCAAGGTGACAGGCACCGTCACCGATGACGGTAAGCCGGTTACCGCGGTGCCGGTGCAGGCGATCGTGATCGGCGAGGACGGCGCGCGTGTTGAGCTGTCGTTGAAGGATGACGGCGACAGCGGTGACGGCGGCGCGGGTGACGGCGTGTACGGTGCCACCTCTGAGTCGTTGGCCGACGGTGTGTATTCGGTAACGGTGAAGGCCGACACCGCCAAGGGCCTGCGGGCCGCACTTGATGTGGTCGAGGTGAAGAAGCCCGATCTGCGGGAGTTCGCGCTGACGTTGTCGGCGCAGCCCGGTGGTTCGGTGGCGGCGTCGCCGGCGCAGGACACCTACCGTGCCGGCACCGAGGTGACGGTGACCGCGACCCCTGGGGCCGGGCGGATCCCGATCGGGTGGACCGTGGACGGTGAGGAGCGGGGCGCGGGTGCGCTGACGCTGACCATGGACGGCCCGCACACGGTGGTGGCGCGGTTCGGCGCCTACACGGTGACCGAGCTGGGTGCGGTTTCGCCTGGTCGAAGTGCGGCGGAGACGAGGGCGGTCGCGCTCAACGACCGCGGTCAGGTCGCCGCCACGGTGGACCAGAACCGTACTCATAGGACGAGCGCTGTGCGCTGGCAGGCCGGTGAGTTCACCGATCTGGGTGACCTGCCGTGCACCGATGACCCCCGCGGCACCAACAGGTGCAGGGCGGTCGCCACGGGGATCAACGAGGCCGGGGACGTCTCCGGCTGGGCTACATCGGGAGAGGGCGGGACCAACCGCGCTGTCGTCTACCGCAAGGACGGTTCGGTCACGAATCTGCAGCCGGAATCGGGCGGATCGGCCCTGGGCCTGAACGACAACGGCCAGGTGTTCGGCACGACGGGCGGTAACCATGTGATTTGGGAACGGGGGGTCGCGGTCCAGCTGCCCGCCAACCCGGTGTTCGACACGAAGTACGCCTATGTCTCCGGGTATGCCTCCGCTCTCTCATCCCGGATCAACGCCCGGGGCACGGTGGCTGGTAACTATGTGATGGAGAGAGACCCGATCTACGGTAAGCCTGTCCACTGGGGGCCCGCGCTCTACCGGGACGGGGTGACCACGCCGCTCGCGGTGCCAGGCTGCCGGTACAAGGACAATGAGTACGGCGACGCCTATGACGTCAACACCGCCGAGGTGGTGGCGGGTAGCGTGGATTGCGGCCCCGGCAATCCCACGCGCGCCGTTCTGTGGAAGGACGGCCGGCCGACCGAACTCGGTGAAGGCGAGGCGACCGCCCTCAACGACCACGGGCTGGTGGTCGGCCGCGCGCTCGACCAGGACGCCTCCACCCCGGTCAAGACGATCTGGGAGCCGGTGATATGGCTGGAGGGCGAGAAGTACGCGCTGGCAGACCTGCTGCCCCGGCCGCTGTGCCCGCGGGAGCAGGAGGACACGACCGGGCCGTGCATGGGCCTTGATCGCCTGTATGACGTCAACTCCTCCGGCCAGATCGTGGCGCAGGGCTTCATCCGCGACCGTTCGACCACGGATCCGACCGGCTTCTCCACCCACGCGCGGTCGTTCCTGCTGACCCCGACCACCGCCCGGGCGGATCTGGAGGTCAAGCAGACGGTGTCGGCGACCGAGCCGGGGCCGGGCTCGACGGTGACCTGGACCACCACGGTGACCAACAAGGGTGACGACACCGCGACCGATGTGCGGTTGGACATGCTGATCCCGCAGGCCGTCAGCGGCGCGACGTGTGACACCTGGCGGGGCGTCTGCATCCCGATCAAGGGCGGGTTCCGTAACACGGCCAAGGTGCTGGAGCCGGGCTGGAGCGCCACCGTCGAGGTGAGCGCGACCGTCCCGGCCAACGCAGCCGACGGCACCGAGCTCAAGGCGGGGGCCGGTGGCTACAGCCTGGCGGTGACCGACCCCAAGCCGGCCGACAACACCGCTTCGACCACCGCGACGGTGCGTCCGCTGCTGAACCGGTCCGGGGTCAACTGGACCGATCCGGTGGAGGCCGGCCAGGTCAGCCACCCGAATTCGGTGACGTTGACCAACCGGCTGAATGATCCGATCCCGTTGAAGGTGATCGCGGTCAGCGGGCCGTTCACCCAGAGCAACGCCTGCCCGGTGGAGCTGGCGGTCGGCAAGGCGTGCACGGTGGAGGTGAAGTTCGCCCCCACCGCGGAAGGCCCGGCCACCGGTGCGCTGACCTTCACCACCGCCGACGGCGCCGCACCGGCCTACACCGTGCCGCTGACCGGCAAGGGCATCAAGGCCGGCGGCATCCCGGCGGTGCAGGTCCCGGCCGCGCCGTTGCGGGGCCAGGTGGGCAAGCCGTTCACCCTGCGGGTGGACTTCACCGACACCGATGCCGGCGACACCCACACCGCCAAGGTCGTCTGGGGAGACGGGCCGCCGGTGGACGCCGTGGTGACCCCGCGGCCCGGGGGCGGCACCGTCACCCTCACCCGCACCTTCACCGCCCCGAAGAGCGGCACCGCCATGGTGATGGTCTACGACAGCACCGACAACCTCGGGGATGCGGGCGTGCCGTACGTGATCAGCGAGGCGGCGCCCAACACCGCGCCGGTGGTCACCGCCGGAGCCGACGTCGAGCTGACCGCAGGCGAAGATCTGCAGCGCACCGTGACCTTCGCCGACCCGGACTCCACCTCCTGGACGGCCACGGTGGACTACGGCGACGGGTCCGGCCCCCAGCCGGTCACCCCCGACGCCGCCAAGCAGATCACGCTGGAGCACCGGTGGGCCACCCCGGGCGCCTACCCGGTCACCGTCAAGGTGAAGGACGACGGCGACCTGGAGACCACGGCCGCCTTCATCGCCACGGTCGTGGCCGCCGAGACCCCGAACCAGGCTCCGACGGTCACGGTGAGCCCGGCGTTCGACACCGTGGAGGCGGGAGCCGTCTGGGTCGCGCCGGCCTCCTTCACCGATTCTGACTCCATCTCCTGGACCTACATGGTCGACTACGGGGCCGGGGCCGGGCAGCAGCCGCTGTCCAAGGTCGCCGGGCAGTTGAAGCTCGAACACGTCTATGCCTCGGCCGGTGACTACACGGTCGTGCTGACCGTCACCGACGACAAGGGCGCCTCAGGCAGCGCCCAGGTGACCGTGCACGTCACCAACGCCGCACCCGAGGTGGCCCTGACGGCGCCGGCGGTGGCCAAGCAGTCGGTGAAGGTGGTGAAGGTGGGCCAGGCGGTGTCGCTCAGCGCCTCGTTCACCGACTCCGGTAAGGCCGACACGCACACCGCCACCTGGAGCATCGGCAGCAAGCCGGTGCCCGGGGCGGTCGCCGGACACGGCGGCAAGGGCACCGTGAGCAGGTCGCATGTGTTCACCGAGGCCGGGCTGTACCCGATCTCGGTGACGGTCACCGACAACCACGGCGGCGCCACCAAGGCCGACACCGCCGACGGCAAGCAGGCCTACGTGGTGGCCTACGACCCGGCCGGCTCGCTGGTCGGTGCCGGGCAGACGGTCTCACCCGCCGGAGTGTGCAAGCTGGACGCCGCCTGCGCCAAGGAGGGCGAGGCGAACCTCGACGTCACCGCCCACTACCGCGACAAGGACACCACCCCCACCGGTGAGCTGCACTACACCGCCCCCGGGTTCGACCTGCGCGACGACTCCTCCACGGTGCTCGCCGTGGCCGGCGGCACCGCGATCCTGCGCGGAGAAGGAAAGGTCAACAAGACCGTCGACGTCACCTACGAGATCACCACTGTCGACTCCGGTGAACCGGCCGACAACACCGACCAGCTGGTGGTCAGGGTCTGGAAGAAGAACGGAGAGCTCATCTACGACAACAGCGGCGAGCCCGCACCGGTGAGTGGCATCATCCGCGTCAGCGGCTGAGCCTGACGCTTCCGCGGGCCGCAGAGACCCCACCTGAGGCCCGCGGACATCCGGATCAAACCCCACCCGCCCACAAACCCCCAAATGAACACCGAAAGGTATGCGGATCCCGTCCGTCCGGTGCACGGGCGGGATCTCTCGTCGGCGTGCTGCATCGTCGAACCGATAAAGAGATCAATAATGAAGTCAGGAGTCTCGGCTGGGGTATCAAGGCACGTGGGGAAAGACCTCGCAACTCGCCGACCTTGCCCGGTCCCGCCACCACATGAGCCCGTTCTGGTCTGCCAGTCGTGTCAGCGTCTCAAGGTGCCGGGAGGCGGCGGCTTTGTCGCCCAGGGCGGAGGCGAGCAGGGCCAGGTACCAGTCGACGGGCCCCATGCAGACCACCGCCGAAACCACTGAGATCCGCCCGGAGTACGGCAGCAGCGCCGAGTAGGTCACCTGGCAGGCCGGCAGGTCCCCGACGGCGGCCTGGGCCGCGCCCTGCAGGCAGGTCGTGGAGAGCCACGACCAGTCCGGCGGCGGTGCCGGCCAGCCGTTCGCGGCCAAGGCGCGGGCCTCCCGCACGCGGTCCTGCGCGCACAGCTGCAGCACCCGGGTATCGTGATCCGCACTGGGGTGAACGCCGGTGATCGCGTCGATCAGCGGCCCTGCCTCCGCGATGGTGCCCTGGTTATAGCGCAATATGAGCCGCCCGATCGCCACCACTCCGCCCGCATACCAATAGCCGATCCGGGTGGCCTGGCGTTCGGCCTCGCCGTACAGGGGTTCGGCGTCGTCGAACCGCCCGCTCAGGACGAGCCGGTTGATCCGCCATATGGTGTGCTGAAAGCGCGGCCATGGCAATGACAGCCGCTCCAGCATGACGTCGCAGCGGGCGGCGGCCGCGTCTGCGGCGGCCAGGTCGAACAGCTCCAACCGGTGGTGGGTGAACATCATCTGGGCGAGCAGTTCGAATCCCGGCATTCGGGTGCGCAGTGCGAGCTCGTGCAGTTCCTCGGTGAGCTCCAGCAGCTCGGGGATGTGCAACGGCTGAGGCAGCGACAGGTGCCGGGCGTTGAGCATCCGCATCAGCAGATACGGGTCGCCCAGCCGGCGAGCCATCGCGATCGCCTCTGCGGAGAAGGCGTCACCGCGGGGGTCATCAGTCCCGTACAGCTCCTGTGCCAGTCCGCCCAGGAGGAGGGCTCGCTCGTGGCTGTCGGCCTCGGGCAGCGCTCGCAGCGCGGCCTCGAACCGTTCCACCAGCCGCAACTCCGCCGCCCTGTACAGATCACGCAGTGTCCAGATCGCCGGGGCATCCAGTGCGGTGAGGGCGCGGGCGGTCAGCTCCGAGTTCGCCCCGGATCGGTCGGCGGCATGTACGGCCTTCGCACGGACCTGTCGCGCGCCGATCACGTCTCCGGCCTCCAGCAGCGCACGGACCTGCCGCAGCAGCAGCTCCACGTGCTCTATCGGGTCACCCGCGCAGGCGCCGTGCGCGGCGACCGCCCGGCCCCACCAGACAGCCGCCTCCTCGTAGGCCAGGCGCAGGCTCGCCTGTTCGGCGGCGGCGGTCGCCCAGCGCGTGGCATCGGCATACGCGGCAGGGCCGGCCTCCACCGCGTGATGAGCGATGACCGTGACGTCCACGCCTGGCCGGGGGGACAGGGCGGTCATGACCGCCTGGTGGATGACCGCCTTGCGCAGCGGCGGGATCTCGCGTACGAGGGTCTCCCTGACCAGGTCGTGGGCGAACGCCATGGCACCCTCACCGGGAACGAGCAACCCGGCCCGGGCGGCCCGGTCCAGCGTGTCGTAGACCTCCACCCATCCGATCTCAGACGCCTCGCACACCTCGGCGACCACGCCCGGGTCGAAGTTCCGGCCGATCAGTGCGGCGACACCGAGAACCTCACCGGCCCGCGCGCCCAGTCTGCCCAGCCACCAGCGGATCAGGTCGGCCACCGCCTCGGGAACCGCCTCCAGATCTCGTCCCTGGGCCAGTAGCCGGGCGCTTTCCCGCACGAAGAAGGGGTTGCCGCCGGTCCGCTCGGACAGGCGCTCGGCGGAGGACTCGTCCACCTCGGCGCCCATGGCCGAGGCGACCGCGCGCACATCGTCCACCTCCAGGCCGGTCAGCCGGACGCGGAGCAGGTCGTACCGGGCGAGCTGACCCAGCAAACCGTCCAATGAGAGATGGAACGAGCCGCGGGGAAGTGCTGTGCCGTGAATCGCCGTCTCGTGGAAAGCCGTCTCGCGGAATGCGGTGGCCAGCGTCAGCGGGACCGCCGTCTCGCTGCCCGCTAGCATGACGACATCTCTGAGCAGTTCGAGTGAGGCCGGGTCGGCCCAGTGCAGATCGTCGAGGATGACCACCAACGGCTGGGTCCGCGCGATCGCGGTGAGCCAGTGAGCGATGACTTGGTTGCGGTGGAGCAGTGCCGCCGCAGTGGAGCCGCTGGGCATCTCCTCGTCGAGGAACCCGGCCAGCGCCTGGCGGTCCGGCGGCGGAGCGATCTCATCCAACGTGCGCAGCACCTGAAGCCACGGCCACAGCGGCGGGGCCCCCTCCATGTTGTGGCAGTTGCCCCACAGCACCACGTAGCCGAGGTCGGCACACTGGTCGCGAAACGCCTCCAGCAGCTGGGTCTTGCCGATGCCCGGCTCACCGCTCACCGCTGCGACGGCTACGCCGTTTCGGCCCGCGCGTGTCGGCAGCGTCCTCAACTCGGAAAGCTGCAGCTCCCGCCCGACAAGGAGCCGCGGTGGCGACTGCGGAGGTACGGGCACCGACACCGCGGTGGTGGTCAAGGGCGGGTTTGTGAGTGAGTCGGAGTGCCGGAGGATGTCGTCCTCCAGCGCCCGTAGTTCCGGGCCGGGGTCGAGGCCGAGCTGTTCGGTGAGCAGGTCCCTGGCGCGGCGGAGCACGGCGAGCGCGTCGGCCTGCCGCCCGCTGCGGTACAGGGCCATGGCCAGCAGCCACCACAGCCGCTCGCGCAGCGGGTGCGCGGCCGTCTCGGTCTCCAGGTGGATGATCACCGCCTGCGGGCGGCCGAGGTCCAGCAGGGCCTGGGCGCGCCGCTCGATCGCGACCAGGTGTAACTCGCGAAGGCGGCTGACATCCGTGATGGCCCAGGTCTCGTCGGCGAACTCGCCGTACGGCTGGCCGTGCCAGAGCCGCAACGCCTCGTCCAGGGAGACGAGCACCTCACCGGGGGGACGTGACTCCGATCGGGTGACCAGTTTGGTGAACCGGATCGCGTCGACGTTCGTGGTGGCGAGCAGGTAGCCGGGAGACTGCCCGACGAGCAGCCGGGGAGGGGTTCGGGGGCTGCGGCCGGGCTCAATGACCCGGCGCAGATTCGACACATACGAGTGCAGGCTGGACAGGGCGCTGGCTGGGGGCGCCCCGCCGTACAGGTCATCGATCAACGTGTCCGCGGACACGACCGCCCCCTGCGCGAGCAGTAACCGGGCCAGTACCGCACGCGGGCGCGGACCGCCGAGGTCGACCTGAACCCCGCCGTCGCTGTAGGCCCCCACCGGGCCAAGCACCCGAAACTCCACCCTTACCACCTACGATCTCAGCGGCACGTCGCTACGAGGATGTCCATGGGTCCGTGAAACCCGATGAACGGCTCCCCTGTCTTGCCGGGGCTCTGCTTCCTTGTTTCACATCGAGTGACTCCTGAGGAAGAAAGCCGTGCGACATCCGATGTATCGTGACTGCCCGCTTTGTTGTAGATCGTCCCTCGTAAGGGTGATATCGAATCCGCTGGAAGGCGGATGCCCGATCTTAGGGCGTATGTCCTGGATCAGGAAGCTGACATCCGGAGCCGGAACTGACCGGGGCGACGCCAACGGTGACCGCCGGCATCATGGGGAGTACGCCCAGGCGAGGGCGGCGGAGGAGAAGCCGTCCGCGCGGAGCCGGCGCACACGCGGATCGTCGTCGGGGTTCACCGACGGGGAACGCGCGACGTGCCGGAGGCGGCCAGGAGAAGCCGACCGCCCACCCCGGGCGGCACGGCGGCACCTCTCACCGTGATCACCGCCGGGCGTGGCGGCAAGCTCGCGAAACACTGAGCTCGGACATTCTCAGTGCCTTCCTCGCACTCGCCCGACCGGAAACGAAGGGGGCGTCATGCGGTGGTCGTGGCTCCACGACAGAACCGTGCGCCGCCACGACGGTGACGAAGATTCCGCCCGGTCCATCAGGCCGGGCGGAATCCGTCATGTGGCGGGGTACGTGATGTCAGATCGACTGCAGTTCCCTCCCGGAGTCATTCCTGCCGTCCCCGGAGTCCGTGACCGCGGGGCCTCCCGCCGTCGAGCGATCGGAGCCGCTCGGAACGGCTTCGGGTTCCTTCAGGTGGGTGAGGGTGACAGCGGCGAGATCGCCGATCGTGCGGCGTTGCAGGAAGACCGCCACCGGCAGGGTGACGCCGAGGTCGGCCGCGATCCGGTTGCGCAGCTGGACTGCCATGAGGGAGTCGAGGCCCATGCGGTGCGGGCGGTGCGCCGCGTCGACCTTCTCCCGGGGGAGCTGGACGATGGCCGCGACCTGCGTGCACAGGTACGCCGCGATGCGCTGTTCGGCCTGCTCGTCGCCGAGGCCTGCCAGGTCGGCCGGTTCGAGCTCCGCCGCGGGGGCGGCGTCCCCTGGACCGCCTTCCACAAGGTGCCGTAGAAGGGACGAGGTGCGCAGAGCGGGGAAGTAGTGGGTCCAGGCGGTGGGGTCGAACGACATGACGGACGCCTGGGCAGGCGGGGAGGGGAGCAGGCGGTCGAGGACGGCCAGGCCCTCGGCGGGAGCGAAACCGGCGAAGCCGCGCTCGTTCAGCCGGAGGTCCTTGCTCGCCTTGGCGACCTGTCCGGTGGCGGACCACTGTCCCCAGTTGACGGTCAGGGCCGGGAGCCCGTTGGCCCGCCGGTGCCAGGCCAGCCCGTCCTGGTAGCCGTTGGCCGCGGAGTAGTTCCCCTGTCCCGGTGAGCCGATCACGGAGGCCGCGGACGAATAGAGGAGGAAGAAGTCGAGGGGCAGGTGGCGGGTGAGTTCGTGCAGGTGCCATGACCCGTGGACCTTGGGAGGCATGGGAGCGAGGAACCGCGCACGGTCCAGCTGCGCCAGCGTCCCGTCGTCGAGGACGACGGCGGAGTTGACGACTCCCCGCAAGGGAGGCATGTGCCGGGCGATGTCGTCGAGGAGATCCGCCACCGCTACCCGGGACGCGATGTCCGTCCTGGCGATCAGCACCTGTGCGCCGGCGGACCGCATCGCGGCGATCCGGTCCGTCACGCCCTCCGAAGCGCCGCCGCGGCCGACCAGGACGAGGTGGCGCGCACCGTTCTCGACGAGCCACTCCGCGGTGAGCAGTCCGACCCCGCCGCAGCCGCCGGTGATCAGATAGGTCCCATCCGACCGTACGGGGACCGGGCTCGCGGGGGGAAGCGGTCGGTGGCGGAGCCGCGCGGTGTATCTGCGGCCGTCCCGCAAGGCGATCTCCGTCTCGATCCCGTCGGTCCTGATCTCGGCTGAGAGGGCGCGGAGGATGCCGGAGTCCGGATCCTCAGGAAGGTCGATCATTGAGCAGCGCAGTTCGGGATGCTCATAGGGGATCACACGGCCGATGCCCCACACGGCGGTCTCCGCGGGATTGACATCGCCGGTACCGTCCGGAGTCTGGGCAGCGGTGGTGACCAGCCAGAGCCGGGGAGCAGCCCGCTGATCACTCGTGAGCCCCTTGACCAACGCGAGCACCTCGTAGGAGCGCTCCAGCGCGTCCGGTCGGGTCGCCTCCTCGACGGAGGGCGCGGTGGACAGGCGCACGACAGCTCTCGGGGGCCACGCTCCGCTCTCCGACTGCTCCTTGATGAGCATCGTCCAGTCCTCGGTGGAGGCGAGGTCGAGCACGCACCGGTGGGGGTCGAGCCTCCGGTAGCCGGCACCCGGCTGGACCAGCAGCGGCTCGCCTCCAGCGGCCGCCAGCGAGGCGCACAGTTCGGCGCCGAGGGGGGAGTCGCTCACCACCAGCCAGGGAGCCCGCTCGGGTGCGGGGCCGGTGAGAGGCTCCAGTTCCGTCCACTCGACGCCGTACAGCAGACGGCCGGCCTTGCGCTCGACGACCTCCGGCGGATCGGCGACCAGCCGCTGGATCTGGAAGCCGTCGATGGAGGCGAGCACGCGGCCCTCGTCGTCGCTGACCAGCACGTCGAACTCGACCAGGTCGGGCTCTTGCGCGGTCGAGGTCCGCACGGCGGTCGACCACAGCCGAGCGCCTGGTTGCGGGCGGGCGTGCACCCGGCAGCGCCTGGTGCGCACCGGCAGATAGGTGTCGTCCCCGGTGTCACCGTTGCCGAGCACGGCCATCACGGGCTGGAGGGCCGCGTCGAGCAGTGCCGGATGGCATAGGTAGCGCTGCAGTCCGGTGGTGATCGCGTCGTCGATCCGCAGTTCGGCGGCCACGGCCGCGTCCGTGCGGTGGAGCGCGACGATCGACTGGTAGGGGCCGGTCTGCTCGATGCCGCGGCGGCGCAGTTCGGCGTAGTGCTCCGCGACGTCGACGGTCTCCCGACAGCCGGCGACGTCGGGCAGGTCGATGTGGCGGTCTTCGGCGGTGGGAGAGCAGTGGCGCACCAGCGCCGTGGCGACCCGTGTCCATTCCGTGATCCCGCCGGTGCTCACATCGGCGAGGTAGCACGTCCAGCGGCGGCCGCGGTCGGCCTCATCCGGATCGAGGCGAGCCTGGAGGCGCTGGGGTGTTCCAGGGGTCAGGAACACGGCTCGCTCCAGGTGGAGCTCCTCCACGGCGAAGGACCGGTCGCCGTACGCCTCCTCCCCGGCGGCCAGGGCGAGCTCGTGGTAGCCGGTACCGGACAGCATCGGCATCTCGTGCACGCGGTGGTGGTTGAGGTAGGGCAGTCGCTCCACGTCCAGGTCGAAGTCCCATACCAGGGTTCCGGTAGGGGCCAGCGTGAGCGCCGTGCCCGTGATCGGGTGTCCGCCGCCGTCCCGGACGGTCGCGGCCCGCCTGACCGGGTTCTTCCAGTACCGCTCGTGCTGCCAGGGGTAGGAGGGGAGGGGGACGTGCTGTCCGCTGTGGGGCTGCATCCGGGAGAAGTCGATCGCCCGCCCCTTGACGTACAGCTCGGCCGCGGCCTCCAGGAGGGAGGTACGGCCG
This sequence comes from Streptosporangium minutum, assembly GCF_002149035.1. Taxonomy (GTDB): domain Bacteria; phylum Actinomycetota; class Actinomycetes; order Streptosporangiales; family Streptosporangiaceae; genus Streptosporangium; species Streptosporangium minutum. The sequence goes on from NZ_NGFP01000052.1 coordinate 31,364, forward strand.
GGCGTGTCGCGGACGAGTGCGGTGACGACCGCCCCGTCTCTGCCGACATGGCGCAGGTTCTGCTGGACGGCTCGGGCGAGCAGCGGGTTGGGGCTGAACTCCATGAAGGTGTCGAATCCCTCCTCCACCAGATGCTGGACGGCGTCCGCGAACAGCACCGGCTCGCGAAGGTTGTCCACCCAGTACGCCGCGTCCATCCCGGACCCGTCCAGGAAGCGGCCGGTGACCGTGGAGCACAGCGGGACATCGCCCCGCCGGGGGCGTAGAGGGGCGAGCAGTTCGAGGAGCGGTTCGCGGAGGGGGTCCATCTGCGGGCTGTGCGAGGCGATGTCCACCTGTACGCGGCGCCCGAAGACGCCTTCGGCGTCAAGGTCGCGGAGGACGGCGTCGATCTCCTCGGGTCCGCCGGCGAGCACGCAGGACGTGGGGGAGTTGCTCACCGCCAGGACCGCAGCGCCGCCCCGCTCCGCGATCAGCGCCTGGACGCGCTCGGACGACAGCTCTACCGCGGCCATCGCCCCCTGACCGCTGGTGGCACGGATCAGCCGGCTGCGGCCGCAGATGATCCGGGCGGCGTCGTCGAGGTTGAGGACTCCGGCCACGTGAGCGGCCGCGACCTCTCCCATGGAATGCCCGATCACGGCATCGGGCTCGAAGCCCCAGGATCGCCACAGGCGGGCGAGCGCGACCTGCACCGCGAAGATCGTCGGCTGGGCCACATCGATCTCGGCGAGACGGGAGCTCTCAGGGGCGGCATTGAGCTCGGCGGTCAGCGACCAGTCGACGTAGCGGCGCATGGCGTTCTCGCAGTCGGCGATCGCCGCGGCGAAGACCGGCTCCTCGTCGAGCAGGTCGCGGCCCATGCCGACCCACTGCGCCCCCTGGCCGGGGAACACCCACGCCGTCAGGTGCGGGGTGCCGGGATCACGGACGTCATCGGCCTCGCCGACGTACACGCCCTCCGCGTGGCCGTCCGCGGCGAAAGCGTCCAGTTTGGCGGCGGCCTCCTCGCTCGTGCCGGCGACGACCGCCAGCCGCTGGTCGTGGTGGCTGCGCCGCGCTCCCGCCGCGCCGGCGATCTGGTGCAGCGAGGAGGGAAGCAGGTCCCGGTAGCGTGCGGCGAGCGCGCCGAGCGCGGAGGGAGTACGCGCCGAGATCGGCAGCAGCACCGCGCGGTCGCCGTCCTCGCGCCGCTCCTCCTGCCGGCTCCACTCGTCCGGCCGCCAAGCGGAGGGCGGCTCCTCGACGACGATGTGCGCGTTGGTGCCGGTGATGCCGAAGCTGCTGACCCCGGCCCTGCGGGGGCCGTCCAGGTCCGGCCAAGGCTGTCCCTTGTCGCACACCCGCACGCCGATGCTGTCCCAGGGGATGGAAGGGTTGGGCGTGGTGAAGTTCAGGCTCGCCGGGAGCCAGCCGCGCTGCACGCACAGCAAGGCCTTGATCAGGCCGGTGATACCGGCCGCGCCCTCGGTGTGGCCGAGGTTGGTCTTCACCGAGCCCACGAGGAGCGGCCGGCCTTCGGGCCGTCCCCGCCCGAGCACCGAGTCCAGGGCGGCGATCTCCACGGGGTCTCCCGCGCTGGTGCCGGTGCCGTGCGCCTCCACGTACGCGACGCTCGCCGGATCCACCCCGGCGTCGCGATAGGCCGCCGTCAGGGCGGCCTGCTGCCCGGGGATCTGCGGGGTCATGAAACTGTCCGAGTACCCGTCGTTGCTCGCGGCGGCCCCGCGGATCAGCGCATGGACCCTGTCCCCGTCGGCCAGCGCCCGCGACAGGGTCTTCAGCACGACGATGCCGGCGCCCTCGCTGCGCACGTAGCCGTTGGCGCGCGCGTCGAACGTCTTGCACTGGCCGTCCGGGGCCATCATCGATCCCTGGGAGAAGCCGATGGCGTGGTCGGGGGTGAGGATGGCGTTCACGCCACCGGCGACGGCCAGGTCGCACGACCCGGCGCGTAGTGACTGGACGGCGAGTTGCACGGCGACCAGGGAGGAGGAGCAGGCGGCGTCGAGTGCCACACTCATCCCCTTGAGGTTCAGGGCGTGGGAGATCCGGCCCGCGTTGCCGCCACGGGTGCTTCCCGTCACCGTGTGCACGTCGAGCTCTTCGGCGGCTCCCGACTGGCGGTCCCAGTAGTCGCTGGTGATGACGCCCATGAAGACCGCTCCGGTCCGTTGCGGCATCTCCTCCAGCACCAGACCGGCGTCGTCGAAGGCTTCCCAGGCCACCTCCATCACCATGCGGTGCTGGGGGTCCATAGCGGCCGCCTCACGCGGCGAGATGCCGAAGAACGCCGCGTCGAACTCGTCGATGTCCGAGACGAAACCGCCGTACTTGGAGGCGAGCTTGCCCGGCACGCCGGAGGCGGGGTGGTAGACCTCCTCGACGGGGAACCGGTCCGACGGGATCTCGGAGATCGTGTTCTCGCCACGGCACAGCAGCTCCCACAGCTCTTCGGGGGAACGGGCGCCGGGCAGCCGGCAGGCCATCCCCACGACGGCGATCGGCTCTGACGCGTATGCGGTTTCTTCGTTCAAGCTCATGGCGGTTTTCCCCTGTTACGGCTTCTGGGCGGAGGCGGGAGACTCTGCGTCGCGTGCCTGGGGGAGCAGCGCGGAGTCACCGCGGCCGGAGGAGAGGACGCGCACCTTCGCAGCCCGCTGTTCCAGCGCATCAAATGATGACGATCGCTACTTGCCGCCGGCTTGTAGGCCCTCTTGCCGCCGGCTTGAAGATGTTCCCGTGACGCACTCGCCGGCCGAGAACCGCGAACGTGGCTACCCCGGCAGCACCGAGGAACCAGGCGCTCAACGACGACGAACTCGGCATCTCGACACTCACGCAGACCCCAGGACGCCTCGATGACGGAACACCGATCGACTACGCCTGGGGCATCGGCGGTCGATCACACGCCGGGCACCGCGTCCATCGGCACGGAGGAGGCCGGCCAGGTCTGCGAGCCGTGCAGGCCCGAATACCCGGCCTGGACCTCAGCATGGTCCTCATCGCAGTCGCCGACGACACCGAACGCCGAGGGGATCTCCTCAACAGCACCGCACTGTCGCGACATTTGTCCAAGACCGATGGTCGGCGGCCCAGGCATCATGCCCTGCATGAGTGAGTACGACGTTCAGCACTCGCAGGGAATGCACGTGGTCCACGACGGCCCGCCGCAGGCGCCCCCGCTGCTGCTTATCCATGGATCCGGTGCCTCGGGCGCCTTCTGGGGCCCGATAGTGCCGGCACTGGCCGGCCACCATCACGTCATCCGGGTCGACCTCCCGGGCTGCGGCCAGTCCCCGCCCGCGCCGGCATACGACGTGCCCCTGCAGGCGGCCCGGGTGGCGGCACTGCTCGACGACCTCGGCCTTCGCCGCGTCGCCACGGCCGGGCACTCCAGCGGCGGCTACGTCGCCACCGCGCTGGCCGAACAGCGCCCCGACCTGGTGGGGTCGATCGCGCTGATCAGCTCTGGGCCGAGTCCCGACGCGCTCCTTCCGCAGCCGTTCATCCTCAAAGCCCTGCTGGCCCCGCCGCTCGGCCCGCTCCTGTGGGCGAGTCGTTCGGACGCGATGATCCGCGCCGGGATCGGCGCGACGGCCGCCGGCCCGGTGCACATCCCGGACGACGCGATCGCCGACCTACGGGCCACCCCGTACCGTGCGATGCGGGCGGTGCTGCGCCAGAACGGCGCGTACCTCGCCGAGCGGAGCGTGCCCGATCGGCTCGCCGCTCTCGGCATCCCGGTGCTGGTGATCTTCGGCGGTGCCGACCCACGCTGGGAGCCGTCGTCGGCGCACCAGTACGACGCGGTGCCGGACACGCGGGTCGAGCTGCTGCCCGGCGTCGGGCACCTGCCCATGCTGGAAGCGCCCGAGGCGACCAGCGACCTGCTGCTGGGCTTCACGGCGACGTCTGCTGACCCGCTCGTGCCCCTTGAGACCTAGACTGGTCACGTGCCGCCGACCGGGACGCCGTTCGACTGGGCGAGCGTGGACGTCGCGGTCCCGCGCCCGTCAGCCCGGTTGCCGGGGATCAGCATGGCCGGGTTCAGCCAGCGCGTCGCTGCGCCACGCGTGGACATCGCGATGGTCGCGCACCCAGCCGTCACCCTGCTCATCGACCTGAGCGAGGGAGAGGGCGTCGTCTACCACACCGATGGCCGGCACGAGCGCGGCAGTGTCGTCATCGGGCTCCTGCCGGGCGATCTCCGGGCGACCAGCCGGGGCGTCGGGCGCTTTCTCCAGATCCGGCTGGAGCCGGTCGCGGCGGCCGCGATGCTCGGCGCGTCGGCCGAGCTGAGCGGGACGCTGGCCGGCCTTGAAGCGGTCTGGGGCCGCGACGCCGGGCGAGCCGAGGACAGGCTGCGCGCCGCCGCGTCGTGGGACGAACGGTTCGCGATCGCGGCGGAGATCCTCGGCCGACGGCTGGCCGCCCGCCGGCCGATCGATCCGGAGGTGGCCCGCACCTGGCGGCGGACGCTCGTCAGCCGGGGGCGGGCGCGGGTCGACGGCCTGGCGGCCGACGTCGGCTGGAGCCGTAAGCGCCTGTGGTCGCGCTTCCGCTCCCAGCTCGGCATCACGCCCAAACGCGCCGCCCGGCTCGTGCGGTTCGACCACGCCGCGCATCTTCTGGCGGCGGGTCACCCCGCCAGCAGCGTGGCCACCGAAAGCGGCTACGTCGACCAGTCCCACCTCCACCGCGAGGTCAAGACGTTCACCGGGCTCACGCCCACGGTCGTGGCCGTCGCGCCGTGGCTCGCGATCGACGACGTCGCGTGGCCCGACTCGACGCCGGGCGGGCTCAGGATGTGGCCGGCACCGTCCGGGGCGTCCGGGACTGCGAGATCTGGCTGATCACGTCGCGCAGGTGGTCGCGCATCGCGGCCTCGGCCGGCTTCCCGGCGGCGATGGTGTCCACGATCTTCTCGTGTTGACCGAGCGAGACGGTGGACCGTCCCGGCTGGCGCGACAGCCGGAACTGATGGCGGACCAGCCGGCCCTGCAGCCTGGCCAGGATGGTACGGGCGGTCACCTGCCCGGCGACCTCCTGCAGCATCGGCCAGCGTCTTGAGCCCTTCGTCAAGGACTCAAGGGCCGGTGAGATCGAGACCTTGGCCGTACGGCATCAGGGTGAACCGCGTTCCATCGGCCGGGACTCCGTCGTCCACGTCGCCGTGGCCGTACGGCACGGCTCCACCATGGTCTGTCCCCGCTGACAGGGACGCCCACATGGCCACGCGCGGCAACCCCCTGACGTAAGGTCCCGGGTGTGGACATGACAGCCCCGGTACCCCGCGTCCTCGTGATCGGCCTTGACCCGTATCGGGTTCCCGGGCCCTGGGACCCGAAGCCGGTAGCCGACGCAATCGAGGTCGGCGTAGCTCGATTCGCCGAGCACGGCGTCGCCGTCGAGACCTGCCTGTTCGGTCTCGACGGCAGCGACGACCTGGAAACGGTCGTCAGCCATACCCTGCGCGCGCGGCCCTGGGAATGCGTCGTCATCGGTGGCGGCGTACGGAAATCCGAAGATCAGCTTGAGCTGTTCGAGCAGGTCGTCAACCTGGTACGACGACACGCTCCCAACGCGGCGATCGCGTTCAACAGCACCCCGACGGATACCTTCGACGCAGCCGCCCGCTGGATCGACATTCCCGGACCGGCCGGTTCCGGCTGACCAGCGCGGCACCTGACCGGAGCCCACCCCGGCCGCTGGGCTCCGGGCGGAGCACCACCGGACCGCCGGCTCTCACCGCGTCTGGATCACTGCCCGGTGAGGGCGAGAGCGGGTGGCCCTTCCCGGGACACTCCCGCCATCGCATTCCGTCAATTCTGTAAATTAAATACCATTCTTTCTCATTAATCACTTGGTGAACAGTAAGAATGATCTAAAGGTATAAGCTGCCGCTGTTCCTGGTTTGGCATCGTCCTTCCCATCGTTGCCGCGCACCGGCAGGCCTGGAGGCCCGGCCGCCTGTTCGGCGAGGTGGCGGGCGGCGCCGCTCTCCTGGCGGGGCGCACGAGTGGCACCGCCTGCGCGTACACCCGAGATCACGGACGGCGTGGGGCAGGTGGGGATGGCGACGGTTGGCGAACCGGATCAGATCGCTCCCGACGGCGACGGGAACCGGCCGTGGGCGGGCGTGGCCGGGGGCCTGCCCGCCGGGGCGGCGCGGTGGTACCGCCGGGACCCACTGGGATTCGTCGAGCGGGCGGCCCGCGAGCGGGGCCCGGTGTTCCGACTTCCCGACGACGGGTCCCTGTGCGTGGCCGACCCGGTGGAGGCCCTGCGGGTGCTGCACGACGAGGAGGGCCACTACGACGAGGTGTCCGACTTCTTCCACCTCCGCGGCGGCCGGCTGGAGCCGCGGGCGACACAGGTCGCGATCGGGCGGGCGGCGCGCGCGACGTTACGCGCCCACCTGGCCGCGCACCGCGAACGGCTGCCCGCCGTCGTGGCGGAGCTGGGGGAGGTCAGCGAGTGGCCGTCGGCCGGACGCACCGCCGCGTACCGGTTCCTGGCCGGGGCGCTGCTGCGCCCGGACAGCCCGCCGGCGCTACGGGAGCTGATGGCGCGGGTGGTGCGGCGCGATGTCCTGATCCGTCCCGCCGGCCCGCTGGCGCGCGCGGCGCAACAGGCGCTGTGGGCGCGCGTGGTACGGGCGGTCGCCGGTGAGGCACGTGCCCGGCGGGCCGGCCCACCGCCCGGCCGGCCCGGCGACCTGCTGGACGCCGTGATCGAGGCCACCCCGCCCGGCACCCCCGCCGAGCAGGTCGCCCAGGCCTACCTGCTGCTGTTCCGGACCTCGGTGGCGCCGGTGGGCCACGTGGTCGCCTGGGCGCTGCTGGCGGCCGCGACCCACGGCGTCGACCTGGCGGACGTGCCCGCGGAGTCGGCCGTACGGGAGTCGCTGCGGCTGTGGCCGGTGGCGTGGCTGCTGGGCCGCCCGGTACTCCGCGCCCACCAGGTCGGCGGCGTGCGGCTGGAGCCGGGGGAGAGCGTGTCGGTCTGCTCCTACCTGCTGCACCGCGACGACCGGCACTGGCCGCAGGCCACCCGGTTCAGGCCCGGCAGGTGGGACGGCCCCGGCCCCCGCGGGCCCTACCTGCCCTTCGGCGGCGGCCCGTTCACCTGCGCCGGCGCCGCCGTCGCCCAGACCCTGGCCACCGACCTTCTCGCCGCCGTGACCGACGGCGCCCGCCTGGAGGTACGCGGCGGCCACGGACGCCCCCACGTCGCCGGCATCATCACCCCTCCCCGGTTCGAACTGCGCCGGACCCCACACCAGCCCCCGACCACCAGCCGCCACCAGGAAAGGAGGTGAGTTACATGAGGAAGCTGCTGCGCCGAGTTACCGGCCGCCGGGTCAACCGGCAGGCATGGCACATCTGGTAAGCCTTCTCCCAGCGGCCGCGCCGGGCCCGACGGCCCGGCGCGGTCCTCGACCCGGCGCGCGGCCACGGGACACCCGCGCGCAGGAGGCGCGCATGTCGCATGTGGATGAGACGCTGGCGGCGTACGAGAGCGTCGCGGCCCGGTATGACGAGCTGAACGCGCGGATGGACACCGCCAGGCTGGTGGACCGCTACGTGGAGGCGGTGGATCGGTACGGTTCGGGCGGGCGGCGACTGCTGGACGCCGGGTGCGGGACCGGCCGCAGCAGCGTGGCCTTTCGCGAGCGGGGGTTCGAGGTGACGGGCTACGACCTGTCCCCGGCGATGGTGGCGATGGCCCGGCGCCGGCCCGGGGCCGAGGGGATCGGGTTCCAGGTGGGACGGCTGCAGCAGCCCCCGCCCGGGTTGACCGGCTTCGACGTGATCGCCTGCGTGGATGTGCCGATGGCCTACCTGACCGAGACAGACCAGCTGCGGCGGGCGCTGGCGGCCGCGCGTGACCAGCTCGTCGAGGACGGGGTGCTGCTCTTCGACCTCAGCACCGTCGGTTACTACCGGCGCGCGTTCGGCGTCCCCGCGGTCGCCGACCGGGGGGACCGGTACGTGGCGTGGTTCGCGGTGTCCCCGCGGATCGAGGCCGACGCGGTCGTGGTCACCCAGTTCGACCTGTTCGAGCGGGCCGGCGACGGTTGGGAGCGGGTGTCGATGCGGCATGTGCAGCGGCACCACTCCGACCGGACGGTGCGCCAGGTGGCCGAGCAGGCCGGGCTGCGCGTCGTGGCCACCCGCGGGCTGGTGGGGACGTCGGCACGGGAACCGGCCGACGAGGAGGACCACGACCGGATCCTGTACGTCGCCCGCCGGGCCGGCTGAGCGCGCCCGCGTCCCGCGACGCCCTCCTGGAGACCTCCCGGCGGTCTAAGGGGTGTCGGCCAGGCTCCGGACACAGGTCGCGAGAGCCTCAAGCAGCCCCTTCTGCTGGGCGGGTGTCAGATCGCCGCACATCTTCTTCTCGATCCTGCGGATCGCCACGCTGGCCGTACGCAGGTGGTCCAGGCCGGCCTGGGTCAGCACGGTTGGTAGTTCGCGGCCTCGGGGTGCGGTCACGGGCCGCGTGACCAGGCCGCGGTCTTCGAGTCCGCGCAGGACGACGTTCATCGACTGGCGGGTGACGAAGGTGCCGCGAGCCAACTCGGCGTTCGACAGTCCTGGGTGTTGCCCCAGCAGTTCCAAGCACGCGTACTGCGGCACGGTCAGGTGCAGCGGGCGCAGCGCCGCGTCCATGGCGTTGCGCAGCGCCACCGCGGCCTGTTTGAGGACGTAGCCGACGGCGTCGTCCACCGGACCAAGCATCTCGCCTTGACTCATGTCAACATCCTGACACATAATGCTCTATGTCAGGACTTTGACATAGCAGAGGAGAGCGCCATGACCGTTACGGGACCCGACTTCATCGCCCTGCAGGTGCGCGACCTGGATCGCGCCGCCGCCTTCTACGAAGACCGGCTCGGTCTGCGCCGCGCCCCGGCAGGCCCGCCTGGCGCGATCGTGTTCGCCACCGAACCCATCCCGTTCGCGCTGCGTGAGCCGCTGCCCGGCGTCGACCTGGACGCGGCCGGCCGGCCGGGTCTCGGCGTGGCGCTGTGGTTGCACGCCACCGACGCGCAGGAGGTGCACGACGCGCTGGACGCGGCCGGCGTCCCGGTCGTGACGCCGCCCTTCGACGGCCCGTTCGGGCGTACGTTCACCTTCACCGACCCCGATGGATACGCCGTCACGATCCACGACAAGCGGTGAGCTCCACCAGGAGTCCCCTCCGGACGCGAGTGCGCCACAGGACTCCCTCCTCGGGCAGGGCACTGGCCAACTCGTTCGGACCGGAGGTGACGCTCACCGGGATCCGCTGGGCCTCCCGCTTCACC
>NZ_NGFP01000520.1 GCF_002149035.1 Streptosporangium minutum
GCAACCACCTCACACCCCCGCGCCCGAGCACCGCCGACCTGCGGCCCGAACCCGCGACCGGCCGGCCACACGACCAGATCAACGGGGCAGCGCAGAACCTCCCAACGCGTGAACCCGCGACCTCCGGTGAGCCACAACCCCACAGACGAAGACCACCCACCTCCCCAGCACACCCCCGCAGGGGTACGCTCACCCCATGCCGAACCTGATCGTCACCCTCCTCCTGACGGCAGTCATCGCCATAGTGATCATCGGCCTCATCGTGCTCGCCGTACGGGYGGCACAACGCCCCCGCAACGCCCTCGTCGGCGGCGGCATCGGCCCCGAACTCATCGAACAGATCCTCCAGCTCAAAGCCTCCGACCAGTTCGACCAAGCCGTCTTCCTCGTACGCGGCGAGACCGGAATGAGCCACCGAGCCGCCGCGCGCTTCGTCAGAAAAATCCGCCCCGCCACCCCACCACCCACCTGACCTGCACCTCCATGGATGGACCACCCCCCACAGGGGTAGGTGATCACCCAACGCGACCACAGCGAGGAGTGATCACCCATGAGCGAGCACGAACGTTCCCGCGCCATGCCCGCACCACCGCAGACCGTCTTCGACCAGGCGAACGACCTGGACGGACTCAACCACTGGCTACCCCAGGACCTGCACGTACGGGCCGAGGTCCTGCCCGACGTCACCGTCCACGAAGACAGCACCGGACGCGACGCCCGCGCACTCCTGCAGACCGACCCCGAACACCTGCGCATCGAATGGGGAACCCGCGACGACGCCCGCTACACGGGCTGGCTCCAGGTGACCGACAGCGGCGACGGAACCAGCCAGGCCACCATCCACCTGTCCTTCCACGACGACGACCACACCCCCGCCGACGACGACATCGACCACACCCTCGACGAGAGCCTGCGACGCCTGGCCGACCAGGTACGGCTGCGCACCGACACCCCCTGACCCCCTCGACCACCACCGCCCACGAAC
>NZ_NGFP01000521.1 GCF_002149035.1 Streptosporangium minutum
GTCTCCATCGCCAAGGAGATCGAGCTCGAGGACCCGTGGGAGAAGATCGGGGCCGAGCTCGTCAAGGAAGTCGCCAAGAAGACCGACGACGTCGCGGGCGACGGCACCACCACCGCCACCGTGCTCGCCCAGGCTCTCGTACGTGAGGGCCTTCGCAACGTCGCCGCCGGCGCCAACCCGATGTCCCTGAAGAAGGGCATCGAGGCCGCCGTCGAGCGCGTCAGCGAGGAGCTCTCCAAGCTGGCCAAGGACGTGGAGACGAAGGCGCAGATCGCCTCCACCGCCTCCATCTCCGCGGGCGACCCGCAGATCGGCGAGATGATCGCCGAGGCGATGGACAAGGTCGGCAAGGAAGGTGTCATCACCGTCGAGGAGAGCAACACCTTCGGCCTCGAGCTTGAGCTCACCGAGGGCATGCGCTTCGACAAGGGCTACATCTCGCCCATCTTCATCACCGACCCCGACCGGCTCGAAGCGGTGCTCGACGAGCCGTACGTGTTGCTCGTCAGCGGCAAGGTCGCCGCCAACAGGGACGTGGTGCCGCTGCTCGACAAGGTCGTGCAGTCGGGCAGGCCGCTGCTGGTCATCGCCGAGGACGTCGAGGGCGAGGCTCTGGCCACCCTGGTCGTCAACAAGATGAAGGGGGTCTTCCGGTCGGTGGCGGTCAAAGCTCCGGGCTTCGGCGACCGCCGCAAGGCCATGCTGGGCGACATCGGCATCCTGACCGGTGCCCAGGTCATCAGCGAGGACCTCGGCCTCAAGCTGGAGTCCACCACGCTGGACCAGCTCGGCCGCGCCCGCCAGGTCATCGTCACCAAGGACGAGACCACCATCGTCGACGGCGGCGGCGACGCCGAGCAGATCGCCGGCCGGGTCAACCAGATCCGCGCCGAGATCGACAACACCGACTCCGACTACGACCGCGAGAAGCTCCAGGAGCGTCTGGCCAAGCTGGCCGGCGGCGTGGC
>NZ_NGFP01000522.1 GCF_002149035.1 Streptosporangium minutum
GCCACGCCGCCGGCCAGCTTGGCCAGACGCTCCTGGAGCTTCTCGCGGTCGTAGTCGGAGTCGGTGTTGTCGATCTCGGCGCGGATCTGGTTGACCCGGCCGGCGATCTGCTCGGCGTCGCCGCCGCCGTCGACGATGGTGGTCTCGTCCTTGGTGACGATGACCTGGCGGGCGCGGCCGAGCTGGTCCAGCGTGGTGGACTCCAGCTTGAGGCCGAGGTCCTCGCTGATGACCTGGGCACCGGTCAGGATGCCGATGTCGCCCAGCATGGCCTTGCGGCGGTCGCCGAAGCCCGGAGCCTTGACCGCGACCGAGCGGAACAGGCCACGGATCTTGTTGACGACCAGGGTGGCCAGAGCCTCGCCCTCGATGTCCTCGGCGATGATCAGCAGCGGCTTGCCGGCCTGCACGACCTTGTCGAGGACCGGGAGCAGGTCCTTGTTGGCGGAGATCTTCGAGTTGACGACGAGGATGTACGGGTCGTCGAGGACGGCCTCCATACGCTCCGGGTCGGTGACGAAGTAGGGCGAGATGTAGCCCTTGTCGAAGCGCATGCCCTCGGTGAGCTCAAGCTCGAGGCCGAAGGTGTTGCTCTCCTCGACGGTGATGACACCTTCCTTGCCGACCTTGTCCATCGCCTCGGCGATCATCTCGCCGATCTGCGGGTCACCCGCGGAGATGGAGGCGGTGGAGGCGATCTGCGCCTTCGTCTCCACGTCCTTGGCCAGCTTGGAGAGCTCCTCGCTGACGCGCTCGACGGCGGCCTCGATGCCCTTCTTCAGGGACATCGGGTTGGCGCCGGCGGCGACGTTGCGAAGGCCCTCACGTACGAGAGCCTGGGCGAGCACGGTGGCGGTGGTGGTGCCGTCGCCCGCGACGTCGTCGGTCTTCTTGGCGACTTCCTTGACGAGCTCGGCCCCGATCTTCTCCCACGGGTCCTCGAGCTCGATCTCCTTGGCGATGGAGAC
>NZ_NGFP01000523.1 GCF_002149035.1 Streptosporangium minutum
ACGTACAGAGAAAGGTTTCCTGGTCGGGCCGGTTCTTCTTGTCCACGTGCCCGCAGGCCGAGCAGCCTCGCGAGGTGTAGGCCGGGTCCACGTAGACCACGGCGACACCGGCACGGGCCGCCTTGTAGGCAATGAACCGGCCGAGCTGGTGGAAGCTCCACGAATGCAGCGTGACCCGCTGGGGCTTACGGAGCCGTACCCGGTCGCGGATGCCCTGGAGATCTTCCAGGGCGATCCCCTGCCCGGTGCGTGTCGCCTCGGTCACGATGCGTTTGGCAATGGTGTGGTTGATGTTCGCGGCGAAACGCGCTTCCTTGCGGCGGCGTTTCTTCAGCAGCCGTTTCGCGGATGTGGTGTTCTTACGCTGCAATCGGCGACGCAGTTCCCGGTGCCGGTGACGGACCGCGTTCAAGGCCTTGCCACTGTGGCGAACCCCGCCACTGGTGGTGGCGAGGTTGGCGATCCCCAGATCCACGCCGAGGAACCCGTCCGGGCCGATGACCGGCACATCCAGCAGGTCGCAGGTGGCGATGAGGAACCACCTGCCATCGCGATACAGAAGGTCCGATTCGCCCTTGCGGTAGGCGGCCAACGTCGTGAGCTGATCGGCCGAGGCGGTGAACGCCACGCTCTTCATCCGCCCGCGCGTGGTCCAGATCGACACTGTCCGCGCATCCATCTGCCAGGACAGACAGCGGTCGTCGAACGGCTGGGCCGCGCTGGGGCGAAAGACAATCGGCGTGGCCAGGGCCCGCTCGCGCCGCGCGGAGCCGGGCCTGCCCACGTTGCCGTTGCGGAGATTGGCGTGCAGCGTGGCGTAGGCGTCGGTGACCTTCTTGATGACGTGCTGCGCGGCCTGAGCCGCCAGCCCGTAGTTGTCCTTGATCTGCCCGTAGGCGTGCTTGCGCAGGTCGTAATTGCGAAATACCCGCTGGCTGTGGGCGAGCGCCGCCACCCAGGTG
>NZ_NGFP01000524.1 GCF_002149035.1 Streptosporangium minutum
GGCCGTGGTAGCCGTGCGGGACCAGCACCACGTCTCCGCCCGACACCTCGGCCAGCGTGTCGTGGGTGCCGTAGACCCGCTGGTAGCCGGGGCCGCCCTCGAAGTAGTAGATCTCCTCCAGTACGGCCTCGTGCTCGGAGGCGGTGTCGTGCTTGTGCGGCGGGTAGGACGACCAGTTGCCGCCGGGGGTGAGCACCTCGACCGCGACGAGCTTGTCGCAGTCGAAGGCGTCCGGGGCGCAGAAGTTGTTGACCTGGCGGCTGGCCTGGCCGGCGCCGCGCACCTCGACCGGGACCTCGCGCGCCGGACCGTACCGGACCGGGAAACTCCTGCTCGCCCGGGCGGCGGGGAACGCGAAACGGCCCGTGCCGGTGATCCGGGCGGTCGCGCCGACGGGCAGGTAGGCGAAGTCGCTGACCGCGTGGAAGACCGAGGTCCGGCCGTGCAGCGCGAGCCGTACCCCGTCGCACTCGACCTCGCACGAGCCCGACAGGGGGAGGACCAGCATCTCCTCGTCACCGGTGGTGAACTCCACGCTCTCTCCGGACAGGCAGAGCAGGCGGAGCCCGGCGTAGGCCCACCCGGCCGACTCGGGAGTGATGAACAGCGCCCACGGGGCCAGGGCCGTGCTGCCCGCGGGGATGAGGGTCATGGCCTCTCCTCCTCTCGCGGCCCGTCGAGACGTGACGTTCCTGCACTTTGCCTGCCCGATCGCTCGCTCAAGCCACCTCCAGCATCGCCACGGCGGTGTCGACGGCCGCTGCCACGTCGTCATCGGAGGGATACAGCAACGCGCGGCCGACCACAAGCCCCCGCACCCCGGAAAGCCTGAGTGCTTCGCGCCAGGCGGTGCGGGCCTGTCAGGGAGGACCCCTGGTCAGGACCTCGATCACGCCGGCCCCGGGACTCGTGGGCGGGCGGGACGAACGGGTCCCGG
>NZ_NGFP01000525.1 GCF_002149035.1 Streptosporangium minutum
GGGCCTCGCCGTACCCGCGCCCTCCGGCACCGCAGGACCGGTCAACCCACCACCAGGCACCATCGCGGGCCCCGCCGTACCCACGCCTCCCGGCACCGCAGGACCGGCCAACCCACCACCCGGCACCATCGCGGGCCCCGCCGTACCCGCATCACCCGGCACCGTCGCGGGCTTGTTCCGGCCGTGGCCGAACACCAGGAAGGCGGCGTCGGCCGCCGCGGTCGCCACGAGAGCGGCGGTGAACCATGGAGCCGTCTCGCTCAGAGCCAGCAACGGGAGAGGGAACTGGGCGAGCACGACGGCGACCGGCAGCGGCAGCCTCAGCGGGAGCAGCCGAGAGTATCCCGCCACGACGAGCGCGATCAGGGCGATCAGCAGGGCGGCATAGTCGAGCGCGGCGATGCGGTCGGCCCCGGCCAGGCCGACCCGCCGGGCCGCGTAGCCGTCCAGGAAGAGCAGGGCGACGCCGAGCACCGCGATGGTCTCGGCGGTGGCGGCGAGTTCTCGCCTCATCAGGAGCTTCGGCACGGCGAGGGCCAGCACGGTGATCCCGGCGAGGATCGCGGCCCTCCCGCCGATGCCGATCTGCCCCCAGCTGACCACCGTGAAGACAATGGCCGCGACGGCCAGCAGCAGACCGCCGAGCACGAGCAGCAGGTTCTGCACGGCCTTCGGCGAGAAGTCCCGCCGTGGCGAGGCGGCCGGAGGACCCGGCTGCCCGGGGGCCGGAGGACCCGGGCGTTCCGACACCGGGAATCCCCGCTGCCCAGGGGCCGGAGGACCCGGGCGTTCCGACACCGGGAATCCCGGCTGCCCGGGGACCGGAAGCCTTGGCATGGCTGGTACGGAGGAACCCGGCCGCGCGGACACCGGAGACACCGGCTGTCCGCGCGGCCGGGTTCCTCCGTAC
>NZ_NGFP01000526.1 GCF_002149035.1 Streptosporangium minutum
GCGATCCCGATGAAGAACCCGCCCGTCGACCATGCCGACGAGCGCCACCCCGCGGATGTAGCGGCTGACGACGTCGAAGATCACCGCGCCGCTCTCACGCAGGGTCCGCCTGATTCCCCTGGGGGCCAGATCCACGATCCACCCGACGAGACGGTCGCCGCTGTGCACGAAGTAGATCGACAGGATCATGGCCAGCACCACGCCGAACAGGATCTCCCCCACGGTGCGCACGCCCGCCAGGGCTCCGCTGGCGATCTCGCCGCCCCGCCGGCTCAGGTACTGCTTGGCCTGCTCGAACAGCTCCGTGGTCCTCTTCTCGTCCAGGCCGAGGGAGGACGCCAGCGCCTGCAGGTCGCCGCCCGCCTTCCCGAAACTCCGCCGCAGCTCGGCCACGCCGGCGACCGTGGGCGGCACGAGCAGCGCGACCAGCGCCGCCAGGAGGAGGAAGCCGCCGAGGCAGACCGCGGCGGTGGCGAGCGCCCGGCTCAGCCCGTGCCTCCTGAGCCGCCGGTACGGCGGGAGCAGCAGCGTGGTGATGGCCATTCCGAGGATGATGGGGAGGACCACCACCTGGACCACGTAGAGGATCCACAGGACCACGGCGGCCACGGCGGCGATCCCGATGAAGAACCCGTCGACCATGCCGACGAGCGCCACCCCGCGGATGTAGCGGCTGACGACGTCGAAGATCACCGCGCCGCTCTCACGCAGGGTCCGCCTGATTCCCCTGGGGGCCAGATCCACGATCCACCCGACGAGACGGTCGCCGCTGTGCACGAAGTAGATCGACAGGATCATGGCCAGCACCACGCCGAACAGGATCTCCCCCACGGTGCGCACGCCCGCCAGGGCTCCGCTGGCGATCTCGCCGCCCCGCCGGCTCAGGTACTGCTTGGCCTGCTCGAACA
>NZ_NGFP01000527.1 GCF_002149035.1 Streptosporangium minutum
GAGCAGCCTTGCGAGGTGTAGGCCGGGTCCACGTAGACCACGGCGACACCGGCACGGGCCGCCTTGTAGGCAATGAACCGGCCGAGCTGGTGGAAGCTCCACGAATGCAGCGTGACCCGCTGGGGCTTACGGAGCCGTACCCGGTCGCGGATGCCCTGGAGATCTTCCAGGGCGATCCCCTGCCCGGTGCGTGTCGCCTCGGTCACGATGCGTTTGGCGATGGTGTGGTTGRTGTTCGCGGCGAAACGCGCTTCCTTGCGGCGGCGTTTCTTCAGCAGCCGCTTGGCGGACGTGGTCTGCTTGGCCTGCAGGCGGCGGCGTAGCTCGCGGTGACGGTGGCGGACCGCGTTCAGACCCTTGCCGCTGTGGCGAACCCCGCCACTGGTGGTSGCGAGGTTGGCGATCCCCAGGTCTACGCCGAGGAACCCGTCCGGGGCGCCGACCGGCCGGTCGGGAATATCGCAGGTGGCGATGAGGAACCACCTGCCATCGCGATACAGAAGGTCTGATTCGCCCTTGCGGTAGGCGGCCAACGTCGTGAGCTGATCGGCCGAGGCGGTGAACGCCACGCTCTTCATCCGCCCGCGCGTGGTCCAGATGCTCACCGTGCGCGCATCCATCTGCCAGGACAGACAGCGGTCGTCGAACGGCTGGGCCGCGCTGGGGCGAAAGACAATCGGCGTGGCCAGGGCCCGCTCGCGCCGCGCGGAGCCGGGCTTGCCCACCTGTCCGTTGCGGAGATTGGCGTGCAGCGTGGCGTAGGCGTCGGTGACCTTCTTGATGACGTGCTGCGCGGCCTGAGCCGCCAGCCCGTAGTTGTCCTTGATCTGCCCGTAGGCGTGCTTGCGCAGGTCGTAATTGCGAAATACCCGCTGGCTGTGGGCGAGCGCCGCCACCCAG
>NZ_NGFP01000528.1 GCF_002149035.1 Streptosporangium minutum
CGCCACGCGCCACGCCGGGAGGATCCACGCCGCCCCCACCCCCGTATCCGGAACGAGGGAGCCTGGGCCCGCGTCGCCGTCGAGGACGACGTGCTCACCCGGCCGGCTCCGGGCCCGTGGCCGGCTCAGTAGACGGCGGTCACCTCGTAGACGCCGAACGGCCTGCCGCCCGGCGCCCGCTGGTAGCGGCGGAGCGGAGCCGTGGTGCCGCGGTGCGCCGCGCCCTCCTCCCACGAGCGGAACGCGGCGAGGCTCTCCCACTCGCTCATCACCACGAACGCCGCCGGGTCGTCGGCCGCGCGCAGCAGCTCGTTGCCGAGCAGGCCCGGCGTGCCCGCGAGGTCACGGCTGATCTGGTGGTAAGCCGCTTCGACGGCGCCGGGCTCGTCCGAGGGCGCGGCGGTGTAGATCAGCACCCTGGCCCGCGAGGCGCCGGGCTCGCCGACGTCGTCCGCTGCGGTGGGGGTGGGGCCGCCGGGCATCACAGGCCTGTCCCGGCGCGGGTCATCGATGCGGACAGCGCCTCGGACGGCGGTGCGGGCTGTGACCCCGACGGCGATGCGGGCGGCGGTGTGGGCTGTGACCCGGATGGTGACCCGGATGACGTCTCGGGCGGTGACGCGGACGGCGGTGCAGGCGGTGACGCGGGCGGCGGTGCGGACGGCGTCTCGGGCGGTGACCCCGACGGTGGTGTGGGTTGTGATCCGGATGGTGACGCGGACGATGTCTCAGGCGGTGGTGCCGGTTGTGGCGTGGACATGGTGTTCCTCTCTCGGGCTGCCGGATCCGGCAGGTGAGCGTGTGCCTTCCAGCGGGCGGCCGTGGCGTGGGCCGTCATCGACAAGCAGACCCCGTGCCGCTGGTCGATCGCTGGCAGCTCACTGATCCCGCGCACCCTCC
>NZ_NGFP01000529.1 GCF_002149035.1 Streptosporangium minutum
GCGCCCTGGCGTCGCCGGGCCGCCCGGCCCGCGCGCTGGCGTCGCCGAACCATGTATGACACGTCGTTCCGCGCGAATGTTGCGCTGCCGAGGTATGGGATGAATCACGACACTCGCGCCCTTTGAGTGCGGGCCGTGAGGTGTCACGATGGTCGCCATCCCATGATCGGAGAAGACGTGAACAGATCATCCCTGGCCGCGGTGTGCGCCGCCGCCGCCCTGCTGTCCTCGTTCGCCGCGCCCGCGATGGCCGCCGCCGAGCGCCAGGCGCCGCTCAAGACCGTGTACGGCTGGGCGAAGAAGTCCGGCAGCTCGGCGATGATCGTCACGCCGTACCGGGCCACCCGGACCACGGTCGGCGACGGCCCCAGCATCGCATGGGAGCTGAGCAGGAAGAACGGCCGCCCCATCCGGATCGACTACACCGAGGGGCTGATCTTCCGACAGGTCAACAAGAAGTGCGGCAAGGCGACGGCCGGATACCCGTACGACACCGCGGACAAGAACGCCCTGGGCACCAAGGTGTGCGACCCCATCGACCTGTACAACCGGCTCCGCAAGGACAGGATGCCGGTGAAGGTCGTCTACGACCCGGCGGGCCCGATGGCCGTCAAGGTCATCGAGCTGGTCCTGCCCTAGCGACGCTCTGACACGGGCTCCCCGGACGGCGCAGGGCCTGGGCTTTCCGGGGACGGCGCGGAGGCACGGGCTTCCCGGACGGCGCAGGAGCACGGGCCTCCCGGACGGCGCAGGAGCACGGGCTTCCCGGGGCGGCGCGGGCTGTCCTGGGAGGGCGCCGGTGCGGGGGCACCGCCCGGCTCGACGCCCGCGCCCGTCCACGGAGCGGGGCGGGGCGGGGC
>NZ_NGFP01000053.1 GCF_002149035.1 Streptosporangium minutum
CCCGATGGGAGGGAGCATGCGCGTAGCCGAGAACCTGAACGCCGCCCTGCACGGGCTGCTGGACGATGATCCCACCGCCTACATGATCGGCGAGGACATCATCGACCCGTACGGCGGCGCCTTCAAGGTCACCAAGGGCCTGTCGACCCGTTTCCCCGGCCGAGTGATCGGCACTCCGATCAGCGAGGGCGCCCTGACCGGCGTCGCGGCGGGGCTGGCGCTGACCGGCAACACGGCGGTGGCCGAGATCATGTTCGGCGACTTCGTGGCGCTCGCCTTCGACCAGCTCTGCAACTTCGCGAGCAAGTCGGTCTCCATGTACGGCAGGCGACTGCCCCTGCGGATGGTGGTGCGCTGCCCGACCGGCGGCGGCCGGGGTTACGGCCCCACGCACAGCCAGAGCCTGCAGAAGCACTTCGTCGGCATGCCGGGGCTGTCGCTGTATGAGATGTCCCCCTTCCACGACAACCGCGCCGTGCTCGGCGCGATGCTGGAGCGGGGCGAGCCGTGCGTCTTCTTCGAGGACAAGGTCCTCTACACCCGGCAGATGGACCAGGTCGACCCGCTTTTCACGGTGCGCCGTGAGGGCGACCTGGCCGTGGTCGACCTGCGCGGCCCGGACGCCCGGCCCGACTGCGTGATCATCGCGCCGGGCGGGATGGCGCACCGGGCGCTGGCCGCGATGCGGTCCCTGCTGGTGGAGCAGGAGATCTCCTGCCGGCTGCTGGTCCCGTCCCGGCTCTACCCGCTGGACGCCGACGCGCTGCTGCCGTTCCTGGGGGAGGTCGTCCTGGTCGCCGAGGAGAGCACGGCCGGCGGCACCTGGGGCAGCGAGGTCGCCCACCTCCTGCACGCCCGTCTCTGGGGCCGCCTGCGCGGCCCCGTCCGCCTCGTCCACTCCCGGGCCAGCGTGATCCCCACCGCCGCCCACCTCGAGAACGAGGTCCTGGTGGGGGAGTCCACGATCCACCACGCCGTACGAGAGGCCCTGCGTGGCTGACATCCGCGTCCCCAAGCTCAACAACAACGACACCGAGTACCTGGTCGTGGAGTGGCTCGTCGAAGACGGCAAGCCCGTCCAGGCCGGAGACCCCGTCGCCGTCCTGGAGACCTCCAAGGCGGCCGACGAACTGGAGGCCGCCGAGTCCGGTCACCTCCACCACGTGGCCGGGCTCAACACCTGGATCGCCCCCGGCGCCGTCCTCGCCCGGATCACCCCCGAGGCCGTCCCGGCGGCGTCCGCCGACGCGCCGGTCACCTCCGGGGCGGTTCCCGCTTCCGCTTCCGCGGCGTCCCCGGACACGCCGGCCGCCGCCGCGGACGTCCCCGCGACCGGCGCCCCCGTCATCACCGACCCCGCCCGCGCCCTGATGGACGCGCTCGGCGTCACCGTCGCCCAGGTCACGGCCCTCGGCCTGCCCATCGTCCGCCGCGGCGACGTGGAACGCCTGGCCGGGAGCGCCGGTGCGCCGCCGGCCACCGGTGGGCACGCCGGAGCCAACGGCGCCCACGGGCACGCCGGAGCCAACGGCGCCCACGGGCACGCGGGAGCGGACGGCGCCCACGGGCACGCCGGAGCCGACGGCGGGGTTCCCGGACAGGCCCGCGCCGCCGACGGTCCCTTCTCGCAGGCGGGGGAGCGGGCCGGAGAGGCGGGCTCCGACGGCGCGGCGGGCACGTATCCGCTCTCCCGGGTGCAGCGGGCAGTGGCCAGGGCGGTCACGACCTCGCACAGCACGATCCCCGCCGCCTACACGGTGGTGAAGTTCGACGTGGGGCCGCTGCTGGCGCGGACCAGGGGGCTGAGCAGGGATGTCCGCCGGCCGGTCGGGCTGGCGGAGCTGTTCGTCCAGGCCGTGGCCGCGCTGCATCCGGCGTACCCGCTGTTCTTCGCCTCGGTCGACGGGGATCGGGCCCGGCCGGCGGAGGCGCCGCGTGTCGGCGTCACCTTCGACATGGGCCAGGGCCTCTACGTGCCGGTCGTCCACGACACGGGGTCGCTCCGGGAGATCGCCGACACGCTCATGCGCTACCGGCTGGCGGCCACCGAGGGCGACTTCCGGGAGAGGGACCTCACCGGCGCCAACATCGCCGTCACCCTGCACACCGACGCCGACGTGATCCTCGCGATCCCCTTCGTCTTCCCCGGGACGGTCTGCGCGCTCGCGGTCACCTCGCCGCAGCCCGAGGTCGTCCTCGGTGACGACGGCGCCGTGACGACGAGAACCGTCGCGAACATCGGCCTCGCCTACGACCATCGACTGATCAACGGCCGGGACGCCGCGCTGTTCCTCGCCGCCCTCCGGATGGAGCTGCATTGACCGAGACGACGCTGTCGGACGCCAAGCGGGCGCTGCTCGCCCAGCGGCTCCGACGCCGGGAGGAGTCCCGGACCATCACACCCCGGGCCCCGGGAACCACCCCGCCCCTGTCCCACGCCCAGGAACGCCTGTGGTTCCTGGAGCAGTACCGCCCCGGCACCACCACCTACACCGTCCCCGTCGCGGCGCGCCTGCGCGGAGACCTGGACGCCGACGCGCTGCGCCGGGCCCTGGACGAGATCGTCGCGCGCCACGAGGCCCTGCGGACGCGCTTCCTCACCACCGAGGACGGCACACCCGAGCTCGTGGTCGACGGGCCCCGCCCGGCCGAGCTGCGCGTCACCGAGGCGGCGGACCTGGAGGCCGCGGTCGAGCTGCTCGACGCCGAGCTCGCCACCCCCTTCGACCTGGAGCACGGCCCCCTCTTCCGGACCGTCCTGGTACGGCTCGCGCCCGACGACCACGTGCTTCTGATCGCCGCCCACCACACCGTCATCGACGGCTGGTCCAGCGACGTGATCATCCGTGAGCTGCTCGCCCTGCACGACGGCGCGAACCCGCCGTCCGCCCCGGTCGGTTACGGCGACTACGCCCTCTGGCAGCGCGGACGCGAGCACCGCGGCGAGATCGACCACTGGCGGGAGAAGCTCGCCGGTCTGCCCGCCATCGAGCTCCCCACCGACCGGCCGCGCCCGGCCGAGCAGGGGTACGAGGGAGCCGCCCTCGACTTCCGGCTGGACGCCGACCTCACCCGGCGGCTCACCGACCTGGGCAAGGCCGCCGGGGCGACGCCGTACATGACGCTGCTGGCCGCCTTCCAGGTGCTGCTGGCCCGGTACTCGGGACAGTCGGACTTCGCGGTCGGCTCCCCGGTCGCGGGACGCGGCCTGCCGGAGCTGGACGGCGTCGTCGGCATGTTCGTCAACACGCTGGTGCTCCGCGCGGACCTGGCCGACGATCCGTCGTTCAGCGCGTTCCTGGCCCGCACCCGCGAGACCGCGCTGGACGCCTTCGCGCACCAGGAACTCCCGTTCGACCAGCTCGTCAACGAGCTGAACGTGGTCCGCGACGTGAGCCGGTCGCCGCTCGTCCAGGTGACGTTCGCGCTGCAGAACTTCAAGGCCGGGGAGGAGGACGGGCGGGTCTCGTACGTCACCCTGCCCGCCAGGACCACCCGTTTCGACCTGGGCCTCTACCTGTTCGAGAACCCTGACGGGCTGGTCGGGAACTTCACCTACAGCACGGCGCTGTTCGACCCGGAGACCGTGGAGCTGCTGGCGTCCCGGTTCGAGACGCTGCTGCGTTCCATCGTGGAGTCGCCGCAGACGCGGGTCGGAGAGCTCTCCCTGCTCTCCGAGGACGAGCGGGACCTGGTCCTCGGCTTCGGCGCCGGCACCGCCCCGGCGCCCGCCGGCCACGACCTGCTCCACGACCTCGTCACCGCGCAGGCCGCGCTGACCCCCGGAGCCACGGCCGTGGTCTGCGGCGACTCCCTGACCTACGCCGAGCTCGACGACCGCTCCACCCGGATCGCCGCCCTGCTGAGGAACCGCTACGGCGTCGGCCCCGACACCCGGGTCGGCGTGTTCCTGGAGCAGTCCACCGACCTCGCGGCGGCCGTCATCGGCGTCATGAAGGCGGGCGGCTCCTACGTCCCCCTCGATCCCAAGCAGCCCCGCGACCGGCTGGCCCACATGCTCGGCGACGCCGGAGCCGTCGTCGTCGTCACCACCTCCGCCCTCCGCGACCTGGTCCCGGGGCCGCCGGCCGTCTGCCTGGACGAGGAGACGCTGCGGGAGACCGCGTTCGAGGCGCCCCCGGTCACGGCCGACCACCTCGCGTACGTGATCTACACGTCGGGGACGACCGGGCGGCCCAAGGGCGTCGGGGTGCAGCACCGGCAGGTGCTCACCTACCTGGCCGGGGTCAGGGAGCGGTTCGAGGTCGAGCCCGGGGCGGTCTACACGCTGCTGCAGTCGCTCTCGTTCGACTTCGGGGTGACGATCTTCTACCTGTCGCTCATGACCGGCGGCGAGCTGCACCTGGTCGACCCGCAGTCGCCGGTCGAGGAACTCGCCGGGCAGCTCGGCCGTACCGACTACCTGAAGATGACCCCGTCCCACCTGGCCTCGCTGCTCGCCGACCCCGACATCGCCGACCCGGCCGACCTGCTCCCGCGCAAGCTGCTCGTCCTCGGCGGCGAGGCGTCCAAGTGGAGCTGGGCCCGGGAGCTGAGCGCGCACACCACCGTGGTCAACCACTACGGTCCCACCGAGGCCACGGTCGGCATCTCCACCCACGCCGTCACCGGCGAGGCCGAGCGGTCGCTGAACCTCCCGATCGGCAGGCCGCTCCCCGGGGCCCGGGTCTACGTGCTGGACGAGCATCTGCGGCTCGTCCCGCCCGGCATGACCGGTGAGATCTACCTCGGCGGCGACCGGCTCGCCCGGGGATACCTCGGCCAGTCCGGCCTGACGGCGGACAGGTTCCTGCCCGACCCGTACGGCGAGCCCGGCGCGCGCATGTACCGGACCGGCGACCTGGGCCGCTGGCTGCCCTCGGGCGACCTGTGCTTCCTCGGCCGCCGTGACCTCCAGGTGAAGGTCCGGGGCTACCGGGTGGAGCTGTCGGAGATCGAGTCGGTCCTCACCGACCAGCCCGGCGTCGCGCACGCCGTCGTCGAGCTGCGCCAGGACCGGTTGATCGGCTACCTCGTCGGCGAGCGGACCAGCGTGAGCGAGCTGCGCGCGGCGCTCGGCGAGCGGCTCCCCGAATACATGATCCCCGCGCGGTTCGTCTGGCTGGACGAGCTGCCACTGAAGTCGCACGGCAAGGTCGACCGGGCCAGGCTGCCCGAACCCGACGAGGAGCGGCCGGACCAGGAGGCCGGGTTCGTCCCGCCGCAGACGCCTGTCGAAGAGGCGATCGCGGGGGTATGGGCCCAGGTGCTCGGACTGGTCCAGGTCGGCGTGCTGGACGACTTCTTCGACCTGGGCGGACATTCGCTGCTCGCCGCACAGGTGGTCGCCCGCCTGCGGAAAGCCCTTCCCGCAGGCGGGCGCCAGGTAAGCATCCTGGACCTGTTCAAGCACCGGACCGTCCGCGAGCTCGCGCAGCTCGTCGAGGCCGGCGACGACGGTCCGCGCATGCTCCTGCACCGGCTCACCCCGGTCCGCACCGCCACCTCCACCCTGGTCTGCGTGCCGTACGGCGGCGGCAGCGCGGCCATCTACCAGCCGCTGGCCGACGCGATGCCCGCGGGCTGGGCGTTGCACGCGGTCGCCGTCCCCGGTCAGGAGATGGGGCTGATCGAGGAGACCCGGCCGGTGGCCGAGGTCGCGCAGGGCTGCGTGGAGGAGATCCTCAAGGGGATCCGGGGGCCGCTGGCGCTGTACGGCCACTGCGGGCTCGGCGTCATGCTGACCGTGGAGATCGCCCGGCGCCTGGAGGCGGCGGGACGGCCGGTGGAGGCCATCTACCTCGGCGGCATCTTCCCCTTCGCCCGGCCCGCCTCGACGCTGGCCTGGCTGTCGAACCTGACCGACCGCCTCCGCAGCGACCAGGTCTGGGCCAACGCCCTCCAGGCCGCCGGTCTCGACGTCGAGGACCTCGACCGGGACCAGCTCAAGTTGATGATCGACAACCGCCGCCAGGGCACCAAGGAGGCGGAGCGCTACTTCACCCGCCTGTTCGCCGAAGGCGTCGAGCCGCTCAGGGCGCCGATCATCTCGGTGGCCGGCGAGCGTGACCCGGCCACCGAGTTCTACCAGGAGCGCTACCGCGAGTGGCACCTGCTCACCGACTCCACCGCCGTGGTCGTCCTGGACGAGGCCGGGCACTTCTTCCTGAAGTACCGGGCCGAGGAGCTGTCGGCCATCGTCACCGGCACCCACCGGGCCATCGCCTCCG
Organism: Streptosporangium minutum; assembly: GCF_002149035.1. Classification (GTDB taxonomy): domain Bacteria; phylum Actinomycetota; class Actinomycetes; order Streptosporangiales; family Streptosporangiaceae; genus Streptosporangium; species Streptosporangium minutum. The sequence continues at coordinate 6,231 of NZ_NGFP01000053.1, forward strand.
GCGAGACCGCCGCGCTGGGCCGTACCGACCGATCCACCTGGTGGCTTGAGGGCATCTCCGACCAGCGCGCCTCCGAGGGGCCTGGGGCCGTCGCGGGCGTGTCCGGTCGACTCGGGTCCGTTCCGGGTGTGTCCGGGCTGGCTGGATCCGACTCGGATGCGTCCGTCCCTGGTGTGTCCGGGCAGGCCGGGTCGGGTTCGGAGGTTCCTGGACAGGTCGTGTCCGGCTCGGGCGTTCTCGGGCAGGCCGGGGCAGGTCCGGATGTCCTCGGGCAGACTGAGGCTGTGCCGGACGGCTCCGTTCCGGGGGTCGGCCGGCAGGACATACCCGCTCCCCGCGTCGCCGGGCACGGGGCGTCCACCCCGTACGGGACGCGGCGGGAGCCGAAGCCCAGCATGAAGCGGTTCGCCACGGTGGCGGCGGGACAGCTCATCTCGATCATCGGGTCGTCGCTGACCGAGTTCGCGGTCCCGCTGTGGATCTACGTCACCACCGGGTCGCTCGCCAGGTTCGCCCTGTTCTCGGTCCTCGCACTCGTCCCCGGCATGCTGGTGTCCCCTCTCGCGGGGGCCCTCGTCGACCGCTACGACCGGCGCAGGGTGATGCTCGCCGGGGACATCGGCGCGTTCGGCACCCAGCTCGCCCTCGGGATCCTGCTGTGGACCGGAAACCTCCAGGTCTGGCACATCTACCCGCTCCTGGTGCTGCTGTCGGTCGCGCTCACCTTCCAGCGCCTCGCCTACAACTCGGCCGTCCCCCAGCTGGTCCCCAAGCGTTTCCTCGGCCACGCCAACGGCGTCGTCCAGATGGTGACCGGCACCGCTCAACTCGTCGTCCCGCTGGTCGCGGTCGGCCTGATGGCCGTGATCGGCCTTGAGGGCATCCTCGTCCTGGACGTCGTCTCCTACGTCTTCGCGATCGCGGTGCTGCTGTTCGTCCGCTTCCCGAAGACGATGGCCTGGAAGCGCAGGGAGTCCCTGGTCTCCGAGATGGTGGAGGGGTGGAAGTTCTCCTGGGGCAACCGGGGCTTCCGCGGCATGCTCTTCTTCTTCGCGGTGCTGAACATCTTCCTGTCCCCGCTGTTCCTGCTGATCTCACCGCTCGTCCTGGGCTTCGCCACCCTCCAGGACGTCGGCCGGATCTCCTTCGCCGGGGGACTCGGCGTCTTCCTCGGCGGTCTGACCATGACCGTCTGGGGCGGTCCACGGCGGCAGCGGCTGCGCGGAGTCATGCTCTCCACCGTGGTCCTCGCCGTCTTCTGCCTGATCACCGGCCTCCAGCAGAACCTGCTCGTGATCGCGGTCGGCGCGTTCGGCATGTCGTTCTGGCTGACCCTGCTCAACGGCGTCTATGCCACGATCATCCAGGTGAAGGTGCCGCAGCGCTTCCACGGCCGGGTCATCGCGCTCAACACGCTGATCGCCTGGTCCACCCTGCCGATCGGTTTCGGCCTGGTCGCGCCGTACGGCAGTGCGGCGTTCGAGCCGCTGCTGCTGCCCGGCGGCCCGCTGGCCGACACGGTCGGCCTGGTGCTCGGCACCGGTGCGGGCCGGGGCGTCGGCCTGATGTACGTGCTGTTCGCCATCGCCATCGCCGTCACCGCGCTGGTCGCGATGCGCACCCGGACCCTGTCCCGGTTCGACGTGGACGTGCCGGACGCGCTCCCGGACGACCTGGTCGGCTTCCAGACCCTGCAGAGGCGCCATGGACAGGAGCAGCAGCACGAGCCGGTCGCGGAGGTGACCGCCCTGCAGACATGAGCCCGCCGGGGCCCATGATGAGGGCGGGAGCGGTGAACGCCCCTGAGTACGGCTCCGCCGTACCGGCACATCCCGGTACGGCGGGGCGGTGCGGCCACCGCGGGGCCTGTCCCGTCCGGGCTTCTCGATTCCACGGACGCAACCCCTGGAGCCGGGTGGAGGTCACCGGCCTCCCCGTCACCCGAAGGTCCCGTCTTCCTTCCGAAGACCATCGGAAGTCCTTCGATTCTCTCGGCAGGGTTCTCCGGAGAGTCTCTCCGGAAGGTTCTCCGGAGGGGCGGGAGTCGACCCGGCCCTCGTCATGCAGCACTTCGGCTCCAAGCAGGAGCTGTTCAGCCGGGCCGTCCAGGACTCTTCGGTGCCGGAGGACGCGGAGCCCGGGGAGCTCGTCGAGCGGATGCTGGAGACACTCGGCGTGAAGCTGAGCGGGCTGCCCCCGGCCTCGTTCGGGTCGGCGCTCTCTCCCGGAGACCGGTTGTTCCTGAACAGCTCGCTGTGGCCCGGCTTCGTCCCCCGGTACCGCGAGGTGATCGACCTCGCACGATCGGCCGACGTGGCCCAGGTGGTGAAGGTGTCCGTGCGCGGGGCGGAACCGGGGGCGCTGCTCGGCGGCGGAATGCACGGCGAGGTCGAGGCACACCTCAAGGCGTCGGGGCTGGCCTGGTCGATCCTGCAGCCGGTCGGGTTCATGCAGAACCTGCCCGCGGAGGTCTCCTTCCAGGACGGCGAGGGCCGCTTCCACGGCTCCTACGGTCCGGGCCGGGTGGGCTACATCGACGCCAGGGACATCGCCGACGTGGCCGCAACCCTGCTCACCCGGCCGGTCGGGGCGGATGAGACCTACGTCCTCACCGGCCCCGAGGCGCCGACTCACGACGAGATCGCCGCAGCCGTCAGCGCCGCGCTCGGCCGCACCGTCCGCTACGTCGACCTCCCGGTGGAGGAGTTGACCGGCCGTCTGGAGCGCCAGGGCCTCCCCGGACCCGCCGCCCGTGACCTCGCCGAACTCATGGCCCAGATCGGGGACGGCCGATGGTCCACCACCACCGGAACGGTCGAGGCCCTGACCGGCCGCCCGCCCCGATCCCTCACCCGCTTCCTCACCGACCACGCCGCAGCCTTCCGCCTGTGACCCCCAGGCGGCCACCTCCAGGCCCACAGGTGACAGGTCTCTCCGCCCCGACAGGCGGATCCTCCAGGGTCCGCCGGCGCGGTCTCTCTCCTCTGGCGGGCGGAGTCCTCAGATACCCGTGAGGCAGGTCCCGGGAGATCAGTGGGCGGGGGTTTTCAGGCCCGTAGGCGCAGGCCTCTCGGGGTCGGGTGGAAACCGGCGGCCTCCAGGGCGGCGCCCAAAGGGGAGTCGTTGATGGCGGTGCCGTCCGCGCGTTCCACGGTCAGCTTGCCGAGGGCGCCGTCGCGCACGGCCAGGGCCAGGGCGTCCACGGCGGGCTGGAGGCGGTCGTCGTCGGTGAAGGACAGCAGGGTCTTGCCGCCACGCTCGACATAGAGCACCAGGTGCCCGTCCACGAGCACCACCAGCGATCCCGCCTTCCGGCCCGGCTTGTGGGAGACCTCCCCGGGATGGGCGGGCCAGGACAGCGCCGCGCCGTACGGGTTGGCCGGGTCGGCCGCCGCCAGTACCACCGCGCACCGTCCGTTCCCCTCCGGCCTCCGGGCGCTCCACGGGTCAGGGTCGGGTGCCTCGGAGCGCGGTGGCGTGGCGGCGGCGCGCATGCGGTCGACGGCTCCGGGGAGGGCGAACTGGGCGCCGCCCAGCCCCTCGACGAAATAGCCCCGACGGCACCGGCCGCTCTCCTCGAAGGCACGGAGCACCTGGTAGACCGCGGCGAACCCGCCGGGCAGCCGTTCGGCGGTGACCGCGCCCCGCGTCACCACGCCGTGCCGCTCCAGCAGTGCCTCGGCCTGGGCGTGTGCCCGTTGGGTCGGGTCGTCCGCGGCTCCGGGCAGCAGCCACCAGCGACCGCCCACGGTCGGCGGCCCGCTCCGGGTGGGCAGTACCGGCCGCCGCCTGCGTGTCGTGGCCGGGCGGTGGGCGGGACGGCCGGTGCCGAGCGTGGCCCGCAGCGGTGCGAGCGTGTCACCGGTGATCCGCCCGGCCCACACCAGGTCCCACACCGCGGCGGTCAGCGTCCCGTCGTCCGGGACCGAACCGGCCGTCAGGGATCCGACACGGCCCGCCAGCTCGCGGAAGAACAGCGCCCCTCCACCGCCGAGCACCTCAAGGACCGCCTCGTGCAGCGGGGTCATGGTGATCTCGACCGGATCGGGCATCAACAGGGGGGCGGTGTCGGCGAAATACAGCGCCACCCAGCCGTCCCCACCCGGCAGGGAGCCCTGCCCGGCCCAGAGGACCTCGCCCGAGGACGTCAGCTCGTCCAGCAGCGACGGGTCGTATCCGGGGACCCGTGAGGGCAGGACCAATGTCTCCAGCGCCGACGCCGGCACCGCCGCGCCCTGCAACTGCTCGACCGCGCTCACCAGCGCGTCGATCGGCGGCCTGCCCCGCTGCGGGGCGCCGCTGATGCCGTGCCAGGCGGGGGCGAAGACGGCCAAGGTCTCGGGGGAGACCGGCTCCACCTCCTTGCGGAGCCGGGCCAGGGACCTGCGGCGCAGCATCCGCAGCACCCCTGCGTCGCACCACTCCTCTCCCCGGCCGCCAGGCCTGAACTCCCCGCTCACCACCCGGCCGGAGACGGCCAGGCGGCGCAGCGTGTCGGTGACGACCGCCGGGCCGAGCCCGAACCTGGCGGCGGCCGTACTCGCCGGAAACGGGGTGCGCGTGCGGGCGTGCCTGGAGACCAGGTCGCCCAGCGGGTCGTCCACCGGCTCCAGGAAGGCGTGCGGCACTCCCACCGGCAGCGGCACGCCGAGCGCGTCGCGCAGCCGGGCGGCGTCCTCGATGGCCGCCCACTGCTCCTGCCCGGCCACTCGCACCCTGATCGCCCGCCGGGCGCTCTCCAGGCCGGTCAGCCAGGCTGGGTCGCCCTCACGCAGGCTCACGTCGGCCGCGACCAGGGGGCCGTGCGAACGGAGCAGGTCGGCGAGGTCCTCGGCGTCGCGGAGCGGCCGGTCCAGCCGGGCCAGCTCACGCTCGGTGTCGGCGATCACGTCGGGGTCGAGCAGCTCACGCAGGTCCGCCTGGCCCAGCAGCTCGGCCAGCAGGCTGGTGTCGAGCGCGAGCGCCTGGGCACGGCGCTCGGCCAGGGGGGCGTCCCCCTCGTACATGAACGCGCCGACGTAGTTGAACAGCAACGACGCCGCGAACGGCGACGCCTGGGAGGTCTCGACCTCGACCAGCCGCACGCGCCGCGCCGAGATGTCCCGCATGAGCCGGACCAGCCCCGGCACGTCGAACACGTCCTGCAGGCACTCGCGCATCGTCTCCAGCACGACCGGGAACGAGCCGTACCGGCTGGCCACGTTGAGCAGGTGCGAGGCCCGCTGCCGCTGCTGCCACAGCGGGGTGCGCTTGCCGGGGGTACGGCGCGGCAGCAGCAGGGACCGTCCCGCGCACTCCCGGAAGCGCGCCGCGAACAGCGCCGAGCCGCCGAGCTCCTCGGTGACGATCTGCTCGATCTCCTCGGCGTCGAAGACCGCGACGTCCGACGGGGGACCGGAGAGCGTGTCGGGGATGCGCAGCACGATCCCGTCGTCGGAGTGCACGGCCTGGACGTCGACGCCGTAGCGCTCCCGCAGCCGCCGCCCGATCGCCAGGGCCCACGGCGCGTGCACCCGCGCCCCGTACGGCGAGTGCACCACGACCCGCCAGTCGCCCAGCTCGTCGTGGAACCGCTCGACCAGCAACGTCCGGTCGTCCGGCACGTATCCGGTCGCCTGCCGCTGCTCGGCCAGGTAGGACAGCAGGTTGGCCGCGGCGAACTCGTCGAGCCCCGCCGCCCTGATCCTCTCCACGGCGCGCTCCCGCGCCGGGTCCCCCTGTCCCGCAGGGCCGGGTTTCCCGTTGTCTCCCGCCGGATCGCCCGGCTCCGCCGAGTCCGGCCTGGCGCCGTCTCGCGCGAGGCTCCCCTTCCTGCCGGATCCCGGCCCGGCGCCGGAGTCGGCGCCCGCGCCGGACATCTCACGCAGGAACGAGCCGATCGCCCTGCCCAGCTCCGCCGGGCGTCCCGCGTTGTCGCCGTGCCAGAACGGCAGCTTGCCCGGCTGGCCGGGGGCTGGGGAGACCAGCACCCGGTCGGCCGTGATGTCCTCGATCCGCCAGGAGGTCGCGCCGAGCACGAACACGTCCCCCGCCCGGGACTCGTAGACCATCTCCTCGTCCAGCTCGCCCACCCGCGAGGACTTCTCCCCGACCAGGAAGACGCCGAACAGCCCTCGGTCGGGGATCGTGCCGCCGTTGGTCACGGCCAGCCGCTGGGCCCCGGGGCGCCCCCGCAGGGTGCCGGTGACCCGGTCCCACACGATGCGTGGGCGCAGCTCGGCGAACTCCTCGCTCGGATAGCGCCCGGCGAGCATGTCGAGCGTCGCCTCCAGGGCGCTGCGGGGCAGCGTCCGGTACGGCGCGGCACGCCGTACGACGGTCTCCAGGTCGTCCACCGTCCACTCGTCCAGCGCGGTCATCGCCACGATCTGCTGGGCGAGCACGTCGAGCGGGTTGCGCGGGTAGCGGAGCTCCTCGATCTCCCCGCTCCTCATCCGCTCGGCCACCACGGCCGTCTGGACCAGGTCGCCGCGGTATTTGGGGAAGATCACGCCACGTGAGACGGCTCCCACCTGGTGGCCGGCCCGGCCGATCCGCTGCAGGCCGCTGGCCACGCTCGGCGGCGACTCCACGCAGGCGACCAGGTCCACCGCGCCCATGTCGATGCCGAGCTCCAGGCTGGAGGTCGCGACCACCGCCGGCAGCCGCCCGGACTTGAGCGCCTCCTCGATCTGGGAGCGCTCCTCCTTCGACACCGACCCGTGGTGGGCCCGCACGATCTCCGGGACCGTCCCCTTGGCCGCACCGGCCTGCGCCATCATCGCCGCCGGGGTGGACAGGGACGCCGGCGGCGCGGGGAAGCCCTCGGCCCAGTGCACCGGCTCCGACGGCTCCGACGGCTCCGGCTCGCCGGTCCTGCGCTCCCACGCCAGCTCGTTGAGGCGGGTGCACAGCCGCTCGGCCAGCCGCCGGGAGTTGGCGAACACGATCGTCGAGCTGTGGTCCTCGATCAGGTCGAACAGCCGCTCCTCCACGTGCGGCCAGATGGACCGCCGGGCCGGGGGCTCCAGCAGCCACCGGTCGTCGTCATCGGGCTGGGAGGGGCGCGGAGCGCCGTCGAGCTCCGTCATGTCCTCGATCGGGACGACCACCTTGACCTCGATCGTCTTCTCCGAAGGCGGCTGGATCACCGCCGCCGGGCGGGAACCGCCGAGGAAGGCGGCCACCTCGTTCACCGGCCGCACCGTCGCCGACAGACCGATCCGCTGCGCGGGCCGGGGGAGCAGGGTGTCGAGCCGCTCCAGGCTGAGGGCCAGGTGCGCGCCGCGCTTGGTGGCCGCCACGGCGTGCACCTCGTCGACGATGACCGTCTCCACGCCCCGCAGCGCCTCGCGGGCCTGGCTGGTCAGCAGCAGGAACAGCGACTCGGGGGTCGTGATGAGGATGTCCGACGGCCTGGCCGCGAAACGGCGCCGCTCCTGCGGCGAGGTGTCACCCGACCGGATCGCCACCGAGATCTCCGGCACCGCGAGCCCGAGCCGCCGCGCGGTCTGCCGCATTCCGGCCAGCGGCGCCCGGAGGTTGCGCTCGACGTCCACCGCCAGGGCCTTGAGCGGCGACACGTAGAGCACCCGGCACCGCTCGGCGGGGGCGTCGTCCTCGCGTGAGCGCCTCCGCCCGCCCGTGGCGCCCGCGGTGTCCTCGGCGGGCCCGCCCGTCGCGGCCGCGCGTTCGGCGGCCAGCCGGTCGAGCGACCACAGGAACGCGGCCAGCGTCTTGCCTGAGCCGGTCGGCGCGACCACGAGGGTGTTGTCCCCCCGGGCGATCGATGCCCACGCGCCCTCCTGGGCGGCGGTGGGCGAGGCGAAGGCTCCGGTGAACCAGTCCCTGGTCACAGGGGTGAAGTGGTCGAGCGCTGATCCGGTCACGGCTCCATACTGCATCGCCCCACCGACAGAATCCGCCAGGGTCACGACTGGCCCGAGCGGGCCGCTCGCCGGGCGGATCGGCTCCGTCGCACCGACCGGCTGGGAGGGCGACGCTGGGAGGACGATACCGTCGCCGGCTCCGTGTTCCCGAACCCCGGAACGTCGATGGAGATCCTCGCCACCATGGCGTGACGGCTGGGGAAGGTTCGCCGCGTCCTGTCGGGGAGATAGAGATCAGACGAGCACCCGACGCATTGAGCGGTGAGCCAGCGATGAGCATCGACCATCCGGCGGTGGAGACGGCACGCGAGCGGATCAAGGCGGAGCATCTGCGGGAGCACCGCCCGCCGAGCAGCGCGAGGGGCCTGCACCACTTCGCGCTGATCTCCTCCGACGTGGAGACGACGATCGCCTTCTACCAGGATCTGCTGGAGTTCCCCCTGACGGAGATCTTCGACAACCGCGACCACCGGGGATCGAGCCACTTCTTCTTCGACGTCGGAAACGGCAACCTGCTGGCCTTCTTCGACCTGCCCGGCCTGGACCTCGGTCCCTACAAGGAGGTCCTCGGCGGGCTCCACCACATCGCCGTCTCCGTTGACCCGTCCACCTGGGAGCGGCTGCGGGGCAAGCTGGAGGCCGCGGGCGTGCCGCACCGGATCGAGAGCGGCGCGTCGATCTACTTCAGGGATCCCGACGGGACCCGCCTGGAGTTGCTCGCCGACCCGCTGGGCGAGATGTACGGCTCCCGCGTTCTCTGAGACCCGGACCGGGACCGGCGAGAGGCTTGTCCGGTCATGAGCGCGACGGGGAGGGGCCACACTTGGAGCATGCGCCTGTCGGAGTTCTGGAACCGGATGAAACTGCACTTCGGTGACCCGTACGCGGAGTCGTGGGCCCGCGACTACGTCATCGCCGATCTCGGTGGTCGGACGGTGAACCAGGCGCTGGCCGACGGCGTCGCCGCCAAGGAGGTCTGGCGGGCCGTGTGCGGGGTGTCCGACGTCTCCGCCCGGCTGCGCTGAAGGGCGCGGGGCAAGCGGGTCGAGCGGGCTGAGCGGGCTGAGGCGTCCGGAAGGCCCGGGTCAGGGGGTGCCGTTCAGCAGTTTCCCGATCAGGTCGGCCACATGGCCGGGGTCCTCGGCGCTCTCCTGGCCGTCCGGGGACCACAGGAAGAGCCAGCCGTCCCCGGCCGGGCAGGCGAAGACGATCGTCTGCCGCCCCGTGTCCGGATGCCACACCCAGAGCACGGGGGCTCCGGCTCCGAGCATGCGGCCCGCCAGCCCCCGGCCGGGCAGCTCGGCGGTCAGGGACTCAAGGTGGGCCAGGCGTCGCCGTGCGAACGCGGTGGTCACGTCGGTCACCTCGCGGTCGTTTGCCTTCAGCATCGCCGCAGCTCAGCCCGGTGGCAACAGGTCGGGGGGAACGATCGGAAATGTCGCTCCCAGGATGGGGTCCGCCGCCTCCTGCGGCCTGCGCCGCCCCGGGAACACGTGACGCCGTTGAACCACGATCGAACAATCGTTCGGCTATATTGGACACGCCGCCACTCGTGGCGTGCTCTCCAGAAAATGTCGGTGGCACCCCGTAGCTTTCTGGCAACCGATTCAACCCGCGACCCTTCAGGGGGCTCCCATGGCGGCTAACGACCGCGAGAAGGCGCTCGAGACCGCGCTCGCTCAGATCGAGCGTCAGTTCGGCAAGGGCTCTGTCATGCGCCTCGGCGACGAGACCCGCGCGCCCATCGAAGTCATCCCGACCAGTTCCATCGCGCTCGACGTCGCGCTCGGCATCGGCGGGTTCCCGCGTGGCCGAATCGTCGAGGTCTACGGTCCGGAGTCCTCCGGTAAGACCACCGTCGCGTTGCACGCGGTGGCCAACGCCCAGCGGGCCGGCGGCATCGCGGCGTTCATCGACGCCGAGCACGCCCTCGACCCGGAGTACGCCAAGAAGCTGGGCGTCGACACCGACGCGCTGCTCGTCTCCCAGCCCGACACCGGTGAGCAGGCGCTGGAGATCGCCGACATGCTGATCCGGTCGGGCGCCGTCGACCTGCTGGTCATCGACTCGGTCGCGGCCCTGGTGCCCAAGGCCGAGATCGAGGGCGAGATGGGCGACAGCCACGTCGGCCTCCAGGCCCGCCTGATGTCCCAGGCGCTGCGCAAGGTCGCCGGCGCGCTCAACAACACCGGCACCACCGCGATCTTCATCAACCAGCTCCGTGAGAAGATCGGCGTCATGTTCGGCTCGCCCGAGACCACGACCGGTGGAAAGGCGCTGAAGTTCTACGCCTCGGTCCGTCTCGACATCCGGCGCATCGAGACGCTGAAGGACGGCACCGAGGCGGTCGGCAACCGCACCCGCGTGAAGGTCGTCAAGAACAAGATGGCCCCGCCCTTCCGCGTGGCCGACTTCGACATCCTCTACGGGGTCGGCATCTCCCGTGAGGGCGGCCTGATCGACATGGGTGTCGAGCACGGCTTCGTCCGCAAGTCCGGCGCCTGGTACACCTACGAGGGCGACCAGTTGGGGCAGGGCAAGGAGAACGCCCGCAACTTCCTGAAGAACCACCCCGACATGGCCAACGAGATCGAGAAGAAGATCAAGGAGAAGCTCGGCATCGGCCCCCGCCTCGACACTCCGGCCACCCCGCCGCCCGCAGCTCCCGCCGCCGCGCCGGTTCCCGCCACCTCCGGTCGCGGCTCCAAGGCGGCCACTCCCAAGCCGGGTGACGTCTGAACCGGATTGATCGATGACGACGGGACCTGACTCCGGTCCGGCCGACGAGGCCGGGCCGCGGGACTGGGGTGCCTGGCCGGATGTTCCGGAGGCCGGGTCCTCCGGGACGGGCAGAAGAGGGGGCCGCTCACGGCGCTCGCGCCGGGATCGGCCGGGAGCGTGGGAGACCTCCGGCCCGGGCGGGCCGGACGGCTCAGCCCCTGGCTGGGGGAGCGGCCTGGCCCCGGGCGGCGAGCCCGCTCCGGACGACGGTTTCACAGGCGAGGCGGATGACCGCCCCGTCGGGGAGACCCGAGGCCGGGGTGGCCGCGGGTCCCGACGCGGCGGGAAGCGGTCGCGAGGCGGCTCCCAGGGGATCCTGCCCGATGGGCCGGTCGACGGATCTCCGGCGAGCCGGGGGCCCGCGGCGGATCCGCAGGCCGTGGCCAGGGCGATCTGCCTGCGGCTGCTGACCATGGCTCCGCGCACCAGGGCCCAGCTCGCCGAAGCGCTGCGCAAGCGTGAGGTGCCCGAAGAGGCGGCCGAGGCCGTGCTTGAGAGGTTCTCCGAGGTCGGGCTCATCGACGACGAGGCGTTCGCCGCGGCGTGGGTGAGCTCACGTCACGCCGGGCGAGGCCTCGCCCGCAGGGCCCTCGCCTCGGAGCTACGCCACCGCGGGGTGGACGAGGACACCGTCAAGGAGGCGGTGGAGCAGCTCGACCCCGAGCAGGAGGTGGAGACGGCCCGCAGGCTCGTGGCACGTAAGCTCTCGGCGACCCGCGGTCTGGAGCCGGCCGTCAGGACCCGGAGGCTGGCCGGCATGCTCGCCCGGAAGGGGTACGGTCCCGGTCTGGCCTTCCGTGTGGTGCGTGAGGCACTTGAGGGTGAAGAGGCGGAAAGTTCCGCGTTTTCCACAGAACTGGATTACCCACACGACTAGCGAAAACACGCGCGGATGTTTTACACCGAAGGGGCCAGATGAGTGGCGTCTTGACCCAAAAGACCGGCGCCGTCACCCCCGGTAATGTCAAGGTCCCGGTGCCTTCACCCGGCTTCGGCCGAGACGACGGGTGAGAAACATCGGCCCCTCATGTTTGAACAGTCCCCAGGCTGGCTTTGCTTGCTCGTTACCTCTTTGCCGCTTAACCTCGACGGCAGTGAGGAGTTACTCCGCGCAGTGCGGATTGTCATAACGGCGAATTACGGACGTGCAAGCTTGGTGGATGCGGGCAGACGGCGTGTCGGCGGGAGTGGCCGGCGCAGCGTCGGTCCCGTGTTGATGTCTGCCCTGATGGCGCCAGCGCTTGGGCTTTCCGTGCCGTGCGTGTGACCCTCGCGTGCTTGATATTTGCGACGCGAGGAGGGCGGGGCGCGCATGGATCCGGTTGTGGTCGTCGTATTGGCGGGGGCGGTCGCGGTTCTTGCCGTGGTGACGATAGCCGCGCTGATCGTGTTGCTGCGTCGCACCGGTGGAGTCGGCGGGACGAAGGGGCCCTCCCCCGAGCAGGAGGCCGAGATCCAGGTCGCACTGGAGGAGGCCAGGCTTGAGGCCGCCGAGATCCGCACCAGGGCCCAGCATGACGCCGAAGAGGTCCTGCGCAGGTCCGAGGCCGCCGTCGACGCCGCCGCCGAGCTGCGCAAGGAGGCCGAGGCGGAGAGCCGGGGGCTGAAGTACGAGCTGAAGGAGCTCCGTTCTGACCTTGAGCGCCGGGAGAACCGGCTGGCCGAGCGGGAGCAGCGCCTCGACGAGGAGGCCAGGCGCCAGGCCGACCGGGCGCGCAAGCTCGCCGAGACGGAGACCAAGCTCGCCGGCCGTCGTGAGGATCTCGACCGGGTCGCCCAGGAGCGCAAGGCCATCCTGGAGCGGGTGTCCGGTCTCACCGGCGACCAGGCGAAGGCCGAGCTGGTCAGGGAGATCGAGAACCAGGCCAAGCGTGAGGCCGCGCTGATCGTCAGGGAGATCGAGGGCGAGGCCCGCAAGGAGGGCGAGAAGCGGGCAACCAAGATCGTCACGTTGGCGGTCCAGCGCGTCGCCACTGAGCAGACCGCCGAGTCCGTCGTCAGCGTCCTGCACCTGCCCGGCGACGAGATGAAAGGCCGCATCATCGGCCGTGAGGGCCGCAACATCCGCGCCTTCGAATCGACCACCGGGGTCAACCTGATCATCGACGACACGCCCGAGGCAGTGCTTCTGTCATGTTTCGACCCTGTCCGCCGTGAGACCGCCCGGCTGACGCTGGAGAAGCTCGTCCTCGACGGCCGCATCCACCCTCAGCGCATCGAGGAGGCGCACGAGCGCAGCAAGGCCGAGGTCCAGGAGTTGTGCGTGCGCGCCGGCGAGGACGCCCTGGTGGAGCTCGGCATCACCGAGATGCATCCCGAGCTGATCACGCTGCTCGGCCAACTCCGCTACCGCACCTCTTACGGTCAGAACGTGCTCGGCCACCTCGTGGAGTCCGCCCACATCGCCGGGATCATGGCAGCCGAGCTGCGGCTCGACTCGATGCTGCTCAAGCGCTGCACGGTCCTGCACGACATCGGCAAAGCCCTCACCCACGAGGTCGAGGGCAGCCACGCCCTGATCGGCGCCGAGATCGCCCGGCGGTACGGCGAGCACGAGGACGTCGTCCACGCGATCGAGGCCCACCACAACGAGGTCGAGGTCAAGACCGTCGAGGCCGTCCTCACCCAGGCCGCCGACGCGATCAGCGGCGGCCGTCCGGGGGCCCGGCGCGAGTCGCTGGAGGCCTACGTCAAGCGGCTGGAGCGGTTGGAGGAGATCGCCACCTCCTACGACGGCGTCGACAAGGTCTTCGCCATGCAGGCGGGCCGGGAGATCCGGGTCATGGTGAAACCCGACTCGGTCGACGACATCCAGGCCCAGGTGATCGCCCGCGACGTCGCCAAGCAGGTCGAGGAGGAGCTCACCTACCCCGGCCAGATCCGCATCACGGTCGTCCGCGAGTCCAGGGCCACCGAGTTCGCGCGCTGAGTCCGTCGTCAGCGTCCCGAGTCTGCCCGATGACGACGGCTCAGCTCCGGAAGATCTGCTGGTAGAAGGCGAGCTCGGTGGCCAGAGCCGCGCTGCGGGTCTCGGCGCGGCGGAAGCCGTGGGCCTCGCCCTCGAAGGTGAGGTAGGTGCACGGCACGCCGCGTTCGGCGAGGGCGTCGGCGAAGGCCTGAGACTGGGCGGCGGGGACCACCGGGTCGGACAGTCCCTGCAGGAGAAGCATGGGACAGCTCACCCCGGCGACCCGGCCGAGCGGCTCGCGCGAGCTGTACAGGACGGGATCCGCAGGGCCCACCAGCCACTCGATGTAGCGGGACTCGAAGTCGTGGGTGGTCGCGACGAACGAGGCGAGCGCGCTCACGCCGTAGTAGGAGACCCCGCCGGCGAACGCATCGGACGCGCAGCAGGCCGCCATGACCGTCCAGCCGCCGGCGCTCCCGCCCCGGATCGCGATCCGCTCCGGGTCGGCCAGGCCCTCGGCGGCCAGCCACTCGGCGGCGGCGACCGAGTCCTCCACGTCGACCACGCCCCACTGGCCGCGCAGCCGGTCGCGGTAGGCGCGGCCGTAGCCGGTGGAACCGCCGTAGTTGAGGTCGAGCACGCCGATGCCCCGGCTGGTGAAGAACGCCTTCTCCAGGTCGAGGGCGCCGGTGCTGCGCCCGGTGGGGCCACCGTGGACGAACACCACGTAGGGCGGGGCGCCGTCGCCCCGGGCCCGCGGGTTCGACGGCGGATGGACGAACGCGTGGACCCGGCGGCCGGAGCGGCCCTCGATCTCCACGGTCCGGGCGAGCGGCAGGTAGGCGATGTCGGGCAGCTCGTCGACGTCACGGCGGAGCTCCTCCGCCCGCCCGGTCGCGGTGTCCACGCGGACGATCGACCGGGGCGCCGTCGCGCTGTATCCGATCCCGGCCAGGACGCGCCCGTCGGACGCGAGGACCTGATCCCAGCCGTCATAGGGCACGTCCAGGTCGGTCAGCACGCCGCTGTCCGGGTCGAGGACGCCCAGCCGCATGTCTCCCCGCCCGTGCAGGACCGCGATCCGCCCGTCAGCCAGCACCTGGTACGGCGACCCGCCGAGCTGCCACAGCGGTCCGGCGAACTCCTCCTCCACCGGGTGGAGCGCCCGGCGCGAAGTGCCGTCGATGCCGATCCGGTAGAGGTTCCACCAGCCCGACCGGTCAGAGATCAGATAGAGGTGCCGGTCGTCGCGCCACTGCGGGGCGAGCACCGACTCGGAGGGCCCTCCCACGACAGTCCAGGAGGCGCCGTCGGCCAGCCGGGTGATCCGCAGCTCGGTGCCGTTCCACGGCATGCGTGGGTGGTCCCAGCAGACATAGGCCAGGTGCTCGCCACCGGGGGAGAGGGCGAGGCCGGCGTAGAAGTCGCTCCCGCTGACCCGCTCCCGCGGCACGTCCCCGCCGTCCAGCGGGACGGACACGATCGAACGGCTGATCCCGCCGTCGTGGTGCCGCTCCTGGACGCACCAGACCTGCCCGTCGTGGACGATCATGTCCGCGTAGCGGAGCCCGGACTCCCGCCCGGGTCTCGGCGTGATCGACCGGGGTTCGGCGCCGGGGGGCAGCAGGTAGAGCCGCTGGTCGGCGAGATTGGCGAACACCACGCCCCCGCCGGGAACCACCGCGTAGGACCGCCCGCCGTACTCGTGGACGCGGGTCCTGGCGCTCCACGGCGCCGACAGCAGCTCGCGGTGTGTGCCGTCGGCGTCTCGGTGCGCGATCGTGGTCCGCCCGCCCTCCGCGGGGCGGTCCTCGGTCCACCACACCTCTCCGCCGAGCACCGTCGGGAATCCCAGGCGCAGCCCGGACCTGGCCACCCCGGTGCTGGAGATCGGGGAAGGCCAGGTGGCGTACGGCAGGACGACCTGCTCGGGGGACATGGCGTAATCCTGCCCGATAACCCGCCGCCTGTCGCCGATATGGCGCCCATCCCGCGCGACATGCGGTGATTCTGTTCTCCGGAACGCCGGAGGGCGGCCACCGCGACCGGTGACCGCCCTCGGCGGAACCTGGGCAAGCCCACCGGAACCGGGGCTGCCCTCGGACAGAGCCGCGTCAGTCCACCGCGGAGATGTCGCCCGAGCCGGGCGCCACGACCGCCCCGGGCGGGACGACCGGCTGGGCCGAGGACTTGCGGCTACGGCGGCTGCGCCTCTCCAGCAAGACGGCGATGGCCCCGACGATCAGGTTGATGATGATGTAGACGATCGCGATGACGATCACTGCCGGGATGATGTTGTTGAAGTTGGACGGCAGCACGCGCGCCCCCGCGTTCAACAGGTCCTCGAACGAGACGATGAACCCCAGGGCCGTGTCCTTGAGGAGCACGACGAGCTGAGCGACGATCGCCGGCATCATGGCCGTGACCCCCTGCGGCAGCAGGATCATCCGCATGACCTGGCCCTTGCGCAGCCCGATCGCGAGCGCCGCCTCCGACTGGCCGCGCGGGATGGACAGGATGCCCGCCCGCACGATCTCCGCCAGCACCGACCCGTTGTACAGGACCAGGCCGGTCACCACCGCCATGAACGGGGTCACGGTCAGCCCGAAGACCGCGCTCCCGCCGTACATCACCGCGAAGATCATGATGAGCAGCGGGATGGCCCGGAAGAACTCGACCACCGCTCCCGCAGGGACGCGGATCCAGGCGTGGTCGGACAGCCTGCCGATGCCGAAGACGAACCCGAACGGCACCGCGATCAGCGCGGCGACCGCCGCCGCGCTGAGCGTGTTGAACAGGCCGGGCAGGATCAGGTTGATCCACACGTCGCCCCGGAGGAACGGGGTCCACAGGTCGGCGTTGAGCTGGTTCTTCTCATCCAGCTTGGTCACCATCACGTAGACGGCGAGCAGCGCGACGAGGACGACCACCACCGTGAGCACGGTGTTGCGCATCCGGGCGCGCGGGCCGGGAGCGTCGTAGAGGACGCTGACCCGATCCGGCGCGGACGCGCGTTTACGCGTCTTTCTCGGCTCCGCGGTCAATGTGCTCATCGGACCACCGCCAGGCGCTTGGACAGCCACGTGAACAGCAGTCCGGTGGGCAGAGTCAGGATCAGGAAGCCGAGCGCGAACCCGAAGAAGATCGGGACGACCGCGTCGCCGTGCGACTCGAAGAGGGTCTTCATCGTCAGGGAGGCCTCAGCCACGCCGATGGCGGCGGCGATCGTGGTGTTCTTGATCAGCGCGATCAGGACGCTGCCCAGCGGGGCGATCACCGCGCGGAGCGCCTGGGGCAGCACGATCAGCCGCAGGTTCTGGAAGAAGGTCAGGCCGATGGCGCGGGCCGCCTCTGCCTGGCCGAGCGGCACCGTGTTGATCCCGGCCCGGATCGCCTCGCAGACGAACGCCGCCGTGTAGGCCGACAGGCCGATGATGGACAGCCAGAGATAGTTCGTGGACAGGCTCGTGGAGAACGAGACGTCCAGCACCAGGCCGAGGCCCAGCCCGCAGAACACGATCACCAGCGTCAACGGGGTGTTCCGCACGATGTTCACGTACGCCGTGCCGATCCCGCGAAGGACGGGCAGCGGGCTGACGCGCATCCCGGCGAGGATCGTCCCGAGGACCAGCGCCAGGAGCCCGCTGGCGAGCGTGAGCCGTATCGTCAGCCAAAAAGCTTCCAGGATGACCGGGAATTCGTCGAAGAGTGCCTGCACTCATCCCTCCAATAGCCGTCGGCCGGGGCGTTCGCACGCCCCGGCCGATTCGTGGCCGATCAGTAACGCTCGACGGCCGGCGGGGTGGTGAAGAACTTTCCGAACTCGCCGAAGTTGGCGTCGACGGCCTTCTTCCAGCTGCCGTCCTTGAACATCTTCTCCACGGCCGCGTTGATCTTCTCGCGGGTGTCCTTGTCGTCCAGCTTCACGCCGATGCCGTACTTCTCCTCGGAGAAGGGCTTGCCGACGAGGCGGAACTTGCCGGGCGACTGGGTGGCGAACCCGGCCAGGATCGTCGCGTCGGTGGAGATCGCATCGACCTGCTTGTTCTCCAGCAGGGGCAGGCAGGCGCCGTAGCCCTGCTGCTCGGTGAGGTACTGGCCCTTCCAGGCGTCGCCGAACTTGTCGACCAGACGCTTGGGCGAGGACGACCCCTGGGCGCCGCAGACCTTCTTGTCCTTCAGGTCGTCGACACTGTTGATCGTCGTGTCGTCCGCGCGGGTCAGGATGTCCTGGCCGGTGACCAGGTACGGCCCGGCGAATCCGATCTTCTTCTTGCGGTCGTCGGTGATCGAGTAGGTCGCGATCACGATGTTGACCTGGCCCTGCTGGATGAAGGACTCGCGGTTGGCCGAGATGGCCTCCTTGAACTCAACCTTGTCGCCGGTGTAACCGAGCTCCTTGGCGACATAGTTGGCCACGTCGACGTCGAAACCCTTGAACGAACCATCCGGCTGCTTCTGTCCCAGGCCGGGCTGGTCGAACTTGATCCCGACAACGAACTTGTCACTGCCGCCGCTGCACGCGGTGAGACTCGCCGCTGCGGCCGCCATCGCGATCACCACGGCTCCAATACGACGTACACGCATCCTGCTACCTCTTCTTCTTTAAGGGGGGTGAGCCGTTAGTGCGTAAGGATCTTGGAGAGGAAGTCCTTCGCCCGGTCCGTCCGGGCGTTGGTGAAGAACTCCTCAGGGGTGTTCTCCTCGACGATCTGGCCCTCCGCCATGAACACCACCCGGTTCGCCGCGCGGCGGGCGAATCCCATCTCGTGGGTGACGACCATCATCGTCATGCCCTCCTGGGCGAGACCGATCATGACGTCGAGCACCTCCTGGACCATTTCCGGGTCCAGCGCCGAGGTCGGCTCGTCGAACAGGATCATCTTGGGATCCATGGCCAGGGCGCGGGCGATGGCCACGCGCTGCTGCTGACCTCCCGAGAGCTGCGCCGGGTACTTCGACGCCTGGGCGCCGATCCCGACCCGTTCGAGCAGCTCCATGCCCCGTCGCTCGGCCTCCGCCCTGGCGATGCCACGGACCTTGATCGGCCCGAGCGTGACGTTCTCGAGGATCGTCTTGTGCGCGAACAGGTTGAAGGACTGGAACACCATGCCGACCTCGGACCTGAGCTTGGCCAGCGTCTTGCCCTCCGCCGCGAGCGGCTGCCCGTCGAAGGTGATCGTCCCGCCGTCTATCGTCTCCAGCCGGTTGATCGCCCGGCACAAGGTCGACTTGCCGCCGCCCGAGGGGCCGATGACGACGAGGACCTCGCCTCGAGAGATCGTCAGATTGATGTCGCGCAAGACATGCAGGTTGCCGAAGTGCTTGTTGACATCCGCAAGCACAACCAGAGGAGTTGTGTCCCCGTTCTCCGTCATGGGGGACAACGTAATTCTGTAAAGGGCACCCGGGGCTAACCCTGCGGTACCGATCAGATCACGACCTGCCCGTTTCGGGTAAAATTTTGTCCAGCTTCTGTCAGATCCGGCCGAGCGCGGCCGGATCCAAGGTCAGCTTGAACGGTTCGGTGAAGTCTGCGGTCGTGCCTGCGGAGACGCGGTGAGTGAGCTGATACTCTCCGTTTTCGTCGAGCGCGTAAGTGAAGATCACGGGCAGTTCGTCGTTGCCCTGACCGCGGAACGGCCTCATCTCAATGCGCCAGAAATGCGGGATGCCCGCCTCTGCGTACTTTGCATGTTTGATGCGACGGTCGGTGGCTGTGGTGGATTTGGAGACGATCTCGACAACCAGGCGTACCCACTCGGGCTGGGCGATGTCCGCGCCCTCTTCGAACGGTGCCTTGTCGACCACCATCAGGTCGGGGATGACTCCGGGCTTGCGGTCCAGCAGCAGGCCGGTCGCGGTGACCGGCACCATCTCCTCCGGTGACAGGCTCTCCAGGAGATTCTGGAGCCGATCTCCGAGGCGCTGGTGCCGGAAGGGCGGAGCGGGGGACACGATGAGGCTCCCGTCGATGAGCTCGTAACGGCTGCCGTCGTCGCGCGAGTTGAGCTCGAACCACTCATCGACGCTGAGCTCGCCCGGGGTGGCCCAGAAGCTCGCCGGCTTCGGCGCCGCCTTCTTGTGCGGCTTCTTGGCCTTCACGGGCGCCTCCGAGGTCTGCACGAGCATCGCCATCGCGGCTCACCACTCTCAGCTGTCGGTCGGATCTCATTCTCGCACGCGGCTTTGGAACCCCAGATTAGCGACGCCGTCAGCTCAGCGTGACGGTTTCATTACCTACGGTGGGCCGGGTGTGGGCCGTGTCCGAAGGCCGCGCGGAGCGCCTACCCTTGTCTGTTGAGATGACTGTCACCGTGGAGAGCGCCCGCACGTACGAGGTACGTACCTACGGGTGCCAGATGAACGTGCACGACTCCGAGCGCCTGTCGGGCCTTCTCGAAGACGCGGGCTACGTCCCCGCGCCCGAGGGGGAGACGGCCGACGTGGTCGTGTTCAACACCTGCGCCGTGCGGGAGAACGCCGACAACAAGCTCTACGGCAATCTCGGGCACCTGCGCCCCTCGAAGGTGGGCAACCCCGGTATGCAGATCGCCGTGGGAGGCTGCCTGGCGCAGAAGGACCAGGGGGAGATCGTCCGCAGGGCGCCCTGGGTGGACGTGGTGTTCGGCACCCACAACATCGGCTCGCTGCCGGTGCTGCTGGAGCGGGCACGCGTCCAGCAGGAGGCCCAGGTCGAGATCAAGGAATCCCTGGAGACCTTCCCGAGCACGCTGCCGACCAAGCGCGAGTCCGCCTACGCCGCGTGGGTGTCGGTCTCCGTCGGGTGCAACAACACCTGCACGTTCTGCATCGTGCCGGCGCTGCGCGGCAAGGAGAAGGACCGCCGCCCCGGCGACATCCTGAACGAGGTGCGGACCCTGGTCGACCAGGGCGTGCTGGAGATCACCCTGCTCGGGCAGAACGTCAACACCTACGGGGTGGAGTTCGGCGACCGGCTCGCCTTCGGCAAGCTGCTGCGGGCCTGCGGCGACATCGACGGGCTGGAGCGGGTCCGCTTCACCAGCCCGCACCCGGCCGCGTTCACCGACGACGTCATCGCGGCCATGGCCGAGACGCCCAACGTGATGCACCAGCTCCACATGCCGCTGCAGTCCGGCTCCGACCGGATCCTCAAGGCGATGCGCCGCTCCTACCGGGCCGAGCGCTACCTGGGCATCATCGAGCGAGTCCGCGCGGCCATGCCCGACGCCGCCATCTCCACCGACATCATCGTGGGCTTCCCCGGCGAGACCGAGGAGGACTTCCAGGGCACGCTGGACGTGGTGCGCGAGTCGCGGTTCGCCAACGCCTTCACGTTCCAGTACTCCATCCGTCCCGGCACCCCCGCCGCCACCATGGACGACCAGATCCCCAAGGAGGTCGTGCAGGAGCGCTACGAGCGGCTCGTCGCCCTGCAGACCGAGATCTCCTGGGCGGAGAACAAGAGGCAGGTCGGGCGGACGCTCGAGGTGCTGGTGGCCGAGGGCGAGGGGCGCAAGGACGAGGCGACCCGCCGCCTGTCGGGCCGCGCCGCCGACAACCGGCTGGTCCACTTCGCTCCAGGCGGGGAGACCCCGCGTCCCGGTGACATGGTCGCCGTCGAGGTGACCTACGCGGCCCCGCACCACCTGGTGGCCGACGGCCCGGCGCTGAAGCTCCGCCGCACCCGCGCGGGCGACGCCTGGCAGGCCCGCCAGGCCGCCCCGCCGGCCGCCGGCCCCGGAGTCATGCTCGGCATGCCCTCGATCGGCCGTCCCGCTCCGCTCCCCGAGGCCTCCGGCTGCTCCGTCCCCTCCTGAGGTCCGGTGGCGTGGGCTGAGATCCCGGGTGGCTCCGTGCTGTGAGCGATTCGGCGGGCCATGCCGGGAGTGATTCCGGGTGGTCTCGTCCGAGACGGGCCCAGGCCCGTTCGCCGCTCCCGGAACCGGGGGGCAGGGATGTGCCGGCACGCCGAAAACCCCTGTGGGAGCGGCGATCCGGGCGCCGGGGCCGTTCCCGCCAGGGCATATGCGTACGGTGGCGGAGCAGAGACTCTCAAGCGATGACATTTCGTGATCTGTCTGTTGTTGCTGTGCAAGCACTTCCTTGCTGTGACTACTGTGGTTCCGCACCCTCGGAAGCCGTGGAGGTTTCCCCCCGAGAACCGCAGGGAGTTTTTCTCATGCACGTCCCTCAATCTCCGACCGGTCGCGGAGAGCCGGAAATCCTCACCGGCCCCGCCGATAGGCCGAATCCCCGCAGGAAAAACAGGAAAAGCAGGAGAAACGGCCCGGCCATAGCCGCTTTCTCCGTCCTCGCCGCCGCCCTGCTGGGCGGAGGCGCTCTCCTCGCCGTCACGAACGGCGGTGCGGACGGACCCGGCGCCGCGCAGGTGTCGCAGTCACCAAAGGACGCCCAGGACGCCTCGCAGGATCCCGGGTCGGGCGAGGGCGTCAAACAAGGCGAGAAACAGGAGCCCGGTCAGGAGCCGGACGTCGCGTCCGGTCAGCAGGACGCGACGTCCGGCGGAGGCCCCGGCACGGGCACCCGCGCCGATGCCGGCGCGGGCAAGGCGTCCGAGAGCGACGCGGGCAGTTCCGGAGCCGACAAACCGATGGCCGACGAGCCGGCCAAGGAGCGGCAGAGCGGTCCGCGGCAGCCGGACGAAGGTCAGACCGACCCCCGCAGTGACGGTGCCACCGGATACGTGGCTCCGCGGGGGCCTGGAAAGTAACGATCCCCACCTCGGCCGTACATCCCGGTCCGTGAGGCGCCGGTGTCCGCGACACGGGACACGGTGACTCCCCTCAACGGTCCATGGGGCGGGTCGGTCGAGGGCCGGACAGAGGCGCGGGGCACGGGTGAACCTCTCACCGTGCCCCGCGTCGCCGTCCGGGCGGTCTCCTCGCCGCGGAACGGCGGGGGACCGGCGGAGTGCGGCCCCGCCGGGCTGGATTAGTCTGGCGAGGTGCTTGTCGCCGCGGCTGTGTGCCCGCACCCACCCCTGCTGGTCCCCGAGCTGGCCGGTGCCGCGGCTGCGGAGCTCGACGAGCTCCGCGCGGCATGCGCGGCGGCGGTCGGGCTGTTGCGCGATGCCGTCCCCGACGCGATCGTCGTGGTGGGCGGCGCCGACCGGGCCGTCACCTACGGCGCGGACGCCTCCGGAAGCCTGGCGCCCTGGGGCCCCGATGTCAGGACGGGGCAGGGAGAGCCGGTCCTGCCACTGTCCCTGTCGATCGGCCGGTGGCTTCTCGAAAGGGAGCACATGACCGCCTCGGGATTTCATTCGATCTCCTTCGACGCGGCTCCGGCGGAGTGCGCGGCCCTCGGCGAGCGGCTGGCGGCGACGGCCGGACGCGTGGCGATGCTCGTCATGGCCGACGGGTCCGCCTGCCTCACCGAGAAGTCCCCGGGATACCTCGATCTCCGTGCGCGGCCGTACAACACCGCGATCGTCGGGGCGCTCGGCCGGGCCGAGGCTCCGGCGCTCGCGGAGCTCGACCCCGGTGAGGCCGCCGGGCTGTGGTTCGCCGGACGTGCCGCCCTGCAGGTCCTCGGCGGGGCGGCGGGCTCCCTGAACGGGGAGATCCTCTACGACGACGCCCCCTACGGCGTCGGCTATTTCGTCGCCCGCTGGACGGAGTGATTCCGGCCGGTAGCCGGCTACGCGTCCTCCCGCGAGGAGGACCGCCCCGCCGTACCGGCCGAGCTCGACCGGCTCGGCGTGTTCGGCGTGCGGCGGGCCGTGCCGGTGGTGGCCAGAGCCTTGCGGGTGTCCCGCTCGACCGTGTACACCCTGCTGTCCGACCTCAGGAGCACGCCATGACCTTCCTGCCCGACTTCAGGCTCGAGACCTACTTCTCCCGCTGGGAGTTCACCGCCCGTCACCACCTGACCGCCTCCGACGCGGAGACCATGTCGATGGCGGAGCTGCTCGCGCTCGCCGACGACGAGGACCGCCGGGCCTGGGCGGATCTGCGGCTCGGCTACACCGAGACCTTCGGCGACCCGGGCCTGCGGGAGGCGATCGCGGCCACCTACACCGACGTGCTCCCCGCGGACGTGCTGTGCTTCGCCGGCGCGGAGGAGGGCATCTACCTGGCGATGCGCGTCCTGCTCGGCCCCGGCGACCACGCCGTCGTGGTCACGCCGAACTACCAGTCGGCCGAGACGGTCCCGCTGTCGCTGTGCGAGGTCACCGGGGTGGCGCTCGACGCCGGACGGGACTTCGCCCTCGACGTCGGGGCGATCGAGGCGGCGCTGCGGCCCGACACCCGGGTGGTCTCGGTGAACTTTCCCAACAACCCGACGGGCAAGCTGATCCCGGCGGCCGACCTGCGGCGCCTGGCGGAGCTGTGCGACGAGCGGGGGATCCACCTGTTCAGCGACGAGGTCTACCGAGGGCTGGAGCTTGACCCCGCGCGCACCCTGCCGCAGGCCGCCGACCTGTCTCCCCGGGCGCTGTCGCTCAACGTGGTCTCCAAGGCCTACGGCCTGCCCGGCCTGCGGGTCGGCTGGATCGCCTGCCGCGACCCCGAGCTGCTGGCCAGGCTGGAGCGGGCCAAGCACTACACCTCCATATGCAACGCGGCGCCCAGCGAGATCCTCGCCAGGATCGCGGTGAAGTCCCGGGAGGTGATCCTCGCCCGCAACCGCGGGATCATCGCCGCGAACCTGCCGCTCTTCGACGCCTTCTTCGCCGAGTTCCCGGATCTCTTCGCGTGGGCGCCGCCCGAGGGCGGCTGCGTCTGCTTCCCCCGTTATCTGGGCCCCGGTTCCGTGGACGCCTTCTGCGAGAGCCTGGTGGAGGAGGCCGGCGTGCTGCTGCTGCCCGGGGGCCTCTACCGCTCCGAGCTCACCGGCGTCCCCACCGACCGGTTCCGCCTGGGGGTGGGCCGGCGCGGGGCTCAGGAGGCGCTCGACGCCTTCGCCACGTGGCTGCGCGCCCGCCGGTCCGGGTGATCCCGGCGGGGGACGGGGACGCGCATCAGGTCGTGGGCCAGGACGACGTCGCCGTCGAAGGACCGGCGGGCCTCTTCGAGGAAACGGGGTCCGTCCTCGGCGTCGTAGCGTTCGGACAGGTGGGTCAGGACCAGGCTGCGGACGCCGGACTCGGCGGCGACCCGGCCCGCCTGGGCGGCGGTCAGATGGCCGTACCGCGAGGCGAGCGGCTCCTCCCCGGACAGGAACGTGGACTCGATCACCAGCAGGTCCACGCCCTCGGCGAGGGCGAACACCCCCTCGCACAGCCGGGTGTCCATGATGAACGCCGCGCTCTGGCCGGGGCGGGGGCCGCTGCAGTCCGCCAGTCGCACGACGGACCCGTCCGGGGCGGTCACCGTGCCGGTGCGCTGCAGCTCGCCGATCGACGGGCCGCGGACGCCCCGCTCGGCGAGGAGGGAGGGGATCATCCGCCGGCCGTCCGGCTCGTCGAGGCGGTAGCCGTAGGATTCGACGGGATGGGAGAGCGGGCGCGCGGTGAGGGTCACCGGGCCCGCCTCGAAGGTCGTGACCGGGCCGGAGACGGGACGTTCGGTGATCACCGAGGTGTCGGCGAAGGCGCTGGCGTGGCGCAGGCGGCGCCAGTAGGTCTCACCGGTCGCGGGATAGGCCGCCTGGACCTCGTGGGCGACGCCGTCCCTGGCGATGCGCTGGACGATTCCGGGGACCCCCAGGCAGTGGTCGCCGTGGAAGTGGGTCACGCAGATCCAGGTGATGTCGTGGGCGCCGACGCCCGCGTGGAGCATCTGGCGCTGGGTGCCCTCACCTGGGTCGAAGAGGAAGCCCTGACCGTCCCATCGCAGGAGATATCCGTTGTGGTTACGGTGACGGGTGGGCACCGCGCTGGAGGTGCCGAGGACGACGAGTTCGCGAAGGGACACAGTCCACATGGTAGGAACCGTGGCGTTCGGGAGTGTTCCGACACCGCTGGGGGACATGCTCGCCGCGGTCACCGAGACAGGTGTGGCGGGGGTCGGCTGGAGCGGCAGGGAGCGGCTCAGGGCCCGCTTCCTGGAGGGGCTCGGCCTGGCGGAGGTGGACGATCCCGGCCGGACGGCCCCGGTGCTCGGTGAGCTCGCCGACTACTACGCGGGCAGGCTGCGGGTCTTCGGCGTCCCGGTGGACTGGAGTCTCACCTCCCCCGTGCAGCGCAAGGTGCTCGGCACGCTGTACGAGACGGTGGCCTACGGCAAGGCCGTGACCTACGGCGAGCTGGCCGCGCGGAGCGGGACGGGCGTCCCCGCGCGGGCTATCGGTTCGATCATGGGGGCCAACCCCGTCCCCATCATCGTCCCCTGTCACCGGGTGGTGGCCGGGAACGGGCTGGGCGGGTTCAGCGGGGGAGAGGGCGTGGAGTCCAAGCGATGGCTGCTGACCATGGAGGGCTACCTGCAGCCGACGCTCGACTGGGACTGAGCGGGACGCGCGGGAACCGCCCGGGGACTTTGCCGGGCGGGCCGCGATGAAGATGACGCCGCTCTAGCCGGCGTACGGAGGCCGGTCGGTCTCGTCGGAGCTCCGAGGCGCCTGCGGTTCCTGTGGTGTCGGTGTCGCACCGGGGGCCTGGGACGAGGGGCCCGTCTCGGGCTCGGTCTCGCCCAGGGGCCGGGATGTGCCGGCCTCGCCGGGATTCCGGGGCGTGGCGGTCTCGCCAGGGACCGGGGACGTGCCGGTCTGGCCATCGATCATGTCCGCCCGCCGCCTGGCCTGTTCGGCCCCGGCGTCGATGTACTGGTCGTACTGGCCACCTGTCTTTTCCTTGGCCATCTGTGCTGCCTTGTCGATGCCCTGGTTGGCGAGCTCCTCAGCCTTGGTGCTGTGCTCGCCGAGCATGCTCCTGACCTTGTCGAAGATCGACATGGGTGAATCCCCCGATGCACGTCATGCCACTTTGTACGGGCCGTAGCACCATTTCTATCCTTGTTTGGGAATATCCGATTTTCGGTCTAGAGAAACGACAATCTTTGTCAAAAGGATGTCTCTTCAGGCCGCCCGTCCCGGGAGCCACCCGCCTCCCGGGGACCCGGGCCAGGTGCGGCCGGGGCACCGTCACCCGGCATCCCCGCTCAGTTGGCACACTTGTCCCGTGCGCCAACTACCAGTCATCGCCGTCATCGGGCCCACGGCGGCCGGAAAGTCCGATCTCGCCGTGGATCTCGCCCTCGAACTGGGGGGCGAGGTCGTGAACACCGACTCCATGCAGCTCTATCGGGGAATGGACATCGGAACGGCCAAGCTGTCCCCGGCCGAACGGCGTGGGGTCCCGCACCATCTGCTCGACATCTGGGACGTGACCAAGACCGCGAGCGTGGCCGAGTACCAGGCGCTGGCCCGGCCGCTGATCGACGACATGCGGGCGAGGGGCGTCGTGCCGATCCTGGTGGGCGGGTCCGGGCTC
The DNA here is from genome assembly GCF_002149035.1 of Streptosporangium minutum. Classification (GTDB taxonomy): domain Bacteria; phylum Actinomycetota; class Actinomycetes; order Streptosporangiales; family Streptosporangiaceae; genus Streptosporangium; species Streptosporangium minutum. Next base: position 33,169 of record NZ_NGFP01000053.1, read on the forward strand.
TACGTGCGGGCCGCCCTCGACGACCTGGAATTCCCCGGCACCGACCCGGAGATCCGCGCGCGGCTGGAGGCGGAGCTGGAGCGCACGGGCCCGGCACCGCTGTACGAACGCCTCCGTGAGCGCGACCCCAGGGCCGCCGAGGCCATCCTGCCCGGCAACGGCCGCAGGATCGTCCGCGCGCTGGAGGTCGTCGAGTTCTCCGGACGGCCGTTCTCGGCCACGATGCCGTCCTACGACGCCGTCTACGACAGCGTGCACCTGGGCGTGGAGGTGCCGAGGGAGATCCTGGACGGGCGGGTCGCGGCCCGGGTGGAGCGGATGTGGGAGGCCGGGCTGGTGGACGAGGTCCGGCGGCTCGCCGCGCGGGGACTCGCCGACGGCCGTACGGCCAGCCGCGCGCTCGGCTACGCCCAGGTGCTGCGCTTCCTCGACGGCGAGTGGACCGAGGAGCAGGCGATGGAGGAGACGATCCGCGCGACGCGCAGGTTCGTCCGCCGCCAGGAGTCGTGGTTCCGCCGCGACCCACGGGTGGTCTGGCTCCCCCAGCAGGCTCCGGACCTTCTCGGCCGGGCGCTCGCGCGGGTGCGCGGCTGATCCCGCCGGACCGCCGGGAAGGGGCTCCCGACCGGCGCGACTAGAGTCGGAACATGCGATTCGTAAAGGGACACGGTACCGAGAACGACTTCGTCATCCTTCCCGATCCCGACGGTGAGCTGGAGCTGTCCGCCGCGCTCGTGGCGGCGGTGTGCGACCGGCGTGCCGGGATCGGCGCCGACGGCGTGCTGCGCGTGATGCGGACCAAGCTCAGCCCCGAGGTCGCCGACCAGGCGGGCGAGGCCGAGTGGTTCATGGACTACCGCAACGCCGACGGCGGCGCCGCCGAGATGTGCGGCAACGGGGTGCGGGTCTTCGCCCGCTACCTGGTCGACGCGGGGCTGGCGCACGCGGGCGAGTTCGGCGTGGCCACCCGGGGGGGAGTCAGGCGCGTACGGCTCGCCGAGACCGGCGACGTGACCGTGGACATGGGCGCGCCCCGGCTGCTGGGCCGCAGCCACACGACCGTGGCCGGCCAGGAGTACGAAGGACTCCGCGTCGACATGGGCAACCCCCACCTGGCCTGCGTCATCGGCGACCCGGTGGCCCAGCTCGACCTGGGCTACCAGCCCGGGTTCGACACCGAGGTGTTCCCGAGCGGGGTGAACATCGAACTGCTCAACCCGGTGGGGCCGCGCCGGGTCGTGATGCGGGTCTTCGAGCGGGGTTCGGGTGAGACACGCTCCTGCGGCACCGGCGCGGTCGCCTCCGCCGTGGCGGCCGCCCACCTGGCGGGGGAGACCACCGGCACCTGGGCGGTCGAGGTCCTGGGCGGCACCGTCACCGTCACCCTCGACGAGCGCACCAGCTACCTGGCGGGTCCCGCGGTCCTGGTCGCCTCGGGCGATCTCACCCTGTGAGGGCACTCGCGTGAGCCAAGTCGTTTGGGGCATGCTCGCCGACCTGGCAGACTGACGTCTCATGGACGTGGACATCTGGGCCTGGGTCGGCGACACCCAGCGGCAACTGCACGAAGACGGGCACACCGGTCTGGCCATGGCGATCGGAGATGTGCCCGCGCAGGCGCTGGAAGGCCGATACTCGCAGCTCGACGTGCTCGCGCCGGCCATCGCGCAGCAGGCGGAGAACCTGGAGCTGCCCTGGCTTGAGTTCTACGCCCGTTACTGGCACCTGATCGGCCGCGTCGGCGACCGCGCCCAGGGCGCGGTCGCGATGGCCGACGCGGAGACGCTCGTCGAGTTCGCCGGCCGCGAGGACGTCCGCGAGTGCCCGGCCGCCCCCGGTGCCGTGGCCGCGCTGGCCATCGCGCGGGCCAACACCGACGGCCCCGGCTACGCGGCCGAGCGGCTGGCGGCTCTGGACGCCGTCGAGGTCGGGCCCGACTCGCTGGCCTTCTCCGCCATCGCCGAGCAGTATGTCGCGGCCCTGGTGGACGCCGGCCGCGTCGAGGAGGCGATCACCCATGCCGAGTCCGCCGTGGCGAGGCTGGGCGACGCCGGCCGTGAGGCGAGCTGGGAGCTGGGGGCCGCCTCGGCCCGCGCCCTCCTCGCCGCCGGCCGCGCGGAGGACGCGCTGACCGCGCTGGACGCCGCGTCCGGGTTCAAGCCCGACGACCCGGTGGCCAAGGCCCACCGCGAGGGCGTGCTGCGCGCGCTCGTGCTCGCCACCCTGGACCGGGTGCCGGAGTCCGTCGACGCCCTGCCCGACCTCGACGTGGTCGGCGAGCACCCGCGTGACTGGGTCGAGTGGGCGCACGCCATCCGCAAGCTCGCCGGATCCGCGCAGATCACCAACAGCTGGCAGCTCGGCCGGGTGCTCAAGCAGTGGATCGACTACTTCGCCATGATGGGCGGCTACCGTCCCCGGGTCGAGCTCGCGCTCATCGCCGGTGACCTGGCGGTTGCCCGCCAGGGGGTGTGGCAGGCCCGCCTGCTGGCCGACATCGCCGAATCCGCCGCGGGGGAGCTCAAGAGCCCCGGCGACGTCGCCGAGCGGATCGCCGCGCTGCGCGCCGCCATCGACGGGACCACCCCGAAGGAGGCCCCCGGTCCCCAGGACGAGCTGGTCGGCTACTTCGACGCCGCCGACGGCTTCAACGCCGACCCGGAGCGCTGGGTGGGCTGGCTGACCCCGCTGTCCGGGCATGACCTGGAGGCCACCCGGCGCCACACCACCACGCTGGGCTTCCTCGGCTACCCCGCCAGGGGCGCCGACATCTACTGGACCATGCTGGTCGAGTCCGGCGACATCGAGACCGCCGACCCGCAGGACGTCTCCTACCTCACCGGCCTGCTGATCGAGGCCCGCCAGGACGAGCGCCTGGAGCAGATGGCCGAGCGGCTCCCCGCCGCCCAGCGCCACCTGGCCCTGGGCCGGCTGCACCGCGCGCGGGAGCGCTGGGAGCAGGCCGCGGCCGAGGGTGAGGCGGCGGTCGCCGCCGGTGCGGGCATCGAGGCGAGCCGCCTGTGGTCGGCCGCCGTGCAGCAGACCGGTGACAACGCCAAGGGCGCCGGGATCCTGCGGGACCTCCTCGACTCCGAGGAGATCGAGCCCGAGGACGTCTGGCGGATGATCACCATGGCGACGGCCGCCGAGGACTGGGACACCGTCCGCGCGGGCGCTGCCAAGATCGGCATGCCGCTGCAGTCGACCGAGGGGCCGGTCGAGGAGGAGATGGGCCTGGTGCGCATCATCCTGCCCGCCCCCGACGGCAGCCAGCGCGCGGTCATCAGCCTGCGCACCGGCCCCGCGACGGCCCGCCTGGCCATCCCGCAGCCTCCCGGCATGGACTACAACGCCGGAGACCTGGTCGTCTTCGACCCGCAGCTGCTGGAGCCGATCCCGGAGAAGGCGGAGGACCAGGAGGGCTTCATCCCGCCGTTCGCCGCGGTCAGCATGCTCCGGCCGGGTGGCTACACGAGCTGGTTCTTCGACGGCGCGGCCCCCAGCGAGGCCGACTGGACCGAGTTCAACGAGGTCATGGCCGAGCGCGGCTGGCCGATGTGGGTCTACAGCGACGAGAACTACACCGTGACCCACCCGACCTCGGGCGAGCGGCTGCCCGGCGTGTTCGGCTGGGTCGCGGTCCCGCCGGACGTCACGCCGGTCGAGGTGGACGCCCTGCTCGACGACGCCACCGAGCGCTGGGTGCACCCGCTGGCCTGGCTCGACCTGGCCAAGACCGTCGACGTCGAGGTGGAGCGGCACGAGCGCATCACCAAGGAGTACGGCCTGTAGGCACGGTCCCGTCAGGCCCCGTGCGCCGGTAGGACCGTGGCGGGCGTCCTGACCCCGTCCTCGGACCCGCCGCACCGCCCGTGGGGAAGCCCCCTCACGGGCGGTGTGCTTTCCACCTCTAGAATCTCGTTCTGCATCTTCGGCGGCAAAGGTTCCGCCCGGAGGGTTCCGTGCACAAGAGGAGGATCCGGATGCTGGACCGATTCCGGCTGGACGGCAAGGTCGCGATCGTCACCGGAGCATCCTCGGGGCTCGGTGTCGCCTTCGCCCGGGGCCTGGCCGAGGCGGGCGCCGACATCGTCATCGGCGCGCGCCGCAAGGACCGCCTTGAGCGGACCCGCGCCCTGGTCGAGGAGACCGGCAGGCGGTGTGTGGCCGTGGCGACCGACGTGACCAGTCCGGAGGACTGCCAGGCGCTGGTCGAGGCGGCGGTCGCCGAGCTGGGCGCGGTGGACATCCTGATCAACAACGCCGGCGTCGGTACGGCCGTGCCCGCGCTCAAGGAGACGCCCGAGCAGTTCCGGCAGGTCGTGGAGATCAACCTGCACGGCACCTACTGGATGGCGCAGGCCTGCGCCCGGGTCATGAGGCCCGGCTCCTCGATCGTCAACATCGGCAGCATCCTGGGGGAGACCACCGCGGGACTGCCGCAGGCCGCCTACAGCGCCTCCAAGGCGGCCGTCGTCGGGCTCACCCGCGACCTGGCCCAGCAGTGGACCGGCCGGCGCGGCATCCGGGTCAACTGCGTCGAGCCCGGCTTCTTCGCCTCGGAGATGACCGAGCAGTACGCCGAGGGATACATGGCGTGGCAGCTCGAACACCGCGTTCTGATGAAGCGTCCGGGCGATCCGGCCGAGCTGGTCGCGGCGGCGATCTTCCTTGCCTCCGACGCCGGTTCCTACGTGACCGGGGCCGTGATCCCGGTGGACGGTGGAATCCTCATCACCTGAGGTCGCCCGTATGCCGCGGGTAATCGTATTACCCCAGTTAAACGTCCGGTTTCGTGGAACACGTGTATCCGTTACGCATGAGTGCGAGAGTTCCTGTCACTTAATGGAAGCGGGTGGAGGCATCTTGCTGGAGATCGACAGACTCGGCGCGGTTGTCCGCGACGAGCGCCCCTGGGGTGGGTTCGAGCGTTACACGCTCAACGAGCCGTCCACCGTGAAGATCATCGAGGTGGCGCCCGGCCAGCGGCTCAGCCTGCAGAGGCACGAGCATCGGGACGAGCTGTGGGTCGCCCTCGACCCCGGCGCGGTGTTCGAGATCGACGGTGAGCGGATCGAGCCCTCGGTCGGCGACCGCGTGCTCATCCGGGCGGGCCAGACCCACCGCCTCAGCTCCGCGGGGCGGGCGACCCGGATCCTGGAGATCGCCTTCGGCCACTTCGACGAGGACGACATCGAGCGTCTCGAAGACTCCTACGGGCGCGTCTGAGCTCGCGTATCCCCCCACCGCGCGCGCTCCGAGGTTCCCCGCGGCGTCCGGCGGGCCGGGCCGGTCGGCGGCCACCGTGGTCCGCGGGCCGGCCGTACCGCAGCCGGCTCCGACTCGGCGTCCGGCCACCGGTTCCGCGAACTCATCGCTGTATGAGGTAATTTGCCACTTCATGGGTAGTGGATGCGCGTGAGAGGTGGCATGGTGCGATCGGCACTGGGACGAGGTGCGGTCGTCGCGACGATCGCGTTCACATTGGCGGGTTGCGGCCTCGCGGGGCAGGGGACCGGAGACCAGTCCGCCGGCAGCGGGAAGTCCTCTGCCGCGGCACTCAAGGACCTGAACAAGCTGCAGGTCAAGGGCCGTGCTCCGATGACCGGCTACGACCGGGACAAGTTCGGTCCCGCGTGGTCGGACGTCGACCACAACGGCTGCGACACCCGCAACGACATCCTCAAGCGCGACCTCAAGGACGAGACGTTCAAACAGGGCACCCATGACTGCATCGTGCTGACCGGGATCCTCGACGACCCCTACAGCGGCAAGACCATCAAGTTCGAGCGCGGCCAGAAGACCAGCATGGACGTGCAGATCGACCACGTGGTCGCCCTCGCCGACGCGTGGCAGAAGGGCGCCCAGCAGTGGCCGGTCAGCAAGCGCAAGGAGCTGGCCAACGACCCGCTGAACCTGCTGGCCGCCGACGGCCCGCTCAACAGCCAGAAGGGCGCCGGTGACGCGGCGACCTGGTTGCCGCCGCGCCGCGCCTACCGGTGCACCTATGTCTCCCGCCAGATCGATGTCAAGATCAAATACGACCTGTGGGTGACGTCCGCGGAGAAGGACGCCATGCAGGCCGTGTTGAACTCCTGCTGATCATCCATCGCTGCCCCGCTTGAACTTGACGATCGTGCCGGACTCGGCCGAGACGTGGATGTCGTACTCCCAGCCGTCCTTGCGTACCTCGACCTTCCAGATGGCGTAGCCGTGCTCGCACTCACGCTCGATCTTGGTCACCCGCCCGCCCGAGACGCGGCTCCTGGCGATCTGGGCGGCCTTCTGATAGGGGATCTCCGACGCGGCAGTGGCGGGGGAGAGGGCGGCCGCCCGGTCGGCGGCGAGGGCGATGCCGCCCCCGCCGGCCAGGAGGGCAGCGGTTCCGATGGTCACGACGGCGGTTCCGATGATCTGTTTCATGCATCCAGAGTTCCCGCGATCAAGGTGGGGCCAGGCCAAGCCTCCGCTAAAACAGCGTCATGCCTCCGCAGGCGTGGGAACCGGGCCGGGGGCGGACGCCCCGGCCCGCCGCCGGCCGTACAGTCGGGGGGTGAGCAACCTGGAGACAGCCCCGCAGGAGATCCGGTGCGCCGCGGCCGCCGCGGCGGAGCCGGTCGTCGAGCGGCTGACCGGTCACGCGGTGGCGCTGGGCGGGCCGCGCGCGATGACGGTCACCCGCACGCTGCCCAACCGGGGGCGGCGGATGGTCGGCGCGTGGTGCTTCGTCGACGACTACGGCCCCGAGGTGGCCGCCATGCGCGTGCCGCCGCATCCGCACGCCGGGCTGCAGACGGTCACCTGGCTGGTCTCGGGTGAGGTGCTGCACCGCGACAGCCTCGGCAGCCTGCAGGAGGTACGGCCGGGCCGCCTCAACCTGATGACGGCCGGGCGTGGCATCTCCCATTCGGAGGAGTCAGCCGAGGCGCCGCTGCACGGCGTGCAGCTCTGGGTGGCCCTGCCCGACGAGGCCAGGCACGTGGCCCCGCATTTCGAGCACCACGCCGACCTGCCGGTCCTGACCGAGGGCGGCGCGCGGGTCACCGTGATCATGGGCTCGCTGGGCGGAGCCACCTCTCCGGCCCGCGCCTACACGCCGCTGCTCGGCGCGGAGATCGTGATCTCCGGCAGTGCCGCCCTGCCGGTGGAGCCGGATTTCGAGCACGCGGTCCTCCTGCTGTCCGGTGACGTCGAGGTGGCCGGTGCGCGGCTGGAGCGCGGGACGCTGCTCTACCTCGGCTGCGGCCGGCCCGATCTCCGGATGAGCGGGCAGGGCCGCTTCCTGCTGCTCGGCGGCGAACCGTTCGACGAGGAGATCGTGATGTGGTGGAACTTCATCGGCCGCAGCCACGACGAGATCGCCGCCTTCCGGCAGGGATGGGCGGAAGGCGAGGACTTCGGCACCGTCCAGGGTTTCGACGGCGCCCCTCTCCCCGCCCC
>NZ_NGFP01000530.1 GCF_002149035.1 Streptosporangium minutum
TTCTCCGGCGGACCGGTACGGCGAGCGCGGAGCGGAGCGGGTCCCGGTCCGTGCGGAGGACGGGCCGGCCGCCTGCGATCTGGTGCTGATCGACGWGCTGGACCGGCCGGAGCGGCTGGGAGATCTGCGCCGGCGAGGCGTCGTCGGCGAACGGACCCACGTCGTGGCCGTGGACATCGATCATCGGGTGCCGACGGAGACGGAACTGGCGCGGCGGGCGGCGCTGTGGGAGGTGCGGGCCGTACCGGACGGGACGGTCCTCGACACCGGCGAACCCGTCCCCGGCCGGCCCCCGCGGCCGCGGCGGACCCTGCTGCTGGGGGGGACGCGCTCGGGGAAGTCGGCCGAGGCCGAACTCCGGCTGGCGGGCGAGCCCGAGGTCCTCTACGTCGCGACCGGGCCGTCCGGCGGTGACGACGCCGAATGGACCCGCCGGGTTCAATCGCACCGTGACCGCCGACCGGCTCACTGGGGCACGGCCGAGACCACCGACCTGGCCGGACTGCTCCGGACCGCCGAAGCCCCGATGCTGATCGACGGGCTCGGCACCTGGGTCGCCGCGGTCTTCGACGAGTGCGACGCCTGGTCCGGCGGGGACGGCCGGGACGCGGTCACGGCCCGGTGCGACGAACTGGTCGCCGCCTGGCAGCAGGCCCGCGCCCAGGTCGTGGCGGTCTCCGATGAGGTCGGGCTCGGCGTGGTGCCCGCCACCTCCAGCGGCCGGATGTTCCGCGACGTCCTCGGCCGCCTGAACCAGCGGCTGGCYCTCGAATCGGAGGACGTCGCCCTGGTGGTGGCCGGCCGCCTCCTCCCCCTGCCCATCTGACCGCCCCTCCC
>NZ_NGFP01000531.1 GCF_002149035.1 Streptosporangium minutum
CCCCCTCCTCCGCCCCCGCACCGGCCGGGGCGGCCTCCTGCGGGTCGACGGGCTCCGTGAACGCCCGCGGCCGCGCGGCCTGGGCCAGCAGCCGCGCGGCGAGGGCCGACTGGAGCGCCGTGTCCCGCTCGGCGGCCAGGCGTCCGGTGGCGGCCCACGCGGCCAGCGGGGCGACCGCCAGGGCCAGGACGGCGCTCACCACGGACGGCCAGCCCGGCGAGCGGAAGGAGCCGTAGGCCACGAGCACCCCCAGCGGCCTGCCCTCCGCGTCGGGCACCTCCACCTCCGCCAGGGAGTGCCCCTGGCCGCGACGGCCCGCCAGACGCGAGCCGTACGGGTCCAGGAAGGCCACGGCGGTCCCGGACAGCTCGGCGTTGAGCACGCCGAGGACCCGCCGGGCCGACGGTCCCGCCTCCGCCAGCCTGGTCGCGCAGCGGGCCACCAGCTGGGTCCTGGCCGCCTCCGGACGGGCCGCCGCCGACGCCACCCGCACCGCCGTCACCAGCGGGTCCTCGTCAACGACGATCAACGTGACGCCGAGCCGTTCGGCCAGCACCTCGCCGGACCCCGCGCCCCCTCCCGCCGAGGAGGCGATCACGCACGCGGCGGCCTGCTCCCAGGCCCGGCGCATGGCCATCTCCACCGCCCAGCCGCCGCCGGCCGCGGCCCCGATCAGCACCACCGCCGTGTGCGGGACCACCGACCCGAACACCGCCAGGTCGTCGACGATCCGGACCTGGCGGACCGGGTTCTCCCCCGTGCCGTACATCCGCGCCCCGGCCAGCGGGCCGCCGTTGACCAGCTCGGCCACCGTGACCGGCGTGGCCCACCC
>NZ_NGFP01000532.1 GCF_002149035.1 Streptosporangium minutum
GGGGGTCGTCTACCTGGGGGTGAAGGAGTCGGGGGAGCGCGCGGCGATCAAGTTGCTGCACGTGAAATTCTCCGGCGACGCGATCGCCCGGTCCCGGTTCGCGCGGGAGGCGCGGGCCGCGCAGCGGGTCGCCTCGTTCTGCACGGCGGGCGTGGTGGACGTCGACCTCGAAGGCGACACCCCCTACATCGCGAGCGAATACATCGAGGGCAGGTCGCTGCGGGAGGTCGTGGAGACCGACGGCCCGTTCCAGGGGGTGGCGCTGCAGCGGCTGGCGATCGGCACGGCCACCGCGCTCACCGCGATCCACCACGCCGCGATCGTGCACCGCGATTTCAAACCGGACAATGTGCTCATCGCCGCCGACGGGCCCCGCGTGGTGGACTTCGGCATCGCCCGCATCATCGACTCCACCGGCACGATCACCAGCCGGGCCATCGGCACTCCCGCCTACATGGCCCCCGAGCAGATCTCCGGCGCCGACGTCGGCCCGCACACCGACGTGTTCGCCTGGGGGGCGACGATCGCGTTCGCCGCGACCGGGGAGACGGTCTTCGCCGGCGACTCGATCGCGGTGGTGCTGAACCGCATCCTCAACCACGAGGTGGACGTCGGCGTCATGCCGGAGCCGCTGCGCGGCGCGGTTCGCTCGGCTCTGGCCAAGTCGCCCGCCGTCCGGCCCTCGGCCGACCAGATCCTGCTGCGGATGCTCGGCCACCCCGAGACCGTGGACGCGTCGCCGGCCGTCCTCAACGAGGGAGCGCAGATCGCGGGCCCGGACCCGGGCGAGCCCACCGCCCCCATCCGGATGCGGGCCCCGGCCGCGAC
>NZ_NGFP01000533.1 GCF_002149035.1 Streptosporangium minutum
CAGTACGCCCGGCCGCGCCCCGAGGACTACGCCCAGCCGCAGTACGCCGACCCCGCCACCCAGATCTCCCCCCCGCCGGACGAGCCGCGCCAGGTCGCGGCCCTCGGTCCCAACGACGTGCTCGTCGCGCGGGGCGCCGTGCCGCCGTTGGACCGGTCCCAGGACCGCGCGGCCGCCGGATACGGTCCCGGCGACGGGTACGGCTCGGCCGACGTGGTGCCGCGGGAGAACATGATCGTGGGCGACTCCCTGCCCTACGGGCAGCCGCAGCCGGTCGAGCCGCTCGGAGCCGGTCCCGCCGAGCCGCTCTACCAGATACCCGGTGACCTCTACGGGGCCCAGCAGCCCGACCCCTACGGCGTGTCCGCCCCGCAGCCGGACCCGTACGGCGTGTCCCCGCAGGCCCAGCAGCCCGACGCCTACGGCGTCTCCCCGCAGGCCCAGCAGGCCGACCCCTACGGCGTCTCCCCGCAGGTTCAGCAGCCCGATCCGTACGGCGTGTCGCCGCAGGCCCAGCAGGCCGACCCGTACGGCGTCCCCGCCCAGCAGCCGGTGGACCCGTTCGCACCCCCGGCCGCCCGGCAGCAGCCGGTGGATCCCTTCACGCCGCACGTCGAGCAGTTCCCGGCCTCCGCCCACCAGTCGCACGCCGATCCCTACGTGGCCCAGGGGCAGCAGCACTCCACCGACCCCTTCGGCTTCGCGGCCCAGCAGCAGCAGTCGGCCTACGGCGCGCAGCCCGACGGCTACGGCTACCCCGCCCCGGCCCAGCCCGATCCCTACGCCTTCGGGGCC
>NZ_NGFP01000534.1 GCF_002149035.1 Streptosporangium minutum
GTCCGGGTCGGGGACGGAGGGGTTCGGTTCAGGGACGGAAGAAGGTGCCCGGTTTCTCCGAGCCGAGCACTCCTCCCAGGCAGCGGTAGGTCCGCACGCCCAGCTCGAACTGCTCCTTCGACGGCGGCAGGACCGTGCTGTGCCACCTGCCCGCGCCGATCGCGCGGGCGTCGCCGTACCGGGAGGCGAGCATGACCGGTGAGGCGCACACCTTCTTCACCGTCGGGTGCTTCCCCAGGGCCGCGGAATCGTAGGTGAGGGAGTCCGCCGGCAGCGGGGCGATCGCGAAGGTCTCCCAGGAGTGCGACTCCTCGCAGCCGATCCGCTTGGCCGCCGCGTCACCCGAAACCACGACGAGGCCGCCCCAGCACTCGGCCTCCTTCACACAGGCGGCCCGAGCACCCGGTACCCCGGCGGCAGGGCAGGCGGCCGTGACGGTGTCGACCTTCCCGATCTCCGTGCCCGTACCGGCCTTCCCGGTCTCGCCGGCCGTGTCCTGCCGCTGATCGGCGGACGGCTTCCGGTCGCGGTTCTCCAGGAACATCACCCCGGCCCCGGCCAGCAGCAGGATGGTGAAGGCCACGGCCACCGCGACGAACACCCGGGRGTTCGACGTGCCCGAGGGCGCGGCGCCCGCCGGCCGCGACCCGGTGGTCGCCAGGTCCCGCGCTCCCGGGGAGGTCAGGTGCGCACGCACCGGATCCCTGCCCGCCGCGCCCGCCGAGCGCGCCGGCGGCACGCCGTATGGGGAGGGCGGACCGG
>NZ_NGFP01000535.1 GCF_002149035.1 Streptosporangium minutum
GTCCGCGGGATCAGGTGCGGGCGGCCGGCGGGGACGGGGACGCGGTGCGGAGGCGAGGTGGGGTTGTTGGTGTGCCCACGGGATCCGGCGGTGCGGCTGTGAGGCGGAGGGGTCAGTGCAGCGCGGCGCTGATCCGGGTGAGGGCATCACGGAACGAGGTGACGTGCGGAACCGACGACGGGAGCCCATCCCACCACCCTCCGCCGCCGGCGATGACGCGGCTCGCCGGGCGCAGCAGGGGCAGCGAGGCCAGCGGCGCGGGGTCACCGGTCGCGGGGAGCTGGGACCAGACGAAGACCACCGCGGGGCCGAGTCGGCGCATCGCGTCGGCCAGGGCCGGATAGGGGGTCCGCGCGCCGAGCACCCGCGTCTCCACATGGTGGTCGACGGTCAGCGCGGCGGCGAGGGCGTAGATCGGCAGGCTGTGCTGCTCGTCCTCGGCGCAGGCCAGCAGCACCGGCCGCTCGTTGACCGGACGGGCCGGGCGCTCGACGAGCCGGGCCAGGGCGGCGAGCACCCGGTCGGAGAACAGGTGCTCGACCTCGACGCTCGCACCGGTCTCGGCCTGACGCCGGCAGATCGTCTCGAAAACCGGGCGCACCAGATTTTCCCAGGTCCACATGACCCCGTGCCTGGCCAGCGCCGCGCCGATCCAGTCGGCCACGGCCTGGCTGTCCAGCGCGACCGCCGCCCGCGCCAGCATCGCCGGGGTCGGGATCTCCGTACGCGCCTCGGGAGGGGCAGGCGGGAG
>NZ_NGFP01000536.1 GCF_002149035.1 Streptosporangium minutum
CCCGACAACCCCGGCCCCGCCACCCGCAACCGCAACACGTCATGACGGTCCAGCACGGCCTGCWCCGCGACCGTCAGATGATCCAGGCCGAGGTCCGGGGGGACCTGGAGGACGACTGTCTGGTTGAACCCGCCGATCGGCCCGCCCCGTTCCGCCAGCCAGGCCATGATGGGGGTGGTCGGCAGCGGGCCGATCCCCGCGTCCTCCGGCTCGTGTTCCGCCGCCTCCTCCTCGGCGGCGACGGCGGCCAGCTCCCGCACGCTCTGATACCGAAAGACGTCCCGGGGGCCGAACACCACCCCGGCCTGCCGGGCCCGGGCCACCAGCTGGATCGCGATGATGCTGTCACCGCCCAGGTCGAAGAACCCGTCTTCGACGCCGACCCGCTCCACTCCCAGCACCTCGGCGAACAGCCCGCACAGCAGCGCCTCGCGCGGCGTGGACGGCTCCCTGCCGGAGGAGGTGATCTCCGGCACCGGCAGGGCCCGCCGGTCCAGCTTGCCGTTGGCCGTCAGCGGCAACGCCTCCAGCACCACCACCGCCGCCGGAACCATGTAATCCGGCAGCGTCTCCCTGGCCCATGCGCGGAGTGCGTCGGGGGTGGCCGTGCCGACCRCGTAGGCGACCAGGCGCCGGTCCCCCGGACGGTCCTCCCGCACCACCACCGCGACCTCCGCCACCAGCGGATGCCGCACCAACACCCCCTCCACCTCACCCAACTC
>NZ_NGFP01000537.1 GCF_002149035.1 Streptosporangium minutum
GGATCAAAGTCAGGTTGGCGACTCCCCGGGGCTTAACGCAGCCTCCCACGTCCTTCATCGGCTCCTGATGCCAAGGCATCCACCGTGTGCCCTAAAAAACTTGGCCACAAAGATGCTCGCGTCCACTATGCAAATCTCAAACAACAAACAGCGACCGAAACCCGCCCCACCACCGAACACCCGCCGAGAAGAGGTACCCCTCATCCCCGGCCGAGCTGGTCTGGCAGGAGGTCGRTCCCGCACGAGGTCAAACAGACAGCAAGCCCGCCTCAGCGGGCCCGCCYGGTCCGTTTCCTCAGGACCCAACAGTGTGTTCGACCAGTCCAAGCCCCCGCGAGCCGGCGTTCCCACTCCCRCCCCTCCGAGGAGGGGAAGGCGGTACTAACGGCCCGGYGAACCCGGTCCGATCGAGTAGCCAGTGCTCCACTAATGAGCGCGCCGAGCGTGAGACGTACGCTCACGGACACGGCATGGGACCGGCAGCCACCCCGAGAGGCGGGCCTGCCGAACCGGTGCTCCTTAGAAAGGAGGTGATCCAGCCGCACCTTCCGGTACGGCTACCTTGTTACGACTTCGTCCCAATCGCCAGCCCCACCTTCGACCGCTCCCCCCGGACGAGTCCGGTTGGGCCACGGGCTTCGGGTGTTGCCGACTTTCGTGACGTGACGGGCGGTGTGTACAAGGCCCGGGAACGTATTCACCGCAGC
>NZ_NGFP01000538.1 GCF_002149035.1 Streptosporangium minutum
GCTTGGGAGGAGAGGGGGAGGACGCCGAAAAGGGGTCCGGCTCGGTGAGCCGGACCCCTTTTCGGTGGTCGGTGAGTCAGCCGGCTGTCGATCAGCCCGCGTAGACCGGGTAGCCGTAGCCGACGACCTGGGACTTGGGCCGGACGCGGTGCTCGACCTTGCCGTTCCCGGTGTTGCCCTCGATCGTGCTGATCGTGCCGTCGCCGTTGTCCTTCTTCACGAAGCCGACGTGGTCGATGCCGCTGATGCGCTTGCCGCCGTTCCAGTCGAAGTAGACGACGGCGCCGGGCTTGGCGGTGGTGCCCCAGTGCTTGTTGTCCTTGAACCACTGGGCGTGGGCGACGGTGTAGGCGTCCCAGCCCATGGTGGGCCGGATGCCGGCCTGCTCGCCGACCCAGGAGACGAACATCGCGCACCAGGGGGCGTTGGCGTAGGCTCGCGGGCTGCCGCCGTCACGGGCGACGGTCTCCTTGGCGCGGGGGGAGGCCACGTACCAGGACTGGAACTTGGTCCCGCCGCCCTGGGAGTTCTCGGAGATGCCGACCTGCTTGGCGGCGAGGTCCAGGACCTGCGCGGCGGTGACCTTGGGCAGGCCCTCGGCCGCGGCCTGGAGGGGGGTCTTGTTCGCGTTGACCGGCTGGGCGACCTCGGCGGGGGAGGGGTTGAGGTGGCTCTGCCCGGGGGTGTCCGCC
>NZ_NGFP01000539.1 GCF_002149035.1 Streptosporangium minutum
GTCCAACTCCGCATACGACAACGCCACCCCCGACCCCACCACCGCCACCGCATGCGGCGACCGCGCCACCTGCGCCTCGAAGCGCTCCACGATGGTGGACGGGGCCGGTTCTGCGCCGGTGCCGGCCCAGTCGCCCAGAATCGTCCGGCGCTCGGCGGGGGTGAGGATCTCGATCTGGCCGATGGGGATGTCGGGGGCGGCGACCACGGATTCCAGGAGCCGGTGGAAGCGGGTGACGATGTCACCGGCCGTCTGACGATCGAACAGGTCGAGGCTGAACTCCAGGCCGCCTTCGAGACCCCCGGAGGGACGTTCGGCGAGGGTGAGCTGGAGGTCGAACTTGGCGGTGGCCGGCGTGAACGGTTCCACGGCGACGGACAGGCCGTCGAGTTCCAGGACGGCGGGCGGGTTGTTCTGGAAGGCGAGCATCACCTGGAACAGAGGGTGGCGGGCCATCGAACGGGCCGGATTGACGATCTCCACCAACCGCTCGAACGGAAGATCCTGATGCGCGTAGGCCGCCAGATCCACCTCCCGCACCCGGCCCACCAACTCCCGAAACCCCGGATCACCCCCCGTATCGGTCCGCAGCACCAACGTGTTGACGAACATGCCCACCAGATCGTCCAACGCCTCATCCACCCGGCCCGCCACCACCGAACCGATCGGCACATCGGTGCC
>NZ_NGFP01000054.1 GCF_002149035.1 Streptosporangium minutum
GAGCCGGCGCATGACCTCGCCGCCCGCCGCGCTCTCCCCCGCCCGGGCGGCCCCGCCCGCCCACCGCTCCCGGAGGCCGCTGCCGCCCTGGCTGGCGCCGCTCACCGGCGCGGCCGTGGCCGTGGCCGCCTACCTGCTCTTCCGGGGCACCGCGCCGCTGCCCCACGACGACGACGCCGCGCAGTTCGGGGCCGTCAACGACGTGCGGGACTGGGTGGACGCCAACCGCAACGAGAGCCCGGTCTTCCTGTTCTTCGTCAACTACGTGCGACTGGCCGTCGGCGGGCTCTACGACGTCCTCCACCTGGTGCTGGACGGCCTCGGCTGGGTGGGGCTGATCGGGGCCGCGGGCGCGCTGGGCCGGTTGGCGGGCGGCCGGCGGACCGCGCTGGTCGCCGTGCTGGGGACCGGTTCGTTCGGGGTGCTGGGGCTGTGGGAGGCGAGCGTCGACACGCTCGCGCTCGTGCTCGCGGCGGTCCTGCTCTCGCTGCTGATCGGCTTGCCCCTGGGCGTGGCCGCGGGCCGTTCGGTACGGCTGCGCCGCCTGCTCACCCCGGTCCTCGACGTCATGCAGATCATGCCGACGTTCGCCTACCTGGCGCCGATGGTGCTGTTCTTCCAGATCGGGCCCGCGTCGGCCGCGATCACCACGATGATCTACTCGATCCCTCCGGCGATCAGGATCACCGCGCTGGCCGTCGAGCAGGTCTCCCCGTCCGCCGTCGAGGCCTCCACCTCGCTCGGCGCCACCCGCCGGCAGACGCTGCGCAAGGTCCACCTCCCGATGGCGCGCGCCACGATCGCGCTGGCGATCAACCAGACGGTCATGATGGCGCTGTCCATGGTGGTGATCGCGGCGCTGATCGCCGCACCGGGGCTGGGCTCGGACATCATCCGCGGGCTCTCCCGGGCCGACGTGGGCGTCATGCTCCCGGCGGGCATCGCCATCGTGGTGATGGCCGTCGTGCTGGACCGGATCACCATGGCCGCCGCGGCGCGCGGGCCGGTGCCGCCCGGTGCCTCCTCCTTCCTGCCCCGGCTCGCCGTCCCGGCGGGGATCCTCCTGGTCACCGGGATCGCGGCCCGCCTCCTGCCCGCCGAGTTCCCCCGGGAGTGGGTGCTCCGCTTCGCCGGACCGGTGAACGAGGCCGTGAACTGGGCCAAGTTCTCCTGGTACGGCGCCACGGAGGCGATCAGGAACGGCGTCACCGAAGCGCTCCTCAACCCCCTGCAGACCGTGCTCACCACCGCCCCCTGGTGGCTGGTCGCGGCGGTCGTGCTCGCGGCCGGGTGGCGGGCCGCGGGGGCGCGCCCGGCGGCCGTCGCGGTGGGCTGCCTGCTCGCCACGGCCCTGCTCGGGCTCTGGCAGCACACCATGGAGACGCTCACCACCGTGCTGGCCGGGGTGGTGCCGGCCCTGGTCGCCGGGCTCGCGCTCGGCGTCGCGGCGGCCCGCTCCCCCCGGTTCGCCGCCGTGCAACGACCGCTGCTCGACACCGCGCAGACCATGCCCGCCTTCGTCTACCTGCTGCCCGCGCTGGCGCTGTTCGGCGCGACCCGGTTCACCGCGATCTTCGCCTCGGTGATCTACGCGGTGCCGCCGGTCGTCCGGCTGGTGGAGGACGGGATCAGGAACGTGTCGCCGGTCGCCGTGGAGGCCGCGCGCTCCTGCGGCTCCACCGACCGGCAGCTGCTGTGGAAGGTGCGGCTGCCGATGGCCCGCCGGGCGATCCTGCTCGCCGCCAACCAGGGAATCGTCATGACGCTCGCCATGGTCGTGGTCGGCGGGCTGGTCGGCGCGGGCGGCCTTGGCTACGACGTCGTCTCCGGATTCTCCCAGCGCACCGACTTCGGCATGGGCTTCGCGGCCGGGGTCGCCACGGTGCTGCTGGGGATCATGCTCGACCGGATCACGCAGGGCGCCGATGGGCGCCCTTCCCCCCGAAAGTCCCCCTAAAGAAGAGGATCGCATGAGGATCGGACGCAGGGTCCGCCTGCTCGCCGGCGTTCTGACACTTGGACTGGCCGCCGCGGGCTGCGGTGGCGCCAAGGTGGAGACCGGCACCGGCACGGCACGGACGTCCACGGGCGCCGCCGGATCATCGGCGCCCGCCGCGGGCGGCACCGTGAGGATCGCCATCAACCCGTGGGCCGGCTACGAGGCCAGCGCCGCGGTGCTCTCCTATCTGCTGGAGAAGGAGCTCGGCTACAAGGTCGAGAAGAAGGAGCTCGCCGAGCAGGTCTCCTGGGAGGGGTTCGAGAGCGGCGACGTCGACCTCATCGTGGAGAACTGGGGCCACGACGATCTGAAGAAGACCTTCATCGAGGAGAAGAAGGTCGCCGTGGAGGCCGGCTCCACCGGCAACAAGGGCGTCATCGGCTGGTACATCCCCAAGTGGATGACGGAGAAGTATCCCGGCATCACCGACTACAAGAACCTGAACAAGTACGCCGCCCTGTTCGCGACCTCGGAGTCGGGCGGCAAGGGTCAGCTTCTCTTCGGCGACCCGTCCTACGTCAGCAACGAAGAAGCGATCATCAAGAATCTGAAGCTGGACTACAAGGTGGTCGTGGGCGGCAGCGAGGCGGCGCTGATCGAGTCCGCCACCCAGGCCCAGCGGCAGAAGAAGCCGCTGCTCTTCTACTTCTGGGACCCGCACTGGCTGTTCGACCGGGTCGACCTGGTCCGCGTCAACCTGCCGCCCCACACCGACGGCTGTGACGCCGACCCCAAGAAGGTCGCCTGCGACTACGCCGAGCTGGATCTCGACAAGATCGCGAGCAAGCGGTTCGCCGACACCGGCGGCAAGGCCTACGAGCTGGTCAAGAACTTCTCCTGGACCAACGAGGCGCAGAACGCGGTGGCCAACGGCATCACCAACGAAGGGCTGAGCCCCGAGGACGCGGCCAGGAAGTGGGTCGAGGCCAACCCGGCCGTCTGGGCCTCCTGGATCCCCGCGTAAACGATCGGCCGATTCCGTGAGAAGACAACTCGCCGGGGTCGCCGCGGCGCTCCTCCTGCTCACCGCGTGCAGCGGTGAGCAGGAGGCGCCCCCGCAGACCGGCGGCACCGTGAAGATCGCCATCAACGGGTGGGCGGGCTACGAGGCCAGCGCGGCCGTCCTCGGCCGGCTCCTGGAACAGGAGCTCGGCTACGAGGTGCGGAGGGTGGAGCTCAACGAGGCCGAATCATGGGAGGGGCTCGAAAAGGGCACGGTGGACGTCATCGTCGAGAACTGGGGCCACGAGGCCGAGAAGAAGACCTACATCGAGGAGAGGAAAGTCGCCGTCTCCGCCGGAAGAAACGGAAACAAAGGGGTGATCGGATGGTATGTCCCTCAGTGGATGGCCGACCGGTACCCGGACATCACCGACTGGCGGAAGCTCAACAAGTATGCCCACCTATTTAAGACTGATAAATCAGGTAATTTCGGTCAGCTCCTCGACGGGGACGCCTCCTACGTCACCAACGACGAGGCGCTGGTCCGCAATCTCGGGCTCGACTACAAGGTCGTCTACGCGGGCAGCGAGAAAGCTCTGATAAGGGCCGCGAAACTGGCGACCCGGCGGCGTACTCCCCTGCTGATGTATTTCTACGAACCGCAGTGGCTGTTCACCCAGATCAAGCTGGCGAAGATCAATCTCCCTCCCTACGCGATCGGCTGCGACGCCGACGCCGCGAAGATCGCCTGCGACTACCCGCCCTACCTGCTCGACAAGATCGTGAGCCGGAGGTTCGCCGACACCGGTGGCAGGGCCTACGAGCTGGTGCGCAACTTCACCTGGACGAACGACCAGCAGAACGCGGTCGCGGACGACATGACCGGCGGCCTGAGTGCCGACCAGGCGGCCCGCAAGTGGATCGAGGCGAACAAGATCGTGTGGAAGGACTGGCTGCCCGCCTGACACCCGCCGGCTCCCCCGACGGACATGGGGTGCCGCAAATCTGCGGCACCCCGGAAATATCGCCCAGGGTGATCCGTGACTCCGGCCACCTGCACCGAGGCGGCCGACACGATCCGCAGGCTCCACTCAGGAGGCCGCCTGCGGGGAGCACGCCGTAGCCGGACGCCCCGGTCCCGATAGGACCCGGGGGCTCAGGCCGGCATGCCGGAGGCCGCGCGGACCCGCAGGACGTGCTCGACCAGCGTGATGAGCGTGCCCTTGACGGAGGGGCGGGAGCGGGCGTCGGTGCGCACGATGGGAACGTGCGGGCTGAGGGCCAGGGCCTCCCGCACCTCCTCCTCCGTGTGCTGGAACTGCCCGTCCCAGCCGTTGACGCCGACCACGAAGGGGAGCTTGGCCTCCTCGAAGTAGTCGATCGCCGGGAAGCCGTCGGCCAGCCGCCGGGTGTCGATCAGGACGACCGCGCCGAGCGCGCCGCGCACGAGGTCGTCCCACATGAACCAGAACCGGTGCTGGCCGGGCGTGCCGAACAGGTACAGGATCAGGTCCCGGTCCAGCGAGAGGCGCCCGAAGTCCATCGCGACCGTGGTCGTCGCCTTGTTCGGGGTGAGACCGAGGTCGTCGATGCCGGCGCTGGCGTCGGTCATCACCGCCTCCGTGGTCAGGGGGAGGATCTCCGACACGGCGCCCACGAACGTGGTCTTGCCGACGCCGAACCCGCCCGCCACGACGATCTTCGTCGATGTCAGGCCGCCATGGTTAGAGCCTGCGAAGTCCACTGAGAACCCTTTCGAGCATGTTGAGGTCCGGTTGTCCCTGGTCGAGACGTGGCTGGTGGAGACGGACGAGGCCTTCGTCGGCCATGTCCGCCACCAGCACACGGGCCACCCCGAGCGGGACCCTCAGCAGCGCCGAGATCTCGGCGACCGACCGGAACGAACGGCACAGCCTGATGATGGCGTCCTGCTCGGGGGTGAGCAGGGCCAGTTCCTCCTCCATGATGAACGAGGAGGAGACCAGCGTCTCCATCGCCATGTGATACCGGGGCTCGGATCGGCCGCCGGTGACCGCGTATGGACGGAACAGGGGCTCCTCGTCCCCGGTTCCGTCACTCCCGAGCACGTCCCTCTCCCGTGAAGAGCTCGGCCACTACCGCCCCCGGGAGGACTGCAGTTCGGCCCGGAGGGCCGGGGTGAGCACCTGGCCGGCCCGGTCGACGAGCAGGGTCATCTGGTAGGCCACCAGACCCATGTCGCACTCGGGAGAGGCCAGCACGGCGAGCACGGAGCCATCGCTGATCGCCATGACCAGCATCAGGCCGCGCTCCATCTCGACCACCGTCTGGGTGACTGCCCCGCCCTCGAACACGCGGGACGCACCCACGGTCAGGCTGAGCAGGCCCGCCGCGACGGCGGCGAGCTGGTCCGCGCGGTCGTTCGGGAACCCCTCCGAGCTGGCGATCCGCAACCCGTCCGCCGAGACGCACACCGCGTGCGCGACGCCGGGGGTGGCGCGGACGAACTCGGTGATCAGCCAGTCGAACCTGCGCGCCTCATGGCTCAGGGTCGTCACGAGCCCTCCTCCCTGTCCGCCAGGCTCCTGGCGGTGTCCTCGTTCAGTTCGGCACGGCCCCGCCGTACACCCTGTTGGAAACTCGACAAGCGGCTACGTACCCGTTCGGGTGAGAGAGAAGGCATCGGGCTGGACGGCACGGCGGCCGCGGCGCCGGGCACCAGGTTGGCTCTGGGAGTCCGCTTGGGCAGGCCCGCCGAGGTGATCCCGCCGAGGGTGGGGTCGCTCGCCGCCTGGGCCGCCTGCCAGCCGGCGTCGGCCGGGGTCTGCCAGCCGCCCGCCTCCCGGGCCTCCACCGGCTCCCCGGCCGGCTCGTGGACCGGCAGGCCGTCCGGAGGCGTGGGGGCCTCGATCTCGGAGCCGAGCGGATCGGTCAGCGGGGAGCCCGTGTGCCGCGCGGGCTCCCCGGCGACGACGGCGTGCTCACCGGTGTCCTCGGCCCGGCGGAACCAGGCCGACTCGATGGACGCGAAGATCGGCAGGAACTCCTCCTGCTCGGATTCGAGCGGGGAGACCCGTACGGCGGGCATCGACGCGGCCGCCGGGTCGTCCTGGGAGTTCTGCCCCCAGGAGGAGAAACCCGGAGCTGGAACGCTCCCGGCGGCGTTCGCCCCCGGGACCGGACGTTTGGGGAGGGGGTAGCCGGCGGCCGACGCCGGAGCGCCGGGCGGGCCCGCGGGGAGCGGCTGCCTGTGGCCCGGGACCGGCTGGTCGCCGGGGAACGACGTGGAGCCGGACGGGAAGGCCTGCGGGCCGGGAGTGCGCCCGAGCGAGGTCTGCCCGAACGAGGAGGCCGGGGGGATCGAGGCCTGCCCGAACGACGTCTGCCCGAACGACGTCTGGCCGAAGGAGGTCTGAGCGAAGGGGTTCTGGTCCGGGGAAGGCTGCGGGGCCCGCGGCTCGGCGCCCCACGACGGGGTGATGGACGGCGGCTGGATCGCCTCGACGATCAGCTCCGGCGGCAGGAGGACCATGGCGATGAGGCCGCTGGCCTCCTGCGGGCGGAGCTGGACGCGGATGCCGTGGCGCAGGGCCAGCCGGCCGACCACGAACAGTCCCATCCGCCGTGACACCGAGACGTCGACGACGGGCGGGTCGGCCAGGCGCCGGTTGGTCTCGATCAGCTCCTCGGTGGTCATGCCGATGCCGGCGTCGCTGACCGCGAGCAGCGCGCCGCCGCCCTCGATCATGCTGCTGGAGACCACGACCTGGCTGGCCCGGGGCGAGAACTGGATGGCGTTCTCCACCAGCTCGGCGACCAGGTGGACGATGTCGTTGGCGGCGCTCCCGGCGACCGAGATCGTGCGGTGCACCTTGACCTGGACCCGCTCGTAGTCCTCGACCTCCGACAGCGAGGCGCGCACGACGTCGACGAGCTTGGCCGGCTGGCTGCGCCTGCGGGGGGGCTCGTGACCGGCGAGGACCAGCAGGTTCTCGGAGTTGCGGCGCATGCGGGTGGCGAGGTGGTCGAGCTTGAACAGGTCCGACAGGCGGCCGCCGTCCTCCTCGCCCTTCTCCAGGCCGTCGATCAGTGAGATCTGCCGCTCGACCAGGGTCTGGGTGCGGCGCGACAGGTTGACGAACATCGCGCTGATGTTGGAGCGGAGCTCGGACTCCTCGGCGGCCAGCCGTACGGCCTGCCGGTGGACCTCGTCGAAGGCCTTGGCGACCTCCCCGATCTCGTCCTTGCCGTCGACCGAGATGGGGGCGATCTCGGGGGTCTGGGAGTCTCCGGAGACCCGGAGCCTGCGTACGGCCTCGGGCAGGGTGAATCCGGCGACGTCCAGTGCCTCGGCGCGCAGGCGGCGCAGCGGCAGGACCATCGAGCGGGCGATGAGGACGGTGAGACCGAGGACCAGGAGCAGCAGCAGGAGGATGAGCCCGGACGCGATGATCGCGTTGCGCTGCTCGGTGTCCTCCAGCACCCGGGCGCGGGTGATCACGTCACCGGCGACCTTGACCTCGACCTTCCTCATCCGGTCGATGATCGCGCCGTTGTCCGAGAACCACTGCTTGACCTCGTCGAAGTCCGAGAGCAGGCGCCCCTCGTTCCGCGGGTCGCTGGCCAGCACGATCGCCCTGGACTTGGTCAGCTCGGCGCGGTGCACCTTCTCGTCGATCATGGCCTTGACGAGCAGCTGGCCGTTCTCCGGGGTCGCCTCGACGCCGAAGTCCGCCTTGTACTCCTCCATGCGGGACCGGGAGGCGATGAACTTCTCGATCTCCTGGGCGTTGACCAGGGAGGGCACGTAGTAGCCGGCCAGCAGGCGGGCGCGCTGCTTGGAGACCTCCTCCTTGGCGTAGGCCAGCGCGCTGAGCGCGCGGGTGTTGCCGATGATCTCCGGGTCGTCGCTGACCAGCGTGAGCTCCTCGTGGAGCTGGAGCAGCGGGGCGATCAGGATGCCGTACCGTTCCGTACGGTTCGTCCCGGGTATCTGGCGCAGTTCCTTCAGGCCGGAGAGCTGGTAGCCCACGTCTCTGGCGGCCTCGGCCGTCCGGACGCCGTAGGAGTCGTCGATCGCCTGCAGGTCGAGCCGGACCTTGCCGACCAGCGCGTCGACCGTCTTCTTCTGCGCCTCGGCGCTGTCCTTCAGTCCCTTGTTCGAGGTCTGGAAGGAGGACCACGCGCTCCGGTCACGTTCCAGACCGAGGGCCTGGGCCAGGTCGCGGATGTCGCCGGAGTACTCGGCCGCCGAGGCGGTCCGCTGGTAGCCCGCCACGCTGTCGACGGAGGCGACCACGCGGGTGCCCGCGAGCACGACGCCCACCGCGGTCGGTACCAGGATCAGAGCCGTGAGGCGCGACCGCACACGCCAGTTCCGCAAGCCGAACCGGGCGGCAGGCCGCTTGCCGCGGTCGCGTGCCGAAGCACCGCCGCCCTCGGATGTCGCCGTCGTCACCGCTCTCGCTACCCCTCACCATCACGACATAAGTGGTCAACATCAGACCACAAGGTCACGGGACATAATCGGCATAACCGACAAACCGGACTTAATCGTTACGAAGGTGACAAGAGAACGATGGTCGATGGTTATCGCAGAGCGGCGAGCACCTGGTCCCGCACCTGTGCCCGCTGGGCCTCGTCGGTCAGAGGACGTCCGGCCCTGTCGACAACATAGAAGACGTCCACCGCCTCTGCGCCGAGAGTCTCCACACGCGCGGCGCGTACGTCAAGACCACAGTCCCCAAAAGCTCTGCCGATCCGCCACAGCAGTCCGGGGCGATCGTGCGCGCGCACCTCCACGACGGTCGCCGTGTTGGACGCGTCGTCCACCAGGGTGACCCGCGGCGGCGCCACCGGCACCCGGGCGGGGCGCAGCGACCGGGTCCTTCTGGCCAGGCGTTGCTCGATGTCGAGCCGGCCGGCCAGGACCAGCCGCAGATCCGCTTCCAGCGTCGCCGGATCGGGCGGCGAACCGTACTCGGGCACGACCGAGAACTCGATGACGGCGGTCGATCCCGCCGAGGCGGCCGAGGCCGCGCGGACCACCATCCGGTGCGCGGCGAGCACCCCGGCCGCGCGCCAGAGCAGCCCCGACCTGTCCGGCGCGACCACGGTGACCGCTCCCCCGTTGACCCGTACGGCGCCGCCGCCGTGCCGGGCCAGGGACGCCTGCGCGGCCGAGAGCGCCGGCGCGGGCGGCAGCGGGGTGCCGGACAGCACCGAGCGCACCCGGCGCACGAGGTCGGTGACCAGAGAGGCCTTCCAGGAGTTCCAGGCGGCCGGCCCGGTCGCGTTGCCGTCGGCCACGGCGAGGGCCGCCAGCAGTTCGAGGACCTCGCGCGAGCCGACGGCCTCGGCCACCCGGGAGATCGTCACCGGGTCGTCCAGGTCGCGGCGGGTCGCCGTCTCCGGCAGCAGCAGGTGGTGGCGGACCACGGTCTCCAGGGTGTCCACGTCCGCCGGGGACAGGCCGATCCGGGCGCCGATGTCGCGGGCCACGACCGCGCCGGTGGTCGAGTGGTCGCCGGGCCAGCCCTTGCCGATGTCGTGCAGGAGCGCGGAGATGAGCAGCAGGTCGGGCCGGGACACCTCGCGGGTGAAGGAGGCGGCTCCGGCGGCGGCCTCGATCAGGTGCCGATCCACGGTGTAGCGGTGCACGGGGTTGCGCTGCGGGCGGTGCCGTACCCGCTCCCAGTCGGGCAGGAGCCGGACCAGCACCCCCGCCTGGTCCAGTTCCTCCCAGACCGGCACCGCCGCGCGTCCCGCGCCGAGCAGGGCGACCAGCGCGTCGCGGGCGTCGTCCGGCCACGGGACCGGGAGCGGCGGGGACTGGGCGGCCAGCGCGTTCACGGTGGCGGGCGCGAGGGGCAGCCCCGCCTCGGCGGCGGCCGCGGCGGCGCGGAGCACGAGCACGGGGTCCTTGCGCGGGTCGGCCCCGCGGGCGAGCACGACCTCGCCGCCGTGCTCGACGACGCCGTCGGCGAGCGGTCGGCGGCCCCTCGGGGCGGGACCCGACAGCAGCCGGTCGACGGTGCGCCAGGTGGCGTCGAAGGCGTGCGCGACGGTACGGCCCGCCTCGGCGAGCCTGCGCATCAGCGCCTCGGCGTCGAGCAGGCCCAGCGTCCCGGCGACCGCGTCCTGTTCCTGGAGCACCAGCCGGTCGGCGCCCCGGGCGGTCACCAGGTGCAGGCCGTGCCGTACGTCGAGCAGAAGTTCGTAGGCCTCGCGGACGCGGGGGCCCGGGGCCGAGGCGACCCAGGCCGCGGCCACGGCCTGCATCGCCTGCACGTCGCGGATCCCGCCGCGTGAGTCCCTGAGGTCGGGTTCGAGCAGGAAGGCCAGCTCGCCGCTCGCCTCCGCACGCTTGTCGGCGGCGTCGCGCAGCTCGCCCAGGCGGCGCCTGGAGTCGGCCCGCCATTCGGAGAGCACGCTCTCGCGTGCCGCGCGCGTCAGCTCGGGGTCCCCCGCCACGTGCCGGGCCTGGATCAGCCCGAGCACCGCCTTGAGGTCGTCCCGCGCGACCATGGCGGCCTCTTCCACGGTCCGCACCGAGTGGTCGAGGCCGACGCCGGAGTCCCAGACGGGATACCAGACGCGGTCGGCGATGCGCGCCACGTCGTCACGGCCGTCGTGCAGCAGGACCAGGTCCAGGTCGCTGCCCGGGGCCAGCTCCGCGCGGCCCAGGCTCCCCACCGCGACGAGCGCGACGCCGCTGAGTGCGCCGCGCTCGTCGGTGTTCCTGTGCTCCCCGTTCTTCCCGGTGCGCCCGTACGGCGTGCCGCAGGCGGTCCTGAGCAGGTCCGTCAGCCACCGGTCGATGTCCGCGGCCCGTTCCTTACGGGCCGCGGCGTACGAGCGAGTGTCGCCTCTCACCGGTTAGAGCGCCTCGGGTCCGCGTTCTCCGGTGCGGACCCGGACGACCGTGTCCACCGGAACGGACCAGACCTTGCCGTCGCCGATCTTGCCGGTCTGCGCGGCCTTGACGATGACGTCGATGACGTCCTCGGCGTCGTCCTCCTCGGCGAGCACCTCCAGCCGGACCTTGGGCACCAGGTCCACCTGGTACTCGGCGCCCCGGTAGACCTCGGTGTGACCGCGCTGGCGGCCGTACCCGCTGGCCTCGCTGACCGTCATGCCCTTGACGCCGAACTGCTCCAGGGCTGCCTTCACGTCATCGAGTTTGAAGGGCTTGATGACCGCGGTGATGAGTCTCATGCGCCGACCTTCTTGGACGCCGGGACGGCGGCCGTACCGTTGACGGCGGCCACGCCCGAGGAGTGGATGGTGCCGAGGTCGTAACCGGTCTCGGCGTGGGAGGTGATGTCGATGCCGGCGATCTCTTCCTCGGTGCCGATCCTGAAGCCCATCGTCTTGTCGATGACCTTGGCGATGACCCACGACACGACGAAGGAGTAGAGGCCGACCGCGACCGGCCCCAGCACCTGCACGCCGAGCTGGGAGAGCGGGCCCCCGAGGAGGATCCCCTTCTCCTGGCCGTCGGCGAACGGGTAGGCCGCGACGAAACCGAGCGCCACCGCGCCGACGACACCGCCGACCAGGTGGACGCCGACCACGTCGAGGGAGTCGTCGTAACCGAGCCTGTACTTCAGGCCGACCGCGTAGGCGCAGGCGACACCGGCGATCGCGCCGATGACGAACGCCGCCCAGGGGTCGACGAAGCCACAGGCCGGGGTGATGGCGACCAGACCGGCGACGGCGCCCGAGGCCACACCGAGGCTGGTGGAGTGACCGTCACGGAGCTTCTCCACCAGGAGCCACGCACCGGCGGCGACCGCGGTGGCGATCTGGGTGTTGATGAACGCCAGGCCGGTCGTCCCGTCCACGGCGAGCTCGGAGCCGGCGTTGAAACCGAACCAGCCGAACCACAGCAGACCGGCGCCCAGCAGGACGAGCGTGAGGTTGTGGGGCCGCATCGGGTCCTTGCCCCAGCCGACGCGCTTGCCGATCACGAGCGCGACCGCCAGGGCGGCGGCGCCTGCGTTGATGTGGACGACCGTGCCTCCGGCGAAGTCCTCGATGCCGAGGCTGCTCAGCCAGCCGCCGCCCCACACCCAGTGGGCCACGGGGAAGTAGACGAGGCTCACCCAGACGATCCCGAAGACGACCCAGGCGCCGAACTTGACGCGGTCGGCGAGCGCGCCGCTGATCAGGGCCACCGTGATGATCGCGAAGGTCATCTGGAACATGGAGAAGACCAGGCTCGGCATGCCCGTGCCGTCATCCTTCGTGGCGGTCTCCACCATCCCGGCCAGGCCGATGTTGTCAAGACCGCCGATGAACTTGTTGACGATGCCCGTGCCGTCGCCGACGGCGTCGAAGGCCAGCGAGTGGCCGTAGAGGACCCAGGTGATCGTCACGACGATGATGCTGACCCACGACATCATCATCATGTTGAGAACACTCTTGGCCCTGGTCATGCCCCCGTAGAAGAACGCGAGCCCAGGAGTCATCAGCAACACCAGCGCGGTGGCTGTGAGCATCCAGGCAGTGGTGCCGCCATCGATCTTCATTCGACGCGACCCTCCCTTACAAATGGCGTGTGGCCGATTTCACTGTCGCAGTGAACGCTTCCTGGGCTCCGTCGACCGGCCGCGCACTGACGTTGCGCCAAAGCGTGTTCTTCCGCCGTTTCAGGTCTCAACCGTGCGTGTTTCGCATCTGTGAATCTCGGCGACGTGGTGTTTCGAGGGTGTTTCGGACGGGGCGGGTCTTGGCCTGAAGATGACCATAACTATGCTTAGGCATGCCTTACCTAAACCTCTAAGGGGATTCGATGACCATCCGCCTGGCCAAGGCCGCGGCCGCCGTTCTGCTGTCCACCGTCGCCCTCGCGGCCTGCGGCTCCTCCGGCGATGACCAGGCCGCCGCAGGTCCGACCCGGACGATCAAGCACGCGATGGGCGAGACGAAGGTGCCCGAATCTCCCAAGCGGGTCATCGTTCTCGACACCGACAAGCTCGACACCATGGCCTCACTGGGCCTCACACCGGTCGGCGCGGCACAGGCGGCCGAAAACCAGGCCTGGCCGAAATACCTGGGTTCCGCGCTGGACGCCACCAAGCCGGTGGGCACCCTCCAGGCCCCCAACCTTGAGGCCATCACCGCGCTCAAGCCGGACCTGATCCTCGGCACGAAGTTCCGGCAGGAGCAGTTCTACGACAAGCTCAACCAGATCGCGCCCACCGTGTTCACCGAGAAGGTCGGGATCACCTGGAAGGAGAACCTCCTGCTCGACGCCGACGCGCTGGGCAAGAAGGCGCAGGCGGAGAAGCTTCTCGCCGACTACCAGACCCGGGCGCGGTCGCTGGGCGGATCCGACGCGGTCGAGGTCAGCATCGTGCGCTTCATGCCCACCCAGATCCGGATGTACGGCCCCGATTCGTTCAGCGGCATCGTCGTCGGCGACGCCGGTTTCGGCCGCCCCGAACCCCAGCGGCTGGCGGACGCCCAGGACAAGCGCTTCGGCGAGCTGAGCCAGGAGAACCTCTCCCAGGCGGACGGCGACGTGCTCTTCTACAGCGCCTACGGCGACCAGGCGGCGCAGAGCCAGGCCACGGTCACCGGGGGCCCGCTCTGGAAGAACCTGCCGGCGGTCAAGGACGGCAAGGCCCACGGCGTGGACGACGAGACCTGGATGCTCGGCATCGGCGTCACCGCCGCCGGCAAGATCCTCGACGACCTGGAGAAGTTCGCCAAGCCGTGACGTCCGGCACGGCTCCGGGCCGCAGGGGGCGCGGAGACCGGCCGCGGAGACGGCGGACGGCCACGCGGCGGCAATCATCACTCAGAGCTCTCACATCACTACTATGAGTGACGGTGGCGTGGGCCTCACCACGCCACTCTCCGTGCCCGCGCCCCCACCGACCAGGAAGAGCGATGATCCGTTCCCTGCGTGCCGCCGTGCCGCTCGCCGCCGCCGGCCTCCTGCTGCCCGCCGTCCCCGCCCACGCCGGGGCCCTGCCCGCCGGGCAGTTCCAGATCTTCCTGTCGACGGACCCCACCCGCTGCGTGGGCTGGTCCCAGGACAGCCCGGTCACCCCGCTGTCCACTCCCAAGAACCGGGCGTGCGACAGCGATCCCACGACCGTGTGGCGCTACGACGCCCTCGCCCGGCACCTCGTCACCGGCGACGGGCGGTGCCTGGACGTCCGGGACGGTGCCGGGATACTGGAGATCCAGCCCTGCGACGCCGGCCGCGCCACCCAGATGTGGGAGGCGAGCCCCACCCGCGTCAGCTGGAACAGCCTCCCCGACGGCTACAACAGCATCCACCACCCCGGCCGGCCCGACCGCAACCTGCAGCTCTACGCGGGCGAGGGCAACAGCCTGGTGATCAGTGAGGGCGACGCCGGCGCCCCGGGCGAGGGCGACCGGCGTTTCGGATTCCGCGTGCTGCAGTAGGCCCCGGGCGCGATGACCGGTCAGGCCGCCGTGGCCATCTTCCGCAGCCGGGCCAGCGCGTCGCGCTCGATGCGCCGGGCACGGTCACGGCCGATGCCGTAGCGCTCGCCGACCTCGGTCAGCGTGTGCTCGCGGCCGTCCATCAGGCCGTAGCGCCAGCGGAGCATCTCCCGGGTCTGGCCCTCCAGGCCGGTCAGCCACTGCTCCAGGCGCTCGCGCTCCAGGATGTCCATGGCCTGCTGCTCGGGATCGGCCCACGTCTCGTCGGCGATCATGTCGCCGAGCTCGGTCTCGTCCTCGTCGCCCACGCCGAGCTGGAGGGAGACGGGGTCGGAGGCCCAGCGGCGGAGCTCGCGGACCCGCTCGATCGGCAGCTCCAGCACCGCGGCCAGATCCGCGTCCGTCGGCTCCTGGTCGAACTCGGCCAGCATGTCGCGCCGGACCCGCATCAGCCGGGTCATCTGCTCACCGGCGTGGGTGGGCAGCCGGACCGGCCGGGCCTGCTCGTGGATCGCCCGCCCCACCGACTGGCGGATCCACCAGGTGGCATATGTGGAGAACTTGTAACCGCGCCGGTAATCGAATTTCTCGACCGCCCGGACCAGGCCCAGGTTTCCTTCCTGGACCAGATCGATCAACGGCATTCCCCTGCCGGAGTATTTGCGCGCGACCGCCACCACAAGACGTAGATTGGCCTGGATGAATTCATCCTTGGCCCGCTGCCCCGAAACAGCAAGCCGTTCGAGCTCCTCGTCGGCGGCGTCCGCGATCCGCGGCTCCGTCAGCCCGCCGTCCAGCAACTGCTCCGCGAAGAGGCCCGCCTCGATCCGCTTGGCGAGCTCGACCTCCTCCTCCGCGGTGAGCAGGGGGACCCGCCCGATCTCAGCCAGGTAGGTCCCGAGCAGGTCTCGATCCGAGACGTGCTGATCCTGCGTCCGATTCCCCGTCGGCCTTGCCATCCGATGGCACCTCGCTCCGCCTGCTTATGGCATGCCCGCACGCTCGCCCGAAGCCCCGCGCGTGCGGACATGTCGCTTGCCTAATCAACGCTCGGATCAGGGCAAAGATTCCCTAAAAAAGTACGCCCGGAGAAGGGTTTGAATTTCCTCCCTGAGGAGGATGTCTCCGAACGTGACGCCACAGGCATTGCGGCTGCCCCCGTTCTCGGGGTTTCAAACCAGGCGCCGTCCCTCCTTCCACACCTGCGCCACCAGCGGTACCCCCGGCCGGTAGGCCAGATGGACGTAGGAGGGGGCGTCCAGGATCACCAGATCGCCGCGGGCCCCCGCCCTCAGCGTGCCGACGTCGTCACGGCGCAGTGCCGTGGCTCCGCCGTACGTGGCGGCCCTGACCGCCTCCAGCGGTGTCATCCGCATCTCCCGGACGGCCAGCGCCAGGCAGAACGGCATGGACGAGGTGAAGGAGGAGCCGGGATTGCAGTCGGTGGCCAGCGCGACGGTCACCCCGGCGTCCAGCAGCCGGCGCGCGTCCGGGTACGGCGAGCGGGTGGAGAACTCCGCGCCGGGCAGCAGGGTGGCCACCACCCCGGCCGAGGACAGCGCGGAGACGTCCTCGTCGGTCAGGTGGGTGCAGTGGTCGGCGGAGGCGGCGCCCATCTCGGCGGCGATCCGCGCGCCCGGCCCTTCGCCCAGCTGGTTGGCGTGGATCCGGGGCAGCAGCCCGGCCTTGGTCCCGGCGAGCAGGATCTCCCTGGTCTGGTCGGCGTCGAACGCTCCGCGCTCGCAGAACACGTCCACCCACCTGGCGTACGGCGCGCAGGCCTCCAGCATCTCCCCGGTGACCGTGCGGACGTAGTCGTCGGCGGAGGGGGCGTCCGGCGGGACGATGTGCGCGCCCAGGTAGGTGGTCTCCCGGGTGAACCGCCGGGCGATCTCCAGGGACCGGCGCTCGTCCTCGACCGTGAGGCCGTAGCCGCTCTTGATCTCGACGGTGGTGGTCCCCTGGGCGAGCATCTCGGCGACCAGGGCGGCGGTCCGCTCCGCGAGGAGGGCGTCGCCGGCCGCGCGGGTGGCCGCGACCGTGGTGCGGATCCCGCCGGCGGTGTAGGGCCGCCCCGACATGCGGGCGGTGAACTCCGCGGTGCGGTCGCCGGCGAAGACCAGGTGGGCGTGGCTGTCCACGAAACCGGGGATCACGCACCGGCCGTCCACGTCCACGCGCTCGTCGGCGCCCGGGTCCGCGCCGGCGGCCCCGGCCCACACCACCCGGCCGTCCTCGACGACGACGGCGGCGTCCTCGATCTCCTCCCGCTCCGGATCGCCGGTGTAGAGCAGTCCGATCCGGTCGAAGAGCGTGCTCACCGCTCCCTCACCCCTCCCTGTCCGCCGCGTGCTCACGCGCTCTCCCCACGGGCCTCGGCGATCGCCTCGCCGAGCATCGCGCCCACGTCGCCGAGGACGTGCCGGCCCTCGGCGACCACATGGCGGCCGCCCGACACCACCGAGTGCACGTCGGCGGCCGTCGCGGCGAAGACCACCGTCTCCGCGGCTCCGCTCCGGGACGCGCCCGCCGTACGGACCGAGTCCAGGCGCACCGACACCAGGTCGGCCCACGCGCCCGGCACGAGCGTGCCCGCGTCGGGGAAGCCCAGGCAGGCGTGCCCGGCCGCGGTGGCGGCCTGGAGCAGCTCGGCGGCCGTCCAGTGGCCGCGCCGCTCGGTGGCCAGCCGCTCGTCCAGCTCGACCGCGCGGGCCTCCTCGAACAGGTCGATGACCGCGTGGCTGTCGGAGCCGAGCGTGATCGGCGAGCCCGCCTCGGCCATCGTCCTGGCCTGGCCGATGCCGTCGGCCAGGTCGCGTTCGGTCGTCGGGCACATGCAGACGCGGGTGCCCGACTGGCCGAGCAGCGCGATGTCCACGTCGGACACGTGCGTGGCGTGCACGGCGGTGGAGCGGGGACCGAGCACGTCGTGCTCGTTCAGCACCTGGACCGGGCTGGCGGCGTACATCTCCACGCAGGCCGCGTTCTCGGCGCGCTGCTCGGACACGTGAACGTGCATCGGGAGCGCGTGGTGATGGGAGAACCTGCTGACCGTCGGCATCTGCTCGGAGGGGACCGCGCGGACCGAATGGACGGCCACGCCGATCTCCACGTCCTGCGCGCCACGGTAGGCGGCCGCGAGGGCCTCGACCCGCACGGCCCACCTGTCGGCGTCGCCGTCGCCGAAGCGGAGCTGGGTGCCGGCCAGCGGGGTGCCGAAGCCGCCGCTCAGGTAGCAGGCGTCCAGCAGCGCGATGCGCAGGCCGGCCTCCCGCGCGGCCTGGACGAGCGCGTGCCCCATGACGTTCGGGTCGTCGTACGGCCTGCCACCCGGACCGTGGTGAAGGTAGTGGAACTCCCCGACGCTGGTGACCCCCGCCAGCGCCATCTCGGCGAACGTGGCCCTGGCCAGCCTGAGGTAGGAGTCGGGGTCCAGAGTCGCGGCCACGCCGTACATCTGCTCGCGCCAGGTCCAGAAACTGCCCTTCTCCCGCTGCGTCACCCCGCGCAGGGCCCGGTGGAAGGCGTGGGAGTGCGCGTTGGCCAGTCCGGGGACGGTCAGCCCGTCGAGCCGGACGGCCCCAGCGGGCGGCTCGGCCATGCCGGGGGTTATCTCCGCGAAGCGGGAGCCCGAGACCCGGACGAGCACTCCCGCGACGACCTCGCCGGGCGGTAACCAGGCCAGCTCGCACCAGTAGTTCAGCTCCGGCACAGCTCCTCCAGGGCGGTGGCGAGGGCGGCGACCCCCGCGTGACAGTCGGACATCTCAGCGTGTTCGTCCGGGGAGTGTGAGATTCCCGTTGGATTGCGGACGAACACCATCGCGCTGGGTACACCTGCGGAGGCCAGGATTCCGGCGTCGTGGCCGGCCCCCGTCGGCAGGACGGGCACTCCCCCCAGGACCGCGGCGAGCCGCTCCCGCAGGACCTCGTCGAAGTCGACGACGGGGGTCCACGACTCGGCGCTGACCTCGGCCCCGGAGAACTCGGTCAGCTCGGCGACCAGCGCCCGGACCGCGTGCTCGTCGCCGCCCCGGGCGTCCAGCCAGGCGCTGACCAGGCCGGGGATGGCGTTGGCGTTGTTGGGCGACACGCGGAGCCTGCCGAAGGTGGCCACCACGCCGCCCCGCTCGGCGGCCTGCCGGGCGTGCAGCACGGTCCGGGCGAAGGGCAGCATCGGGTCGTCGCGGTCTTCCAGCCGGGTGGTGCCCGCGTGGTTGGCCTGGCCGCGGAAGTCGAACCGCCAGCGGCCGTGCGGCCAGATGGCGGCGGCCACGCCGACCGGGGCGTCCCGGTGGACCAGGTCCTGGCCCTGCTCGACGTGGAGCTCCACGAAGACGCCGACGTGCTTGAGGGTCTCGTCGTCACGGCCCAGCTCGCCGGGGTCGCGTCCGGCCCGGCGCAGCACCTCGGCCATCGAGTCGCCCCCGTCGTCGGTCAGGCCGCGGGCCCGGTCGGGGTCGAGCGCGCCGGTGAGCAGCCGGGAGCCCATGCAGGGGACCCCGAACCTGGCGCCCTCCTCGTCGGTGAAACAGGCCACCCCCAACGGGCGGGGAGGCTCGAAGCCCCTGGCCCGCAGCGTGTCGAGGGCGGCGAAGGCGGACACGACCCCGAGGGGGCCGTCGAAGGCGCCGCCCTGCCGTACCGAGTCCAGATGGCTGCCCGTGACGACGCCCGGCCTGTCCGACGGGTCGCCCCACCAGGCCCACAGGTTGCCGTTCCGGTCTTCACGCAGGTCGAGGCCCCGTCTGGCGGCCTCCTGGCGGAACCACTGACGGAGCTCCAGATCGGCGGGCGACCACGCGTCGCGCAGGTAGCCCCGGGTCCGGCCGTCACGTCCGAGGTGCGCGATGGCACCCCACATCTCGTCGAACACCCCTCCATTATGTGAATGGAGTCATTCATTGGCGAACCCGCGCCACCGTCAGCTCGCGGGCCCGCCCACCGGACGGACGGTGATATCGGTGACGTGCGCGTCGGGGGATGCCGTCACGGCCGCCAGCACCGCGCGGGCCACCGAGTCGGGGGCCAGGTATCTCTCCGGCTCGTAGGAGCCGTTCTCCTGGGCCCGCACCCCGCGCTGCATGTCGGTGTCGACCCGCCCCGGGTAGACCGTGGTCACCCTGAGGCCGGGCTCCTCCAGCCGGAGGGCGTCGGCGAGGGCCCGCAGCGCGAACTTGCTGGCCGCGTAGGAGCCCCAGGCCGGGTTGGCCCGCTGCCCGGCCCCCGAGTTGATCATCACTACCTGGCCGTGGGCCGCGCGCAGGGCGGGCAGCAGCAGCCGGGTCAGCTCGGCCACCGCGATCACGTTGACGTCCATCGTCCGCCGCCAGACCTCGGCGGGGGTCTCGGCGATCCGCCCCAGGGTCACCGTGCCCGCGCTGTGCACGAGCACGTCGAGCCGGTCGATCCCGGCGACGTCGGCCTCGGTGACGGCGGTGAGCTCCACCGGCCAGGGACGCGCGCCGGGAAGGCCGGCGGCCACCTTGGCCAGGGCCTCGGCGTCCCGGCCGCCGAGCAGCAGGTCGTGGGTGGGGGCCAGGGCGTGCGCGACGGCGGCCCCCACCCCTCGGGAGGCTCCGGTGACCAGTGCGGTCGGTCGTGCGGACATGCGGATCACCTTACTCCGGACCGCTCCAGCCGGAACGTGGCGGGCCCCGGGCCCAGGAAGCCCGGCGGGGCGCCGTCGTCGTCGCGTCCGGATCTCTCACATGATTGACATCGTATACAAATTTTAATAAAAATTTGCACATGTCTTCCACTCGTGTTCTGCTTCTCGGCGTGCTGCTCGACGGCCCGCTCCACGGCTACGAGGTACGGCGCCGCCTCGAACTCATGGGCACCCAGCACTGGGCCAACGTGGCCTACGGCTCGATCTACCACGGGCTGGGCAAGATGGCCGACGAGGGCCTGCTGGAACGGATGGAGGAAGGCAAAGGTGGCAAGACCCTCTACGCGATCACCGAGGTCGGCCGGGCCGAGTTCGGGCGGCACCTGCTCAGCCACTGGTGGGAGATCAAGCCGATCGTGGACCCGTTCCAGGTGGCGATCACCTTCATGGACCGGCTCTCGGCCGCCGAGCTGGCCTCGGCGATGGAGGCCAGGGCCGCCCAGCTCCAGTTCGCCATCGGGATGACCGAGCGCGCCATCGGCGGCAAGCAGGCCTACGGCGCCCCCCGGCACATCGACGAATGCCTGCGGCTCAACATCCTCCAGCTCAAGGCCCAGCTG
This sequence comes from Streptosporangium minutum, assembly GCF_002149035.1. GTDB lineage: Bacteria > Actinomycetota > Actinomycetes > Streptosporangiales > Streptosporangiaceae > Streptosporangium > Streptosporangium minutum. The sequence continues at coordinate 20,575 of NZ_NGFP01000054.1, forward strand.
ACCTGGGTCGGCGAGGCCGCCGAGAAGGTCAAGAACGGCGACCTCCCCTGAAAACCGGTTGCCCTTCCCCCTGCGGAAGGGCTCAGCCTCTCCTCCTGGACGCCCCTCTCGGAGCACACCCGAACTCGTCGGGCTCCCGGACCCACCCCCCGAAACGGAGAATCATGATCATCGAAGCGCACGGGCTGCGCAAGACCTTCACCGCCAGACGTGGACGAGGCAAGACGGAGGAGGTCGAGGCCGTACGGGGCATCGACCTGAGCGTCGGGGAGGGCGAGATCTTCGCCGTCCTCGGCCCGAACGGCGCGGGCAAGACCACCACCGTCCGGATGCTGGCCACCTTCACCGCCCCCACCTCCGGCACCGCCCGGGTGGCCGGGCACGACGTGGTGAAGGAGGCCGCGAAGGTCCGGGAGAGGATCGGCTACGTCAGCCAGGCCGGAGGCGTGGACGACAACGCCCCCGGCCGCGAGAGCCTGCTGCTGTCGGCGCGCCTGTCCGGGCTCTCCCGGAGCCAGGCGCACACCCGTGCGGACGAGCTGCTGGAGACCTTCAGCCTCACCGAGATCGCCGACCGTCCGGTGAGGTCGCTGTCCGGTGGTCAGAAGCGGCGGTTCGCGCTGGCCATCGGCCTGGTGAACCGGCCGCCGCTGGTCTTCCTGGACGAGCCGACCACCGGCCTGGACCCGCAGAACCGGGCCAATCTCTGGGACGAGGTCCGCAGCCTGCGCGACCAGGGCACCAGCGTGCTGCTGACCACCCACTACCTGGACGAGGCCGACGCGCTCTGCGACCGGCTGGTCATCGTCGACCACGGCCTGATCGTCGCCGAGGGCACCCCCGAGGAGCTCAAGAAGGAGGTCGCGGGCGACGTCGTCACGCTCAGGCTCGACGACCTGGCCGCCGCCGGGGAGCTCCTGAACGCCCAGCCGTACATCAAGGAGACCCGGCCGGAGGACGACTGCCTGCGCGCCTACCTCGACGACGGCGAGCACAACCTGCCCGCGCTGCTCCGCGCCCTGGAGGCCGGCGGCCTGGCGATCCGGTCGATCTCCCTCGACCGGGCCACGCTCGACGACGTCTTCCTGCGGCACACCGGCCGCTCCCTCCGCGACGCCGCCTGACCCCTGAGGACCCCCCATGTTCCGACACACCATGCTGTTCCTCGGCTACGAGCTCGGCAACGTCCGCCGCAACCCGGTCTGGCCGCTGTTCGGCATCCTGCAACCCGTGCTCTACCTGCTGCTGTTCGCCCCGCTGCTGACCGGGATGGTCCCGGGCGGGACGCTGGTCGACGCGCTGAGGATCTTCACGCCCGGCGCGATGATGATGATCGCCCTGTTCGGCTCGCTGTTCACCGGCTTCAGCATGATCAACGAGACCCGCAACGGAGTGCTGGAGCGGCTCGCGGTCAGCCAGGCCTGGCGTCCGGCGATCATCCTCGGCCGCGTGATGAAGGACATGCTCGTCCTCGTCCTGCAGGCGCTCCTGGTGATGGGGGTGGCCGTGCTGATGGGCCTGCGGCTGCCGCTGCCGGCCCTGGGCCTGATGCTGCTGCTCATGGCCGCGACCGGCCTGTTCGCCGCCAGCCTCTCCTACGGCCTGGCGCTGGCGATCCGCGACGAGAACGGCATGTCGCAGCTCGTCCAGTTCTTCGCGCTGCCGCTGACCCTGCTCGCCGGAATGATGCTGCCGGTCTCGCTCGGGCCGGAGTGGCTGCAGACGGCCGCCCGGTTCAACCCGCTCTACTACTCGGTCGAGGCGGGCCGCTCCCTGTTCGCCGGCGACCTGTCCGACGGCACGGTCCCGGTGGCCTTCGGCGTCTTCCTCGTGCTCGGCGCGCTCTCCCTGGCCTGGTCGGTCCGCTCGCTGCGCAAGCTCGCCGGCTAGCCCGCCGGCGCGCCCGGCCGGTCGACGAAGACCCCGGCCTGGTCGATCATCCGTTCGTACTCCTCCAGCCGGGCCTGCGTCCGCAGCGGCGCCGCGTCCGCCATGGCCTCCACCAGCACCATGGCCAGGGCGAGCGGCGCCGCGTGCGAGTCGAACACCAGCCGCTCGCCGACCGGGGCGTCCAGGATCACGTCGGCCTCGAACGGCACGTCCGGCCGGTCGGTGATCACCGCCGTCCGCAGGCCCAGCTCCCCGGCGCTCCGCAGGGCCTGTACGGCTTCGGCCGGGTAGCGGGGCAGGATCACCGCGACCAGCCAGCCCGCTCCCGCCCGCCGGGCGGCGTGCAGGCCGTCGGCCAGTTCGGAGCCGCCGTGGGTCAGCAGGCGGACGTCGGGGTGGATCCGGCGCGCGAAGTAGGCGAACGTGGTGGCCAGCCCGCTCGACACCCGCAGCCCGAGCACCGGCAGCGGCTCGCACCCGGCCAGCCTGGCGCCCAGCTCCGCGACGGTCGAGGGGTCGGCCAGGCCGTCGCGGACCTTCCGCAGGTTCTCGACCTCCACGTCGATCGCGGTCTGCAGGTCGTTGGCCCGCGACGGGCTCCGGTCGCCCACGACGAAGGGCCGCAGCGCCTGCCTGAGCTCGGGGTATCCCGCGAAACCGAGCACCATGGCGAACCTGGTCACCGACGGCTGGCTCACCCCGGCCCGGTCGGCCAGCTCCACACTGGACAGGAAGATGGCCTCGGCGAGGTTGTCGTCGAGGTAACGCGCGATCCGCCGCTGCACCGGCGACAGCCGCCGGCCCTCCACAAGTCGATCGAGTGCGTCCCCCACGTCACCTCCAACCGCCTGATCGTCCACGGGCATTCCCGTCCCCCGCCACCCGGCCCGGCGCGCCGTCCGCGTGAGGACGGGCGCGCCGGGGCGGGACAGGCGCTTTTCAGGACTCGCGCATCGGGACGCGGACGCCGCGCTCCTGCGCCACGGTGACGGCCCCGTCGTAGCCTGCGTCGACGTGACGGATCACGCCCGTGCCCGGGTCGTTGGTGAGGACCCGGTTGAGCTTCTCGGCGCTGAGCCTGGTGCCGTCGGCGACGGTGACCTGGCCGGCGTGGATGGAGCGGCCGATGCCGACGCCGCCGCCGTGGTGGATGGAGACCCAGGCGGCGCCGGAGGCCACGTTGAGCATGGCGTTCAGCAGCGGCCAGTCGGCGATCGCGTCGGAGCCGTCGGCCATCCCCTCGGTCTCCCGGTACGGCGAGGCGACCGAACCGCAGTCGAGGTGGTCGCGGCCGATCACCAGCGGGGCCTCGATCTCGCCGGAGGCCACCATGTCGTTGAACCGCTCACCGGCCAGGTGGCGCTCGCCGTACCCGAGCCAGCAGATCCGCGCGGGCAGGCCCTGGAAGTGGACCCGCTCCCGGGCCATCCGGATCCACCGGGCCAGCGGCTCGTTGTCGGGGAACAGCTCCAGGATGGCCCGGTCGGTCCTGGCGATGTCCTGGGCGGACCCGGACAGCGCGGCCCAGCGGAACGGGCCCTTGCCCTCGCAGAACAGCGGCCGGATGTAGGCGGGCACGAAGCCGGGGAAGTCGAACGCGCGGGCGTAGCCGGCGAGCTGCGCCTCGCCCCGGATGGAGTTGCCGTAGTCGAAGACCTCGGCGCCCGCGTCCTGGAAGCCGACCATGGCCTCGACGTGCCTGGCCATGGCCTCGCGCGCCTTCGTCGTGAACCCGGCCGGGTCCTTCTCCCGCTCGGCGGCCATGTCCTCGAAGGCCACGCCGATCGGCAGGTACATCAGCGGGTCGTGCGCCGACGTCTGGTCGGTGACGATGTCGATCTCGGCGCCCCGGCGGAGCAGCTCGGGCACCGCCTCGGCGGCGTTGGCCTCGACGCCGATGCTCAGCGGTCTGCGCAGGTCACGAGCCTCGTAGGCCAGACGCAGCGCCTCGTCGAGGTCCTTGGCCCTGACGTCCAGGTAGCGGTGCTCGATCCGCCGGTCGATCGACCTGGGGTCGCAGTCGACGCAGATCACCACGCCGTCGTTCATGGTGACGGCGAGCGGCTGGGCGCCGCCCATGCCGCCGAGCCCGGCGGTCAGGGTGATCGTCCCGGCCAGGGTGCCGCCGAACCGCTTGGCGGCGACGGCCGCGAAGGTCTCGTAGGTCCCCTGCAGGATGCCCTGGGTGCCGATGTAGATCCAGGACCCGGCCGTCATCTGCCCGTACATGGTCAGGCCCGCGGCCTCCAGGCGGCGGAACTCCTCCCAGTTCGCCCAGTCGGGCACGAGGTTGGAGTTGGCGATGAGCACCCGCGGCGCCCACTCGTGCGTGCGGAAGACCCCCACCGGCCGGCCGGACTGCACCAGCAGCGTCTCGTCGCCCTCCAGCGTGGTCAGGGTGCGGGTGATCGCGTCGAAGGAACGCCAGTCGCGCGCCGCCCTGCCCGAACCGCCGTAGACGACGAGCTGCTCCGGATGCTCGGCCACCTCGGGATCCAGATTGTTCTGGATCATGCGGAGCGCGGCCTCCTGCGGCCACCCCTTGGCGGTGAGCGTGGTGCCGCGCGGTGCGCGCACGATCCGGCTGCCGGTCATGACCGAGCCTCCCCATCAGGACTGAATGAATGCATTCATATTTGTCACCTGGAGGCTACCGGTCAACCCGGTGGAGGAGGGCATCCCGGACAGTACGTCCGGGATGCCCGTTTTCCGGTTGCCGGTCCGACCCTCGCCCTGGCCCTCGTCCCGCACGGACTGGACCGGAGATCGGATCCGGCGAGCGCCCGACGGACGCTCCCAAACGAAGGAGAGGCTTCGTACAGGCCGGGATGCCCGGTTTCCTGGACGGCCAACCAGCCGACAGAGCCCGTGTCCGAATTATCCCATTACGTTCCATGCGAATTTGCGTCCGGAGGCACAGACCGCGAGCTCGGATCTACGTCGGCAGCAGGAACTGGGTTGCGGCGAGCTCACGGTAGAGATCGTCGTCGTCGAGGAGCTCCCGGTGGGTCCCGACGGCCCGCACCCGGCCCGCCTCCATCACCACGATCCGGTCGGCGGTGGTCACCGTGGAGAGGCGATGGGCGATCACCAGCACGGTCGTCTCCCTGGCCACCTCGGCGATCACCTCGCGGAGCCGCAGCTCGTTGACCGCGTCGAGCTGGGAGGTGGCCTCGTCGAGCAGGAGCAGCCGGGGACGGCGCAGCAGGGCGCGCGCGATGGCGACCCGCTGGCGCTCACCGCCGGAGAGCATGATCCCGCGATGGCCGACCTTGGTCTCCAGGCCTTCGGGGAGCCGGGCGACCAGGTCCTCCAGCCGGGTCAGCGCGAGCACCCGCCGGATGTCGGCCTCGCCCACCCCCGGCGCCGCGAAGACGAGGTTCTCCCTGAGCGAGCCGTCCAGCACCGGCGCGTCCTGCTCGACATAGCCGAGGGAGGCGCGCAGCTCGCCCAGCGGCCACTGCCCGATGTCACGGCCGTCGACGGAGATCGTCCCGGACTGCTGCTCGTAGAACCGTTCGAGCAGGGCGAAGACCGTGGACTTGCCCGCCCCCGACGGGCCGACGAGCGCGGTCATGCCGCCCGCCGGGACCGTGAAGGAGACGTCGTGGTGGACGACCGGCCGGTCGTCGCCGTAGCGGAAGGCCACGCCCTCGAAGCTCACCCCCGCCGGAGCCGTGCCGACCGCGCCGACCGCGCCGGCGGCCTCCTCGGCGGGGAGCTCCTCGATCTCGCGGATCCGCTTCACCGCCGCCAGGCCGTTCTGCATCTGGGTGACGCCCTGGACCATCTGTCCTATCGGGGCGACCAGGTAGAACAGGTACAGCAGGAAGGCGATCAGCGAGGAGACCTCCAGCGCGCCGGAGGCGACCCGCGCGCCGCCCACGCCGAGCACGGCCACGAAGGCGAGCTGCGCGGAGACCCAGGCGGAGATGCCGGCGATCGAGGTCCACCAGGCGACCGCGACGCCCCGGTCCCGCGCCTCGCGGGCTGCCGCTCCCACCGTGGCGATCTCGCGGTCCTCGGCGCCGCTGGCCTTGACCGTGCGGAAGGCCTGCAGGACCCGGTCGAGCACCGCGCCCATCTCGCCCACCGCGACCTGCGCCTGCGTCGAGGCCCGCCGGATGCGCGGCATGACCAGGCTCACGAGGGAGCCGACCAGGATCAGGACCGCCAGCGTGATGAGCAGCAGCGGCCCATCCATGATCGCCATCATCACCACGGCGCCCACGAGCATGAACACCGCGCTGACCGTCTCGACGACACCATCGGTGAACACGGCCCGGAGCAGGGTGGTGTCCGAGGTCACCCGCGACAGCAGGTCGCCGGGCTTGAGCCGGTCCACCTCCGAGACCCGCAGCCGCAGCAGCCGGTCCACCAGGCTCCGCCGGGCGGAGAACACGACGCCCTCGCCCATGCGCTCCAGCACGTATCTGCCGAGCGCGCCGACGGCCGCGCCCAGGAGCACGGCGGCCGTCAGGCCGAGCACCGGCCCGACCAGGGATCGCTGCTCGCCGAAGGCGTCGATGACCACCTTCGCGAGAAGCGGCATCGCGAGCCCGGCCAGCGAACCGACGAGGCTGAGGACACCACCGAGGAGCAGGGCCCGTCTGTGCGGGCGGACGTAGGCGACCAGAAGTCGCCAGGAGGCGGTCTCGGGCAATTTCATCTCCTATGAGCTGACGTGACCGGCCCCCGGTCGCCGTCCTTCCTATCTACCGCGCGCGCGCTCGCGCCGAGCGCCCCACCGGAATCCGTGGACGCAAGTCGATGACGTCAACATAAGTTGACAACAAGGCGCCTGTCAACCTGAGTTGACCCCAAAGGAGGCTCGGTGAACCCTCCGGGACACCTCGAAGAGAGTCCGGCGAGCCCGCCAGGACACCTCGAAAGGGTCCGGCGAGCCCTCCGTGACACGCGGTCCCACCCCACCCCGGCCTCCGGCGGCCGGCCCGGCCGGCCTGGTCCACGGCGACCTGCATCCCGGCAACGTCCTCGACGGCGGCCCTCGGGGCCTGGTGGTCATCGACCCGCGACCCTGCGTCGGCGATCCCGCCTTCGACGCCGTCGACTGGGTCCTCGGCACCGGCGCCCCGGCCTGCTCCACGACCGCGTCGCCCAGCTCGGCGTGGACCCCGAGCGCCTCATGCGCTGGTGCCGGGCCCTCGCGGTCGTCGTCGCGATCCCCCGCCTCAACCGGGGCCCGCGCGACGCCGGGACCGAGTTCCTCCTACGGCTGGCGGCCCTTTGAGGACGGCCCCGCGGAGACCCCGCGGCAGCGGGGCCGCCGTGACGGGCCCCTGGGCGGAGGTCAGGACCGGGCAGGCGCTACACGGGGGTCAGGACCAGGCACGCGTTGCTGCCGCCGAAGCCGAAGGAGTTGGACAGGACGGGGGCGGCTGCGATGGGGCGGGGCTCGCCGTGGACGATGTCGACCAGCTCGGCGGCCGGGCCCCCGGTGAAGTTGGCGGTCGGGGGGACGAGACCCCGGCGGGCCGACAGCAGCGCGATGACCGCCTCCAGCGCCCCGGCGCCGCCGACCAGGTGGCCGGTCACACCCTTGGTGGAGGTCACCGGGGGCGTGCGACCGCCGAAGCAGTCGTGCAGGGCGACGGCCTCGGCGCTGTCGTTGTGCGGGGTGGAGGTGCCGTGCGCGTTGACGTGGCCGACCTCTCCGGGGGTGAGTCCCGCGTCGAGCAGGGCGGCGCGCATGCAGTCGGCCGCGACGGAGCCGTCCCTGAGCGGCGCCACGATGTGGTTGGCGTCGCAGTTGGCCGCGTAGCCGCTGACCTCGCCGTAGACGCGGGCTCCCCGCGCCTCCGCGAGGTCGGCGCGCTCCAGGACGAGGAAGGCGGCGCCCTCTCCCATGACGAAGCCGTCCCGCTCCTCGTCGAAGGGCCGGCACGCCTCCGCGGGCGAGTCCATCCGCTCCGACAGCGCCCCGACCCGGGCGAAGGCGCACATGGCCAGCGGGGAGAGCAGCGCGTCCAGGCCGCCGGCCACCGCGGAGCCGACCAGGCCGGAGCGGATCGCGCGCAGCGCCTCCCCGATCGCCGTGGCCCCGCTCGCGCAGGCGGTGTTGAAGGTCAGGCAGGGGCCGCGGCAGCCGTACCGGATGGCGATGCGCGCGGCCGTCGAGCTGGACATCAGCGTCGGCACGGCGTGGACGGGCACCTTCTCCCTGCCGAGCGTGTGGCCCACGATCAGGCTCTCCAGCGCGGCGAACCCGCCGCCGCCCGTCCCCACGTAGACGCCGCTGCCCTCCTCCGCGGGCAGGCCGCCCGCGTCGGTGACGGCGTCGGCCGCCGCCGCGAGGCCGATCTGGGAGGTGCGGTCGAGCGTCCTGAGCTCGCGTCCGGTGAAGTAGTCGAGCGGCTCGAACGGGGCCAGCGGGCAGCCGATCGACACCGGCGTCTCCTCCACGGCGAGTGCCGGGATCACGGTCGCGAGCGACTTGCCCGCCAGGACCGTGGCGAACGCGTCCCGGACCGTGTTGCCCGCCGGGCTCTTGACTCCCAGACCGGTGACGACGACGCGCGTCACCGGGTCGCCAGCGCGGCGTGCAGGATTCCCGCCATGTCGGCGACGGTCCGCGCCCCTGCGAAATCGCTGGGTTCGAGCTGGACGCCCAGCTTCTCCTCGATGATGACGGCGATCTCCACCCATTCCAGGCTGTCGATCTGGTGGTCGGCGATGCTGGCGCTGGGCTTCACCTGATCGCTGGGCACGCTGAGCACCTCGGCGATCGCGGACCGGACTACGGATGTGGCTGAATCGAGGGTTGCCATTCGCCCGCCTTTAAAAGTAAAGGGATCGATCCATTCGGGTCCCCGCAATGCTCGGACTATAGCGAAACAGACACAAGTTCTGTCTATGTCCTACCAGGCTAAATTCTCGAAATTTCCGCTCATTTAGCGATGGTTCATTGCTCGAAAAACCCGCCGATCCGGCGGCGTCCGGCTGTCGTCCCTCGCTCCGATCGGCACCGCCGCCGTCGCGCTCGGCCTGGGCCTGGCCGTACGGGGCTTGGCGGTACGGGGCTTGGCCGTACGGGGCCTGGCCGGTGCCGTGGGAGGAACGGTCTCCACCGGGCGCCCCTGTCGCGCGGATCGGCTCGCCGTACATCCGCGCGGCACCGGCGCCCGGGAGACCCCGGCGGGTCAGCCGCGGCGGCGGACGCCGTACTCCCTGCGCATCTCGGCCACGGTGTCCAGGATCTCGTCCTGGGTCCTGAGCAGCTTCGCCTCGGCCTCCTCGGTCCGCCCCTCGGCCACCAGCCGGCGGTTGCCGGTCCGGCTGCCCAGCTTCCGCTTGGCCCTTGCCTTCATCTCACGCAGATTGAGCTTCTCGATGAGACCCACGATCCACACTCCTTCGGCAGGCAGGACCCTCGACTGCCCGGCAGGCCGCCGAATATGCGCCTCAGGACTTTCCCGGTCCCTCTTGAGCCCCCAGCCTCATCGGAGGAGCGACCCTGTTCTCGTGGTCCTCCACGATCTCCTGGGCTTTCAGAAGCGCGAGTCCGTACTCGACCGCCTGATCGACGAAGTGGGAGAAACCGCGAGGGCCTGTCCGGCTCTCGACCTCCTCAGCCACAGATCGGCGCAGAGTCACCGACTTCTTGATCGTTAGATCTGCGGGCTGAGGTACGGCCATGTCCCAACTATGCCACCACCAGTGGCATAGCCGGCGTCTGTTGCCGGTCCTCCGTCAGTCGGGGTCGGGGACGTCGTCGTAGTCGGCGCCGTAGTCGGCGTCGCCCTCGTCGGCCCGGCGGAGCTTGATGTCCTCCACCCAGGCGTAGGAGAACCGCCTGATCTCGGCGATCCGATCCTCGTCCACCCCGTAGGCCTCGAACTCCTCGTCCGCGATCAGGTCGACGAACTCCAGCCGCATCACCAGCTCGGCGAGGGAGAACTCCTCGTTGTGCAGGCGGGCGAGATGCTCGAACTCGCGGAAGCCGTACAGGTGGGAGACCGACGCGATGTCGATGACGTCGCGGGCGAGGCTGCGCTCGTGCAGGGCCCGCATCTTCAGTCCCACCGCGTCGTCCAGGGAGACGACGGACAGGTCTCCGACGATCACGGGCTGCTGCTGGAAGGCCTCCCGCAGCAGGTCGAACTCGCAGCTCTGCTCGGTCACCGGATCGCTGACCACCAGGCGGCCCATCCGCGGCGTGACCTCGACCACGGTGACCTCCAGCCCGGCCGCCCCCAGTGCCTCGGCGACCCCGTCGGCGACCTCGGGCAGCGGCGTCTCGGCCGCGGTGGCGAAGTCGAGGTCGTTGCTGGGGCGGTGGGTGAAGCCGTGGGCGTTCATGGCGTAGCCGCCGGCCAGGACCAGGCCGAACCGGGCGCAGACCGGCAGTACGGCCTGGAGCATCCGCTGCTGGAGGGGAGGCAGGAGCATCATTCCCACCCCAGCGCGGCGATCTTGCCTTCCCAGGCTCTGCGGTACCCCGGACCGAGGCCCCGGCGCAGGGTGGGCCAGTCGGCGACCAGGAGCCCGGCGTTCAGATAGGACTCGGCGTCCCTCCGGCCGCCGCCGGTGATGACCGTGCGGTACAGGCTCATCCGCAGCAGCGGGTCCAGCAGGTCGAACTCGACGAGCCCCGACCAGCCGAGGTGGACGGGCAGGGCGACCACTCCCGTGGCCGGGCCGCGCAGGTCCGCCAGGGAGTCCGGGACCCGCCGCTCGACACCGTCCCAGCGGGATGGAAGGGCACTCACGCCTCCCAGTATGCCTGTCCGCTCACCGCCGGATCCTGCGCCGGGTGGAGGGCAGGTCGTGGCGTCCGGAGACGAACTCCTGGAAGGCGATCTTGGCGCGGATCACCGGGCGGCGCCAGCGCTCCTCGCGGCGCTCGGCCCTGGCCATCTGGCGTGGCCGGGGGCGCCGGGCGCCGGGCGCCATGAACCAGTGGGCCCAGGGCGATCCCGGGCGGGCCAGCCGCAGGGCGCCGGGGATCAGCAGGACGGGGACGAACAGGCCCGCCAGGCCGGTCCAGATCTTCCCCTTGAGCAGGGTGACCACCGCGAGCGCGAGGTTGAGCACGATGACCCCGGCCGTGAGCCACGTCCCCTGCGGCGTGCCGTCGGAGCGTTCCCAGCCGAGCGGGCGCAGGCCGAGCAGGAGCAGGCCGGTGATCGCGATCGCGATGAACACCGCGTCGACCGACGTGCGGCCCTCCGCCTCCCAGTAGACGTCGTGCAGGTGCAGGATCAGCGCGAACTCGTCCAGGATCAGGGCGGCGCCGATGCCGAAGACGGCCGCCGTCACGGCGTACCAGGTCTGCGAGATGCCCGACACGATCAGCCCCGACACCCCGCCGAGCATGGTCAGCACCACGCCGAACACCACGTGGTGGATGTGCATCTCACCGACGTTGACGTTGCGGAACCAGCCGATCTTGGCGCGGATGAGCCGGACGTTGATCCGGGTGAACACGAAGGCGCCGATCAACGCGACGAAGAAACAGAACAGCGGAAGCCGCCCTGTGTCCACGATTCTTTGCCGTAACAGATCCCCCACTGTTCCACCAGATTATGCGAGAAACCCTCTCAACAAGGCTGCTGTCCCCTCAAGATGTTCGGCGACCGCCCGTCGCGCGGCCTCGGGGTCCCCGGCCAGGATGGCCGTGACGATCGCCTCGTGCTGGGCGGCGGCGTGCTCGATGTTGCGCTGCAGGACGGGGATCGCGTTGAGCAGGTCGGTGACCCGGAGTCTGGCGTCGGCGCAGGTCGCGGCGAGCAGCGGGGAGCCGGTCAGCTCGGCGATGGCCAGGTGGAAGGCTGTGTCGAGGCGGCGGTAGTCGTCGGGCCCGGCCGAGTTGACCTCGCGCAGGCGCTGCCGCAGCGCGTCGCGCTGCGCCCCGCCCAGCTCCGCGGTGGCCAGCACCTGGGCGGCGCCGCACTCCACGGCCATCCGGAAGGTGAGCGCGTCGGCCAGGTCGTCGTCGCCCATGTCGGCCACGGCCCTGCGCAGGTCTCCCTGGCGCGGGCGGGGCGGGGCGTAGGTGACGAAGGCCCCGCCGTACCTGCCGCGCCGCACGGTGAGGTAGCCCGCCTCCTGCAGCGCGCGGATGGCCTCGCGCAGCGTGACCCTGCTGATCCCGAGCTGCACCGCCAGCTCCCGCTCCGGCGGCAGCTTCTCGGTCACCACCCCGAGTTTGATCGCCTGGAGCAGGCGTTCCACGGTCTCCTCGAACGCGTTCCCCGCACGCACCGGCCGCAGCACGGTCGTCAGTCGCGGCGACTCGTCCAATCTCACCTCCACCCTTGACAAGCGATCCTCACATAGAACTCAATGGTCTGACACTAGCCCAATAAGGCTCCGGCGAGGAGGCGGCGTGGACGTCAGCGAGCTCCGCGACGAGGTGGGGGCGGGACGGATCGACACCGTGCTGCTGGCGATCGTCGACATGCAGGGCCGCCTTCAGGGGAAACGGCTGTCCGCGCGCTATTTCCTGGAGGAGGTGCTGCACCACGCCTCCGAGGGGTGCAACTACCTGCTCGCGGTGGACGTCGACATGAACACCGTGGACGGCTACGCGATGTCGTCGTGGGAGCGGGGATACGGCGACTTCGTGATGCGACCCGACCTGTCCACCCTGCGCCGGGTGCCGTGGCAGGAGGGCACCGCCATGGTGATGGCCGACCTGGGGTGGGAGGACGGCTCGGACGTGGCCGCCTCGCCGAGGCAGATCCTGCGCCGGCAGCTCGCCAGGCTGGACGGGCGGGGCTGGGGCGCGTTCGTCGGGACCGAGCTGGAGTTCGTGGTCCACAACGACACCTACGAGGAGGCCTGGCGGCGCGCGTACCGGGACCTGACCCCGGCCAACCTCTACAACGTCGACTACTCCCTCCTCGGCACCTCCAGGATCGAGCCGCTGCTGCGCAGGATCCGGCTCGGCATGGAGGGCGCCGGGATGTACGTCGAGTCGGTCAAGGGCGAGTGCAACCTCGGCCAGCACGAGATCGCCTTCCGCTTCGCAGACGCCCTCACCAGCTGCGACAACCACGCCGTGTACAAGAACGGCGCCAAGGAGATCGCCTCCCAGGAGGGCATGTCGATCACCTTCATGGCCAAGCCGAACCCGCGCGAGGGCAACTCCTGCCACATCCACATCTCCCTCCGCGACGGAGCCGGGAAGCCGGTCATGGCCGGGGCCGGGCCGTACGGGCTGTCGAAGACCGGCGAGCACTTCATCGCCGGTCAGCTCGCCCGCATGCGCGAGCTGACCCTGCTCTACGCCCCCAACATCAACTCCTACAAGCGGTACGTGCCGGGCAGCTTCGCCCCCACCGCGGTCAAGTGGGGCGTGGACAACCGCACCTGCGCGCTGCGGCTGGTCGGCCACGGGCCGTCGCTGCGGATCGAGAACCGCGTGCCCGGCGGCGACGTCAACCCCTACCTGGCGGTCTCGGCACTGGTCGCGGCCGGGCTGTACGGCATCGAGAACGAGCTGCCGCTTGAGGAGCCGCTCACCGGGAACGCCTACACCTCGGGCGCGGAGACCGTGCCGCACACGCTCCGCGACGCGCTGGAGCTCTGGGAGGGCTCCGAGACGGCCCGCGACGCCTTCGGCGAGGACGTCGTGGCTCACTACGCGAACAACGCCCGGGTCGAGCTGACCGCCTTCGACGCGGCGGTCACCGACTGGGAGCTGTTCCGGGGATTCGAACGGATGTGAGCATGAAGATCATCAATCCGACGACCGAAGAGGTGCTCGCCGAGGTCGCGTCCGCGGACGCCGCCGAGGTGGACCGGGCGGTGGAGCGCGCCAGGCGCGCCTTCGCCACCTGGCGGAACGTCGGCCCGGGGGACCGGGCCCGGCTGCTGCGCGCCTTCGCCTCCCTGGTGGAGGAGCACGCCGAGGAGCTGGCCCAGCTGGAGATCGCCAACTCCGGGCACACGGTCGGCAACGCCCGCTGGGAGGCGGGCAACGTCCGCGACGTGCTGAACTTCTACGCCGGGGCGCCCGAGCGCAACCACGGCAGGCAGATCCCGGTGTCCGGCGGGCTGGACGTCACCTTCCGGGAACCGCTGGGCGTCGTCGGCGTCATCGTGCCGTGGAACTTCCCGATGGTCATCATGACCTGGGGGGTGGCCCCCGCGCTGGCCGCGGGGAACACGGTGATCGTCAAGCCCGCCGAGTGGACGCCGCTGACCGCGCTGCGGCTGGCGGAGCTGGCCCTCGCGGCCGGCCTCCCCGAGGGGGTGCTCCAGGTCCTGCCCGGCGCCGGGGAGGTCGCCGGGGCCCGGCTGGTCGACCACCCCGACGTGGCGAAGATCGTGTTCACCGGCTCGACCGAGGTCGGCAAGGAGATCGCCGCCAAGTGCGCCGCGCAGGTCAAGCGGATCACGCTGGAGCTGGGCGGCAAGAGCGCCAACGTGGTCTTCGCCGACGCCGACCTGGAGAAGGCCGCGGCCACCGCGCCGTACGCGGTGTTCGACAACGCGGGCCAGGACTGCTGCGCGCGCTCCCGCATCCTGGTCGAGCGGCCGGTGTACGACGACTTCCTGGAACGGCTCGCGGCGGCGGTGCTGAAGGTCAGGGTCGGCGACCCGCGCGAGGAGGGCACCGAGATGGGCCCGCTGATCAGCGCCGAGCACCGGGACCGGGTCGCCTCCTTCGTCACCGGGCCGGTCCACCTGCAGGGGCCGTGCCCGCCGGGTCCGGGCTTCTGGTTCCCGGCGACGGTCCTGACCCCCGGCCGCCTCGACGACCCGGCGTTCACCGAGGAGATCTTCGGCCCGGTGGTGTCGGTGGTCCCGTTCGACGGCGAGGCCGACGCCGTACGGATCGCCAACGACACCAGGTACGGCCTCAGCGGGTCCATCTGGACCAGGGACGTCGGCCGCGCGCTGCGGGTGGCGCGGGCGGTCGAGGCGGGCAACCTCAGCGTGAACTCCCATTCGAGCGTCCGCTACTGGACGCCGTTCGGCGGATTCAAGCAGTCCGGGCGCGGCCGCGAGCTGGGCCCCGACGCCCTGTCCGCGTTCACCGAGACCAAGAACGTCTTCATTTCGGAGGATTGACAGCCATGCAGCGTTTGCAGGACCGGGTCGCCGTCATCACCGGCGCGGGCAGCGGGATCGGCCTGGCCACCGCCCGCCGGTTCGCCGAGGAGGGGGCCCGCGTCGTGTGCGTGGACCTGGACGAGGCGAGCGGGTCGGCGGCCGCGGCCGAGGTGGGCGGCCTGTACGTCAAGGCCGACGTCACCGTCGAGGAAGACGTCGTCCGGGCGTTCCGGACGGCGTTCGACACCTACGGCAGCGTGGACGTCGCCTTCAACAACGCGGGCATCTCACCGCCCGAGGACGACTCGATCCTGGAGACCGGCATCGACGCCTGGCGCAGGGTGCAGGAGGTCAACCTCACCTCGGTCTACCTGTGCTGCAAGCACGCCATCCCCTACATGCGGCGCCAGGGCAAGGGGTCGATCATCAACACCGCGTCCTTCGTGGCCGTGATGGGCTCGGCCACCAGCCAGATCTCCTACACCGCGTCCAAGGGCGGGGTGCTGGCCATGTCCCGCGAGCTCGGCGTGCAGTTCGCCCGCGAGGGCATCCGGGTCAACGCCCTGTGCCCGGGACCGGTCAACACGCCGCTGCTGCGGGAGCTGTTCGCCAAGGACCCCGAGCGGGCGCAGCGCCGCCTGGTGCACATCCCGGTCGGCCGGTTCGCCGAGGCCTCCGAGATCGCCGCCGCGGTGGCGTTCCTGGCCTCCGACGACGCGAGCTTCGTCACCGGGTCGGAGTTCCTGGTGGACGGCGGCATCTCGGGCGCCTACGTCACCCCCCTGTGATCGCCCCCGGGCGGGCCGGCGGCGTCCGGGCTCACGCCCCCCGGTCGCCGTCGCGGCGGGCGGTCCCCGGGTTTGCCCGCCCCATACCTCCTCCTCGATAACGTGCCGGGAGGCGGTCACGGACCCCGCGTCCCGGCATCCGGCAAGAAAGAGATCATGTCCCGCCCCGTCATCGGCATCACCTGCTACGTCGAGCCCGCGAAGTTCACCGTCTGGGAGATGACCACCGCGCTCCTGCCGTACGGCTACGTCGACCACGTGGTCCGCGCGGGCGGGCAGCCGGTGATCCTGCCTCCGGCGGGCGACCCCGCCGCGCTGGCGGGACGGCTGGACGGGCTGATCCTGGCCGGCGGCGGGGACGTCGACCCGGCCCGGTACGGCGAGGCCGCGCACGAGCGGACCGGCCACGTCCGGGGTTTCCGGGACGACGCCGAGTTCGGGCTGGTACGGGCGGCCCTGGAGCGGGGCATCCCGTTCCTGGGGGTCTGCCGGGGCCTGCAGGTCCTGAACGTCGCCCTCGGCGGCAGCCTCCGCCAGCACCTGCCCGACGTGGTCGGCCACCACGGGCACGCCCCCGCCCCCGGCGCCTTCGGCCGGATGCCGGTACGGCCGGCGCCCGGCAGCCGGCTCGCCAAGATCCTCGACGTCGAGACCGCGGACGTGGCCCACTACCACCACCAGGCCGCCGACCGGCTGGGCGCGGGCCTGACCGCGACCGCGCACGCCGACGACGGCACGGTCGAGGCGGTGGAGCTGGAGGACCACCCGTTCGCCCTCGCGGTCCAGTGGCATCCCGAGGCCGACGACGAGAGCCCGCTGTTCGAGGAGCTGGTACGGCGGAGCCGCCCCTGAACGGCCCGGCCGCCTGCGGCCCGCCTCCCTGCCGCCTGCCGGCCGCCTGCGGCCCGCCTGCCTGCCGCCTGCTTGCCGCCCCGGAAATCCCCCGAGCCGCCCAGAACCGCTCCGCACCGCAGAAACACTCCGAACCGCTACCAAACCGCCCCGAACTGCCTCGAACCGCTCCGAACGGCGAGAACACGCCGTCCGGGGGATTTCGCTCGGCCGGTGCGGACGGTTAGGCTGGCCACGACACCGATGAATCCCGTGCGGGAGAGCGTCCTGACATCCAGACCAGGACCCCTGAAGGAGCAAGCCCTCCCCGCGAACCTCTCAAGGCAAAGGACCGTACGGGTAGGTGCCCTCTGGAAAGCAGGCCTGGCGGCCTCGCCGAAGGTGAAAGTCCGGCAAAAACCGGGCGAAGCTCTCAGGCATCGATGACAGAGGGGGAGGATGCTCTCATCTGTCCCCTGCCTGAGGTGCGAACATGTCCCGACCTACGCCGCTGCGCGGTGTCCACGAGACCCTCGGCGCGACGCTGACCGACTTCGCGGGCTGGCTGATGCCGCTGCGCTACGGCAGCGAGTCCACCGAGCACAACGCGGTCCGCCAGGCGGCGGGCCTGTTCGACCTGTCCCACATGGGCGAGATCTTCGTGACCGGCCCGCAGGCCGGCGAGGCCCTCGACTACGCGCTGGTGGGCCACCTCTCCGTTCTCGAACCGGGCCGCGCCCGCTACACGATGATCGTCGCCCCCTCCGGCGGCGTGCTCGACGACCTGATCGTCTACCGCCTGGCGGACGAGGAGTTCATGGTCGTCGCCAACGCCTCCAACTACCCGAGGGTCGCCGCTGAGCTCACCGAGCGCGCCAAGGCCTTCGACGCCGCCGTGGAGGACCGCTCCGAGCAGTACGCGCTGGTCGCCGTCCAGGGCCCGCACTCCCGCGCCATCCTGGGCAAGCTGACCGACGCCGACCTCGACGGCCTCAAGTACTACGCCGGCCTGCCCGCCACGGTGGCCGGCCGCGAGGCCCTCCTCGCCCGCACCGGATACACCGGCGAGGACGGCTTCGAGCTGTTCGTCGCGGCCGGCGACGCCGAACCGCTCTGGGCCGCGCTCACCGAGGCGGGCGAGCCGTACGGACTGGTCCCTGCCGGGCTGTCCGCGCGTGACACCCTCCGCCTGGAAGCGGGCATGCCGCTGTACGGCAACGAGCTGTCGGCCGACCTGACTCCGTTCGACGCGGGGCTCGGCCGTGTGGTGAGGTTTGACAAGCCGGGTGACTTCGTCGGCCGGGCCGCCCTGGAGCCTCTCAAGGACGTCCCACCGAGCCGTCGCCTGGTCGGACTGGTCGCGACAGGCCGCCGGGTCCCCCGGCACGGCTATCCGGTGGTCTCCGCCGACGGCGCCGTCGTCGGCGAGGTCACCAGCGGAGCGCCCTCCCAGTCCCTGGGCAGGCCCATCGCCATGGCCTACGTGGACGACGGGCTGTCCACCGGCCTGGCCGTGGACATCCGGGGCAGTCGTGAGCCGGTCGATGTGGTCGAACTGCCTTTCTACAGGAGGAAAAAATGAGCAGCATTCCCGATGACCTGCACTACACCAAGGAGCACGAGTGGATCTCGGGCATCGATGACGGTCTGACCCTCACCGTGGGAATCACCGCCTACGCCGCCGAGGCGCTGGGTGACGTGGTCTACGTGCAGGTCCCCGAGGTCGGCACGGCGGTCAGCCCCGGTGACGCCGTCGGCGAGGTCGAGTCGACCAAGTCGGTGAGCGACATCTTCGCCCCCGTGGGCGGTGAGATCGTCGAGGTCAACCAGGCGGTCGTGGACGACCCCTCCCTGGTCAACAGCGACTCCTACGGGGAGGGCTGGCTGTTCCGCGTCCGTCTTGAGGGCGACGCCGACGACCTGCTGTCCGCCGAGGAGTACACCGCTCTCACTTCAGGCGAGTCCTGAAATTTTTCCTCTTGCGCCGTGATCATGCGCGCCACCGGGCGCGCATGATCACGGCGATGTGAAGGCAGGGACCAGATCAATGGCGATCAGCGTCTTCGATCTCTTCAAGATCGGAATCGGCCCGTCCAGCTCGCACACCGGCGGGCCGATGGCCGCCGCGCACAAATTCGCCCGCGGCCTCGACCAGGACGGGCTCCTGGAGAAGACCGCCGGAGTCGAGGTGATCCTGTACGGCTCACTCGGACTGACCGGCAAGGGCCACGGCAGTGACAAGGCCGTCCTCCTCGGCCTGTCCGGCGAGAAGCCGGAGCTCGTGGACGTCGACACCGTCGACGACCGGCTGGCCGCCATGCGCGACTCCGGGACGATCTCTCTGTACGGCACGCGCGAGATCCCCTTCGTGGTCGGCGAGCATCTCGTCTTCGAACGCAAGATCTCGCTGCCGCACCACCCCAACGGCATGCGATTCACCGCCCTGTCCGAGGCCGGAGAGCCGCTCCGCGAGAAGGTCTACTACTCGGTGGGCGGCGGCTTCGTCGTGGACGAGAACGCCACCGGCGCCGACCGGATCAAACCCGACGACACCGTCCTGCCGCACCCCTTCACGACAGCCGCCGAACTGCTCGCCCACTGCGCGGAGACCGGCCTGTCGATCTCCGGGCTGATGATGGAGAACGAGAAGGCCTTCGGCCGCTCGGAGCAGGAGATCCGCGACCAGTTGCTGACCCTGTGGCAGGTCATGTCCGAGTGCGTCCGGCGCGGCACCGCCAAGGAGGGCGTGCTACCCGGCGGGCTGAAGGTCAGGCGCCGGGCCCACCAGCTCTACCGGCGGCTGCAGAGCGAGTCCCCCGAGAAGGACCCGCTCCAGGCCATGGACTGGGTCTCGCTGTACGCCCTCGCGGTGAACGAGGAGAACGCGGCGGGCGGCCGGATCGTCACCGCCCCGACCAACGGCGCCGCGGGCATCATCCCGGCCGTGCTCACCTACTACGACCGCTTCACCCCCAAGTCCGACGACGACGGCGTGGTCCGCTTCCTGCTCACCGCCGGGGCGATCGGCGTGCTGTTCAAGGAGAACGCCTCCATCTCCGGCGCCGAGGTCGGCTGCCAGGGCGAGGTCGGCTCGGCCTGCTCGATGGCCGCCGCCGGGCTCACCGAGGTGCTGGGCGGCACCCCGGAGCAGGTCGAGAACGCCGCCGAGATCGGCATCGAACACAACCTGGGCCTGACCTGCGACCCCATCGGGGGCCTGGTCCAGATCCCGTGCATCGAGCGCAACGCGGTGGCCTCGATCAAGGCCATCGCCGCCGCCCGGATCGCGCTGCGCGGCGACGGCCGCCACTTCGTCTCCCTGGACAAGGCCATCAAGACGATGCGCGACACCGGCCGCGACATGCTCGACAAGTACAAGGAGACCAGCCGGGGCGGCCTGGCCGTCAACGTCATCGAGTGCTGAACGGGGCGCCCGGCACCGGGCGCCCCGCTCCGCAGGCCCCTCGACGCTCTGCAGGCC
>NZ_NGFP01000540.1 GCF_002149035.1 Streptosporangium minutum
CCACCGGAGCATCCCCGCCCGCCCGTCCGGGAACGGCGAGGAGACCCGGTACGGCGGGCCCCATGCACGCAGGCGGGCCGGAGAGGGGCGGAGCCGGAGGTCAGCGGACGATCACGACCTCCAGCGTGCGGGGTCCGTGAACGCCTTCGACCCGGTTCAACTCGATGTCACTGGTCGCCGAGGGGCCGCTGATCCAGGTCAGGGGCCGTGCCGGGTCGAGCCTTCCGACGGCCTCGGGCACGCCCGCCACGATCTGGTCGGCCCGCACCACGCACAGGTGGTAGTCCGGCACCAGGGTCAGCGCCCGCCGTCCCTGCCCGGGGCCGGCGTCCAGCACGATGGTGCCGGTCTCCGCGATCCCCAGCGCGCACCCCGTGATCACCCCGTCGGCGGCGTCCAGCTCCGCCGCGCTCAGCACGGGCTCGTCCCGCATGATCGCGGCCGCTCCGGGACCGGGCTCCGCCGTACTCAAAGCGGGCTCCTCCCGCACGATCGCAGCCGCTCCGGGACCGGGCTCCGCCGTACTCAAAGCGGGCTCCGCGGCCGCTCCGGGACCGGGCGCCGGGCCCCCGGCGTCCGCGGCTCTCGTCCCGACGGCCGATCTCACGGCCCTCGCCCACTCCTCCGGCAGCCCGTCGGGAACGACCAGGCGGGCGGGTGTCCGGCGTTCCAGC
>NZ_NGFP01000541.1 GCF_002149035.1 Streptosporangium minutum
CCACATACAACTCCCCCACCACCCCCGACGGCACCGGACACAAACCCTCATCCAGCACATACACCCGCAGATCGGGAATGCCCACGCCGATAACGCTTCCCACCCCGCTCACCGCCGCCCGCCGATCCAGCACGGCAYAGGTGACRTGCACCGTGGTCTCGGTGATCCCGTACATGTTCACCAGCACCGGCGCGGTCTCGGGATGGCGGTCATACCAATCGTCCAGACGCCCCGGATCCAGGGCCTCGCCGCCGAAGATCACATACCGCAGCGACGACCCCACCCCCGCMCCCTCCCGCTCAGCCCGCATGAACTGGTAGAACGCCGACGGCGTCTGATTCAGCACCGTCACCCCCTGCGCAGCCACCAACGCCACGAACTCCCCCGGCGACCGGCTCACCCCGAACGGCACCACCACCAACCGCCCGCCATACAACAACGCCCCCCACAACTCCCACACCGAAAAATCAAACGCATACGAATGGAACAACGCCCACACATCCGTCTCGTCGAARCCGAACCACCCCTCCGTCGAGACCAGCAACCGCGTCACATTCCCATGCGAAACCACCACCCCCTTCGGCCGCCCCGTCGACCCCGACGTGAAAATCACATACGCCGGATGCGCCGGCAACAAC
>NZ_NGFP01000542.1 GCF_002149035.1 Streptosporangium minutum
TGAAGAAGGTGGACCAGGGTGACCAGGCGCCGTTGATTCCGCCGGCGGTCGCGCGGGCGCGCCAGCGGAGTTTCCAGCCGTCGGACAATTTGCCCGCCGGGACAGACACGTTGCCCTCGGAACCACTGGTGAAGGTGTTCTGGGATGTGCCGGACCAGATCAGGCCGCTGCCTTGGCCGGTGGCGGCCGGGTCGTGTTCCACCTCGACGCTCAGCGTGGACGAGCGGCTCTCCGGATCGGTGACCGTCGCGTACAAGCCCGGCGTCAGCGTGGTAGCCGCACCATTTCTGTGGGGCCAGACGTTCAACGCCGACACGGAAGGCTTGGAGAGCTCCACACTGAAGGTGGACCAGGGTGACCAGGCGCCGTTGATTCCGCCGGCGGTCGCGCGGGCGCGCCAGCGGAGTTTCCAGCCGTCGGACAATTTGCCCGCCGGGACAGACACGTTGCCCTCGGAACCACTGGTGAAGGTGTTCTGGGATGTGCCGGACCAGATCAGGCCGCTGCCTTGGCCGGTGGCGGCCGGGTCGTGTTCCACCTCGACGCTCAGCGTGGACGAGCGGCTCTCCGGATCGGTGACCGTCGCGTACAAGCCCGGCGTCAGCGTGGTAGCCGCACCATTTCTGTGGGGCCAG
>NZ_NGFP01000543.1 GCF_002149035.1 Streptosporangium minutum
CGTCACCGGCCTGTCCGGCGGCCCGAACGGCCGCGCCGTCGAAGCCGACCTCGCGGCGGCGGGCCTGCCCGCCGCCCTCACCCCGATCGCCGCCGAGTCACGCGCCACCCTGGCCGTCAGCGACCTGGGCCCCGCCCCGTCCGGTACGGCCGCGCGGCGCACGGCGCTGTTCAACGAGCCCGGACCGATGGTGACGGGCGAGGAGCTCGGGCGCTTCCTGCGGGACTACGAGACGCGGCTCGGACGGGCCGGGGCGGTCGTGATCTCCGGCAGCCTCCCCCGCGGGGTGCCCGCCGCCTTCTACGCCGAGCTCGCGACCCTGGCCCGGCGGCGGGGCGTCCCGGCGATCGTGGACGCCGACGGCGAGCCTCTCAGGCACGCCCCCGCCGGCCGTCCCTCGATCGTCAAGCCCAACGCCGAGGAGCTCGCCCGCGCCCTGGCCGCGCAGGAGGACGGTCCGCGCGCCCCCGGGGAGAACCCCGCCGGCCCGCGAGGGCACGGCGAGACCTTCGCGGGAGCCGAGGCGCTCCGGCGGGGCGGGGCCGAGGCGGTCGTGGTCTCCCTCGGCGCCGGCGGGCTGCTGGCCGTGACGCCCGAGGGGGCCTGGCGGGCCGCCATGCCGTACCGGGT
>NZ_NGFP01000544.1 GCF_002149035.1 Streptosporangium minutum
TAGTGCGGGGACACCGATTCGATGGGGAAGTAGTGATTGCCCTCGACGATCCGGGTGTCGTCACTCTCCGCGATGATCTCGCCGTTCCAGCGTGCAGTTGCCATGGACCAAGGCTGGCACATTCGAGGCTCCGGCGCGCGCCGGACCCCGGGAGCACGGACCGGCGGCCGCCCGGTTCCCGCGGTTCTCTGCTGTTCCGACGGCGGTCACAGCAGGCTGACGGCCCTGTCCACGGCACCGGCCACGTCCCCGTCAGCCGGATAGAGCAGGGCCCGGCCGGGCACCAGCCCCAGCGCGGTCGGCATTTTCAACGCGCGCTTCCACCTGACGAACATCTGCTCAGGTTCGCCGCCGTCGCCGCCGAGGAGCAACACGGGCAAGGTCGATGCCGCCAGGACCTCGGTCATGTCCTCGATCACGGGGAGCTTCAGCCAGGTGTAGGCGGTGCGCCGCCCCAGCGCACAGGCGATCGCGATCGACCGGATCACGGCCTCCGGCGACAGGTCATTGCAGATCTTGCCGTTGTTCCACCGGGAAATGAACGGTTCGACCATCGCGATCAGCTTGCGGTCGTTGAGTTCGTTGACGGCCCGGGCCGTGTTCTCCAGCACCGAAGGCGTCGC
>NZ_NGFP01000545.1 GCF_002149035.1 Streptosporangium minutum
GTCCAGGAGCCCGCTCCCCCGAAACCGACCGCGCCGGCGGAGACGGTACGGCCCGCGGCCAGCCCGAGCGCGACCCTCGTTCCCGACACCCCCGCCGAGCAGCCGACCGAGGGGCCCGGGGTGCTCCAGCCGCATGAGGCGTCGCCGTCCTCTTCCCCGCCGGTCCGGGCCGTCCTTCCGGTGCCGCCGCTGGCGCGCGTCTCTTCCGCGGACTCCTGCGGGACCCAGGACCCCTTGTGCTGGAGCCTCGCACCGTGGCGCAGCCGTACCCTGGAGCCGTCCACCGCCGTTCCGCCGGCGGCCAAGCAGGTCGCGCCGCTGTGGGCCTTCGCGCCTCCGCCCATCCGTCCCACCCTCGCGCCGAACGCGTCCGCCTGGTGGGCTCCGGCACCGGTCCGCGCCGGCTGCTGGAGTTTCAGCCCCTCGGCCCTCTGCGCGAAATCCTGGGAGCAACAGTCGTGATCTCCCGGTCGCATGTACGGCTGGCGGTGTTGAGCATGGTCGCCATGCTGGCGGTGAGCACCCTCGGCGCCGCCCAGGGCGAGGTGTTCTCCGGCCCCGCGACCGCCCAGGGCGAGGCGGCGTCCGGCACCGCGCAGGCGTCCGCCTGCCCCTCCC
>NZ_NGFP01000546.1 GCF_002149035.1 Streptosporangium minutum
TCCCAGGAGAAGACCTGCCGGTCGGCGAGCACCGACAAGACAGACACCCGCCCCCGCATGCGCCGACCGGTCAGACGACAACAGACATCAGGGCCCCTTGCCGCGATCCGACGGCGAGCACCGCGGGGACCGGGGCAGTCACCACGGACGCGAAACCCCACGACCGGCCGGGCCGTACAGTACAGCCATGCACCTCACCCACAAGCCGGAAACCGCGCCGCCGCACACACCGGAAAGATCCGCGCCTCCCACCCCCGGCACAACCGCCGACGACGTCGACCGCGCCCCGGAGGCCCTGACCCGATGACCATCCTGCACCTGGCCCTGGCCACCGACTGGCAGGCCGCCCAACCGGCGGGGGAGTACCGCGTCTCCACCCTCGGCCGCACCCTCGAACAAGAGGGCTTCATCCACGCCTGCGCCGACCACGCCCAACTGCGGGGCGTCATCCAACGCTTCTACCACGACGTCGACCAGCCCCTGGTACTGCTGACCATCGACCCGGCCGGCCTCGATGTACGCATGGAGACCCCCGCCGACTCAAGCGAGGCCTTCCCCCACATCTACCAGCCGCTCCCACTGCGCGCCGTCCTCTCCGCCGTCGCCTTCCCCC
>NZ_NGFP01000547.1 GCF_002149035.1 Streptosporangium minutum
CACCCAACGCGACCTGCTGCACACCAGCTCCAAGGCCATCTTGCGCGAAGCCGGCTACATCGGCGCCGGCACCTGCGAATTCCTCATCGGCCACGACGGCACCGTCTCCTTCCTCGAAGTCAACACCCGCCTGCAGGTCGAACACCCCGTCACCGAAGAGATCACCGGCATCGACCTGGTCACCGAGATGCTCCGCATCGCCGCCGGCCACCCCCTGGGCTACGACGACCCACCCCACCGCGGCCACGCCATCGAATTTCGCATCAACGCCGAAGACGCCGGCCGCAACTTCCTGCCCGCCCCCGGCACCATCACCGCGATGCGCACCCCCACCGGACCCGGCGTCCGCCTGGACACCGGCTACGAAACCGGCATGACCGTCCCSGGCGCCTTCGACTCCCTCATCGCCAAACTCATCATCACCGGCGCCACCCGCGACCAGGCCCTGGCCCGCGCCCGCCGCGCCCTGGCCGAGTTCACCATCGACGGCATGCCCACCGTGCTGGCCTTCCACCGCGCCATCGTCGACGAAGAGGCCTTCACCGCCGAACCGTTCACCATCCACACCCGCTGGATCGAAACCGAGTTCACCACCCCCATCGCCCCCTACGAC
>NZ_NGFP01000548.1 GCF_002149035.1 Streptosporangium minutum
TGTACTGTACACACCGCCCGTCACGTCACGAAAGTCGGCAACACCCGAAGCCCGTGGCCCAACCGGACTCGTCCGGGGGGAGCGGTCGAAGGTGGGGCTGGCGATTGGGACGAAGTCGTAACAAGGTAGCCGTACCGGAAGGTGCGGCTGGATCACCTCCTTTCTAAGGAGCACCGGTTCGGCAGGCCTGCCTCTCGGGGTGGCTGCCGGTCCCATGCCGTGTCCGTGGGCGTACGTCTCACGCTCGGCGCGCTCATTAGTGGAGCACTGGCTACTCGATCGGACCGGGTTCRCCGGGCCGTTAGTACCGCCTTCCCCTCCTCGGAGGGGTGGGAGTGGGAACGCCGGCYGGCGGGGGCTTGGACTGGTCGAACACACTGTTGGGTCCTGAGGAAACGGACCGGGCGGGCCCGCTGAGGCGGGCTTGCTGTCTGTTTGACCTCGTGCGGGRYCGACCTCCTGCCAGACCAGCTCGGCCGGGGATGAGGGGTACCTCTTCTCGGCGGGTGTTCGGTGGTGGGGCGGGTTTCGGTCGCTGTTTGTTGTTTGAGATTTGCATAGTGGACGCGAGCATCTTTGTGGCCAAGTTTTTTAGGGCACACGGTGGATGCC
>NZ_NGFP01000549.1 GCF_002149035.1 Streptosporangium minutum
GGAAAACAGAAAAGGCCACCCCGAAGGACCCCGAAGGGTGGCCTTTCCTATAAAGATTGTCCGGCGGCGACCTACTCTCCCACACCGTCCCCGGTGCAGTACCATCGGCGCTGAAGAGCTTAACTTCCGGGTTCGGAATGTAACCGGGTGTTTCCCCTTCGCCATAACCGCCGTAACACTGTGAAACTGTCAAACACACACGGTGCTTGCTGTTTCAGAATCGCATAGTGGACGCGGGCAAGAACCTTGGTTTCGCGCTGCTCCGGACCCGGCGAAGGGACAGAGCGCTGCAGAAACCAAGCTTATGCTTTGTGGTCAAGTCCTCGGCTTATTAGTACCGGTCAGCTCCACACATTACTGTGCTTCCACCTCCGGCCTATCAACCCAATCGTCTATTGGGGGCCTTACCCACTCACGTGGTGGGAGACCTCATCTCAAGGCGAGCTTCCCGCTTAGATGCTTTCAGCGGTTATCCCTTCCGAACGTAGCCAACCAGCCGTGCTCCTGGCGGAACAACTGGCACACCAGAGGTTCGTCCGTCCCGGTCCTCTCGTACTAGGGACAGCTCCTTTCAAGTCTCCTGCGCGCGCAGCGGATAGGGACCGAAC
>NZ_NGFP01000055.1 GCF_002149035.1 Streptosporangium minutum
GGGGACGGGGCGCTGCCGGCGGGGGGTTCGTGATGGCCGATGGCCGGAGTGTCGCAGGTCGCCAGCTCCCAGTGGCTGACTTCCGGGGCGGTGAGAGCCGCGGTCACCTTCACGCGGATCTGCTCGATGGTCGTGTCGTCCTCGGTACGCACGCGGACGACGATTTCGCCATTGGCCGCCGTGAGCTCTTTACGCCACTGCGCGGGAAGGAGGGAAAGGATCCGCACTCCGTCGATCGGCGAGTTATTCGGCGGTTCTGACGTGGTGCGCCGTATCGTCAGCTCGACCAGCATTATTCAATTTCCTCACGTACTCCGGGGTGGTTTCCGGAGCAACTTTAGAGCTTCGCGGTGTCCCAGGTGGTGCCGTCGGTGCTCGCGGTGTCCCAGGTCGTGCCGTCGGTGCCGGCGGTGTCCCAGGTGGTGCCCGCAACGACCGCCGAGGTGGAGTCCCAGGTGGTGCCGGCCGCGGTCGTGGCGGCGTGGCCGCCGATGACGGCGGTGACCGCGATGACACCCGAAACAATCGCACCCGAAAGCTTGGCGGCGAAGTTGAAGTCGACCAGGGAGGCGGTGGAGTTCTTCATTTCCCGAGCTCTTTTCTGGAGTGGTTGTCTCTGTTCTCGTACAACTGACTCTCCGCCTTCCGTGACCCTCGGACCAGGCAGAACGGTGTCAGCAAGTTCCCCTCCGATGGCAGTTTGCTGACACCGGGCGGCCTTCGGAGCCGTCCCGCGCACGGTGGCCCGGCACCGCTCCCGACGGCCTGCGGCCGGGTGCGGCGCGGTCCCCGCCCGCCGCGCTGGAAGCGCTCACCATCGCCCTCTCGCCTGCCGGAGTCCCCGGGTCTGGTCCGCTGGGCCGGGGGCCGGATCCGGCGGGCGCAACGACCCGCTCCACGGCGACCTGCGCGGCCTCGGGCGGGGGAACGAGCCAAGCTCAGGGTCGCCGGGGTAATCTGACCGCCTCCCGGGCGGGCGGCGGACCCCCTCCTTTCCGCCCGCCCGGGACCTTTTCCCCGGAAAACGTCCGCGGATCTCTGGGGGAACTGCCGAGGAGCCGTCGCGCCGGGGGCCGCAGGCCGTTCTCTCCGGGCGTCCGTGAACCGTTCCGGCGGCTCGGACGTTGTGATCGGTGCCGGGATTGCGCAACTCCTGATCCCGGAGCGGAGGCGTCACCCTGGAGGTGGCGTCCTCCGGCAGGACACACAGGAGGTCTCATGCGCCGTGTTCTCGGTATCGCCGCAGGCCTGGCCCTCATCGCAGCCGCCCTGTCCCCGGTAACCCCCGCCGAGGCCACCTGCCTCGCCGCCGCCAAGAAGTGCGGGCGGGACGCCCTGATCGCCATCGACGTGAAAGCCAAGGGCACGCCCCGCGTCCATCCGGGCGGGCGTGTCACCTACGTTCTGGACTACTCCATGACGTGGACGCCGTCCTTCGCCCCCTACTGGGGTTCCTACTGGGTGGGCGGCAAGTTCCCCCGGGGCGCCCGGGGCCCGGCCAGGGCCGTGCTGTTCGACGAGAAGGGCAAGCGGCTGGCCGCCTTCACCTGCCGCAGGCACTCCGACGGCGTCTGGTGCGACACCGGCGGCGCGATCCCGCACCGGGGGCGGATCGTCCTCAGCGCCCGCCTCGCCCGTGGCGGCACGGGGGCGGCCGTGGCCAAACTCGGCTTCGACAGCTTCGACGGGCTGAACAAGGAGGAGTTCACGCGGCACCTCAACCGTGAGAAGTCCCGTGCCGAGTTCTGCAATTATCGTTTCACCAGGACCGTCACCACGAGGGTGGACTCTTGAGGGAGGGCGTCATGACGGCAGGGGTGAGCGGTGTCCACCACGTCAAGATCTGGGTGAGCGACCTGGCGCGGAGCCGTTCCTGGTACGAGCGGGTCCTCGGTCTCGAACTGCGCACCAGCTTCGAGGACGACGACGGCGTGGTCAGGGGCATGGCCTTCGACGTCCCCGGGGCCGGCCTCCAGCTCGCCCTCCGGGAGAATCCCGAGCTGGCCAGGGCTCTTTCCGGTGCCGACCCCTTCGCCCTCCAGACCACCGGGGAAGGGCTCGACGCCTGGGCCGCCCACCTCGACGCCCTCGGTGTCCCGCACAGTCCCGTCGTCAGGGCCTCCACCGGCCACGTCATGGGCTTCCTCGACCCCGACGGCCTCCAGATCCGCCTCTACGCCCCCGACGACGGGGACCACGCCGTCCAGAGCGGCCGGGCGGGCACCTACCGTCCGGACCCCGTCCCAGGGCTGGACGGCGGCGGCCGGGGCTAGACGCCCGCCGCCATGTCGAAGAAGCGCAGCTCCAGCCGTACGGCGCGGCGGAAGAAGTCGAGCACGCGGAGCTGCCCTTCCGGGGTGAGCTCGGGGCCGAGGCGGTCGAGCTCACCGCGGAGGAACCCCACCCAAGCCCGGAACACCGGCCCCTCGTGCAGGTCGATCCACTCGCGGTGGACGAAGTCGCCGGGCAGCGGCTCCTCGGCCAGGCTCGCCCAGCCGAGATAGCTCCACTCCGCGACCGCCAGCACCGCTAGGACGAGCGGATAGTCCAGGCTGGTCCTGGCCTCGTCCATCAGGGCGCGGAAGTCGGCCGTCACCGGCTCCAGCGGCGGGGAGGCCAGGTCCTCCGGGGTGGCGCCGAGGGCGGCCAGCGCGCGGTGGAAGTAGGTCTTCTCCTCGGTCGTGGCGGTCTCGCCGAGGAAGCGCCCGAACGGCACCCGCGACTCGAAGCTGTCCGCGCTGGCCACGGCCGCGCCGAGCAGCGCGGTGAAGGAGTCGACGAACTGGAAGTCCTGGATCAGGTAGCGGCGCATGTCGTCGTCGGCGACGTCGCCCCGGGTGATCGAGGCGGCGAACGGATGGGTCACGACCGCGGTCCACTCCGGCTCGCTCAGCGAGCGCAACCACTCGCTGAACGCGGGGTCGGCGGCGCTCGCGCGCCACTCGTCGTAGGGGACCAGGTCCACCGGGCTTCTCCTCGCGATCTGGGGAACGTCGATCAGCGTGAATGCTAGTCCGCCGATGCCGACGGCGGCCGGCGCGCCGGAAAATCGGACGTCGTCGCCTACGATCACTGGATGTGACCGCCTACCAGGCACTCGCGGCCGACCTGCGTGACCGGATCGTCTCCGGGGAGTTCCAGCCCGGTGACAGGTTGCCCATCGAGCCCGACCTCTGCGTCCGGTACGGCGTGAGCCGCAGCACGGTCCGTGAGGCGCTGCGCCTGCTGGCCAGCCAGAACCTGATCAGGACAGTCCGGGGGACGACCGGAGGCAGCTTCGTCGCCCACCCAGACCCCGACCACATCAGCGCCTACCTGGAGACCAGCTTCGACCTGATGCGGGTGGGCATCGGCCAGCTGATGGAGATCCGCGAGCTGCTGGAGGTCCCCGCCGCCGGGCTGGCCGCGCTGCGCCGTACCGGGGCGGACCTGGAGCGCCTGCGCGGCTGCATCGTCGGGGCCAGCGGCAGGGAGCCCGGCGAGGTCTTCGCGCCCAACCGCGACTTCCACATCGTCCTGCTCCGCGCGGCAGGCAACCCGCTGCTGGAGGTCGTCGCCCGGCCGGTCTTCGAGGTGCTGGAGGGCCGCTTCGTCCGCGACCGCGCCCCGCGGGCGGCACTCGACGGCATCGACCGGGAGCACCGCGACATCCTGCGCCACATCGAGGCGGGCGACGCCGAGGGGGCGCGGCGGGCCGCACTGGAGCACCTGGACAACCTCCGCACCGCCTACTACCCCAGCGTGGAGCCTCAGCCGTAGCCCTCCAGCCCGGCCGCCCCGCCGCGCGCCGTACGGCCGGCGCCACCTGGCAGTCGCGTGGAAACAACCAAGCAAGCCATTGACCATCAAAACGTCAGACTATTAGCGTCAAGGTTCCGTCGTTCAGGGAGAGATCCGTGACCGTGCACGAACCCGGCCTGGGCCGGTACTACGAGGACTTCGTCGTCGGCGACGTCTACCAGCACCCGCTCGGCCGCACGATCAGCGAGGCCGACAACACCTGGTTCACCCTGCTGACGATGAACACCAACCAGAACCATTTCAACGCCCACTTCGCCGGGCGCGCCCCGGTCGGGAAGATCATCGTCAACTCGGGGCTGACCGTGGCGATCGTCCTGGGCATCTCGGTGATCGACGTCAGCCAGACCGCGCTGATGAACCTCGGCTGGGACGAGATCAAGCTGACCCACCCGGTGTTCCTGGGCGACACCCTCTACGCCGAGTCGATCGTGGTGGACAAGCGGGAGTCCGGGTCGCGGCCCTACGCCGGGATCGTCACCTGCCGCACGCGCGGCCTCAACCAGGACGGCGACGAGGTCATGTCCTGGTGCCGCACCGTGATGGTCTACCGCCGCGACGCCCCGCACGACAAGAACTACTTCCCGCAGGCCAAGACCGGGCCGCTGACGACATGAGGGGCGCGTTCGGGCAGTGGGGGGAGTCCCGCCCGAGCCGGCCGGCACCCGGACCGCCGATGAGGCGGGCCCGCGGCCGGGGACGGACCCGTGACCGGCGAGTCTCCCCGCCCTGGCGGCCCCTGCCCGGCGGCCGCCGGCTTCCCGCGTTCGAAAGGACCCCGCCATGGATTTCGAGCTGAACGACGAACAGCGGCTGTTCCGCAGGACCCTCAGGGAGTTCGTGGACAAGGAGATCGTGCCGGTCGCCTCGGAGTGGGAGCGGACGGGCCGCTACCCCACCGAGATCGTCGAGCGGTTCAAGCAGATGGGGCTGTTCGGGATGACGATCCCCGAGCAGTACGGCGGGCTGGCGCTGGACCGGGTGTCGTTCGCGCTGGTCTTCGAGGAGATCGCGCGAGGATGGATGGGGGTGGCCGGGGTGCTCGGCTCGCACTCGCTGGCCTCCTGGATGATCGCCGAGCACGGCACCGAGGAGCAGCGCCACGCCTACCTCCCGGACCTGGCCACCGGTGCCCGCCGTACCGGGATCGCGCTGACCGAACCGGCCGCCGGCACCGACCTGCAGGGCATCCATACCCGGGCGGTCCGTGACGGCGACCACTACGTCATCAACGGCACCAAGACGTGGATCACCAACGCCCGGCACGCCGACCCGATGCCCGTCCTGGTCAAGACCTCCGTCACCGAGCCCGCGCACCGCGGCATGTCCCTGATCCTGGTCGAGGCCGGCACCCCGGGCTACACCGTCAGCCGGGACCTGCCCAAGCTCGGTTACAAGGGCACCGAGACCTGCGAGATCGTGCTGGAGGACGTCCGCGTCCCGGCGTCTCGGCTGCTCGGCGGGGTCGAGGGGCGGGGCATGCAGCAGGCGCTGTCGGCCCTGGAGCTCGGCCGGGTCAACATCGCCGCCCGTGCGGTCGGCATCTCCCAGTGCGCCTACGACGCCGCGCTGAACTACTCGCGCGAGCGCCACGCCTTCGGCCATCCCATCGCCGACTTCCAGGCGATCCAGCTCAAGCTCGCCGACATGGCCACCGACATCCAGGCGGCCCGGCTGCTCACCTACTGGGCGGCGACCCGCTCCGAGAGCGGCGCGGTGAACTCCGAGGCCGCGATGGCCAAGTACTTCGCGTCGGAGGTCGCGCTGCGGGTCACCATGGAGGCCATGCGGATCCACGGGGGGTACGGCTACTCCCAGGAGTTCGTCATCGAACGCCTCTACCGCGACGCGCCCCTGATGGCCATCGGCGAGGGCACCAACGACGTCCAGCGGATGGTCATCGCCAGGTCCCTCATCTCCGGTACCGCCAAGGTGGGCTGGTGATCCGGTACCGCCAAGGT
The DNA here is from genome assembly GCF_002149035.1 of Streptosporangium minutum. Classification (GTDB taxonomy): domain Bacteria; phylum Actinomycetota; class Actinomycetes; order Streptosporangiales; family Streptosporangiaceae; genus Streptosporangium; species Streptosporangium minutum. The sequence goes on from NZ_NGFP01000055.1 coordinate 5,760, forward strand.
GGGCTGGTGAACGGTGACGCTAGGGTCGGGTGGTGATCCGATCTGCGCTGTATGTCCCGGGTGACCAGCCCGGCAAGCTCGCCAAGGCACTCGACCGGGGCGCCGACTCACTGATCGTCGACCTGGAGGACGCGGTCCTGCCGGCGCACAAGGCCGAGGCCCGCGCCGCCGTGGCCGGCTGGCTGCGCGGGCTGGGGCCCGGCGGCCCGGAGATCTACGTCCGGGTGAATCCGGGTGAGGCCGGTCACGAGGACCTCCGGGCGGTGGCCCTGCCGGGGGTGCGCGGGGTCTGCGTGGCGAAGACCGAGTCGGCCGCCGAGCTTGATGCCGTGGACGCCGTGCTCACCGCCGCCGAGGCCGCCGAGGGCCTGCCCGGCGGTTCGATCGCGGTCTGCCCGCTGCTGGAGAGCGCCGGCGCGGTCCTGTCGGCGCCGGAGATCGCCCGGGCGCCCCGGGTCCTCCGGCTGCAGATCGGCGAGGCCGACCTGCGTGCCGAACTCGGCGTCGAGACCGGCTCCGACGAGCGCGAGCTGCTCTGGGCCCGCTCCCAGGTCGTCCTGGCCTCGGCGGCCGCCCGGCTCACCCCGCCCCTCGCCCCGGTCAGCACCGACTTCCGCGACCTCGACGCCCTGCGCGCCTCCACCGTCGCCCTGAGACGCCTGGGGTTCCGCGGCCGCGCCTGTATCCACCCCGCCCAGCTCGCCGTGGTCAACGAGGTCTTCACCCCCACCGGGGAGGAGCTCGCCCAGGCCCGCGACCTGATCGCCCGGTTCGAGGCCGCCGGAACCGGAGTCGTCACCGACGCCCGTGGCCGGATGGTCGACGAGGCGGTCGTACGCGCCGCCCGCCGCCTCCTATCCTGAGGGGATGCCAGCCGGAGAATGTTCGTTCTGCGCCATCGGGGCGGGGGAGCAGCCGGGCCATGTGGTGCTCTCCGACGAGGTGGCCGTGGCCTTCCTGGACACGCGCCCGGTCTTCAAGGGCCACGTCCTGGTGGCGCCCAGGGCCCACGTCGAGACGCTCCCCGACCTGCCGCCGCCTGCGGTCGGCCCGTTCTTCGAGCGGGTCCGCTCCGTCACCGCCGCCGTCGAGCAGGGCCTGGAGGCGGGCGGCACGTTCGTCGCCATGAACAACCGGATCAGCCAGAGCGTCCCGCACCTCCACGTCCACGTCGTCCCCCGCAACCGCAAGGACGGCCTGCGCGGCTTCTTCTGGCCCCGCACCGCCTACGCCGACCCCGCCGAGGCCGAGTCCTACGCCCTCCGCATCCGCAAGGCCCTCCCCTCCGGCCTCTGAGGGGCGGAGGGGGCCGACCCGGGTGAGGGCCGGGTCGGCCGTCAGGCGGCCGGTGGCAGGACGGCGGCGCGGATGCCCCGGCGCAGGAGGGCGGGGATGCAGAGGACCGTGCCCAGGGCGCCGATCCACACGGCGGTCTGCAGTCCGCCGAGCGCGGTCGCCCCGGCCGCCAGCAGGCTGCCGAGGGCGATGGCGCCCCAGAGCAGGAATCGCTGGACCGCGCCCACCCGGCCGAGCAGGGCGGCGGGGGTGGCGGTCTGGCGGAGGGTCAGCGAGGTCGGGCTGAACGCGCCCTCGCCGACGCAGTGCACGATGCTGCCGGCGATGAGCCCGGCCGTTCCCGCGGCGCCGCCGAGGGAGCCGAGGGCCGGCATCGAGACGATCCCGAGGACCGACAGCGAGGCGGCGCCGACCAGGGTGCGCGGGGTGCCGTACCGGCGGATCAGCCGGCTGGACAGCAGGTTGCCGATCGGGTAGCCGGCCGCGGCGGCTCCGATCACGACGCCGATCCACTGCGGGGACAGGCCGAGCACGTTGCGGCAGTACAGCACCAGGCTGGTCTCGACCATGCTGAGGAACAGCACATAGGTGGTGCCGCACAACAGGACCGGCTGCAGTATCGGGTGGCCGAGTGCGAACCGGAGCCCGGTGGCGACGTCGCGCCGCAGCCAGCCGCGCTCCCGCGGGGCGCTCTCGCCCTGCGGCTCCCGGTGCCGGATCAGCGCCAGCGAGACGACCGAGGCGGTGAAGCTGATGACGTTGGCCGCGAGCGCGCCGACCAGGCCCAGAGCGTGGATCAGCGGGCCGGCGGCCATCGGGCCCAGCGCCTTGGACGCCGACTCCGACAGGGCCAGGCGGGTGTTGCCGCGGTGCAGGTCGTGCGGGTCGCTGTAGAGGCTGGGCAGGTAGGAGGTGTAGGCGACCTGGAAGAACACCACCGCGCAGCCGCTCAGCAGCACCAGGCAGAACAGCAGCGGGAAGGTCAGCGTCCCGGTGGCGGCCAGCGCCCATACCGCGCCGAAGGCGGCCACCTGCACACCGTCGCAGACCAGCATGGTCATGCGGCGTGAGAGCCGGTCCACGATCGCCCCGGCGGGTAGGCCGAGCGGCAGGAAGGGCAGGAACAGCGCGAAGGGCAGCAGTGCCGCCTGAGCGGGTGAGACCTCCAGCATGGTGACCGCGAGCAGCGGCAGTGCCAGTGTCATGAACTGGTCGCCGAAGAGGGACAGTGACTGCCCCGCCCAGAGCAGGCCGAAATCACGGCGCACGGAGGGCGCGCCGGCGGCGGCGGGGGGACCGGTGGTGGTGGCGGCGGACACGGGACAGCCTTCCGGGAGAGGATCGGGATGCCTACGGAGCATGCCGACCGGAGCCGGGCGGCGACTGGCGAGAAACGGACGCGGATATCCGTCTCCGGAACGAGGTCCGATCACGGCCACCGGTCGGGCGGAGGATCCCGACGTCGCCCGGCCGGATCCATCGCGCAATTCATTGATCTACAACGTAAAGGCGGCGGGTCGGCACGGGATTCCAGCTGCACGAGGCCGGTCTGTTCGGCCCCGACGCCAGGTACGCCGACACGGTCTTCCGGAGGAGGCGTGCGGGTGCCTGGACAGAGGCCAGGCGCGCCGCCGTGGTCTTCCCTGAAGGAGGCGTGCGGGTACCTGGACAGATAGGGTCCGGGGCGTGGAACCCGTCGTCGCCGTGCTGCTGATCGCCACTCTGGTCGGTGTCCCGGCCCTGGTGCTGTGGCGGGTGCTGCGCGGCAGGCGGGAGCTGGGCAGCAGCCCGGCAGAGCGGGCCACGTTCGAGACCCTGCACACCGCCTCGCTCGCCGCGCCGCCGCTGCGGGCCGGGCTGACCGAGGCGGGCGCCCAGAAGGCCTCCCGGCATCTGCGGGAGCTGCTCGGCTCCCCGGCGCTGGCGATCACCGACGGCGAGCGGCTGCTGGTCTACGACGGTGAGGGCGACCACCACGCCCGGGAGGCGTTCACGCACGCCGCCAAGACCCTCGCCGGCGGCCGGACCCAGGTGCTCGGCCCGGAGGTCGTCTCGTGCGAGCTCCCCGAGTGCCCGATCAGGTTCGCGGTCGTGGTGCCGCTCACCACGGACGGCCGGGTGGTCGGCTCGATGGCGGCCTACGGCGGGCACGCCTCGGCGGGCCTGGTACGGGCCACTCACGAGGTGGCGAACTGGGTGGACTCCCAGCTGGAGCTGGCCGAGCTCGACCGGTCCCGGACGCGGCTGATGGAGGCCGAGGTCCGGGCCCTGCGCGCGCAGATCTCCCCGCATTTCATCTACAACTCGCTGACGACCATAGCGAGCTTCGTCCGTTCCGATCCCGACCGCTCCCGCGAGCTGCTGCTGGACTTCGCCGACTTCACCCGTTACTCCTTCCGGCGGCACGGCGAGTTCACCACGCTGGCCGAGGAACTGCACTCCATCGACCGCTACCTCACTCTGGAACGCGCGCGCTTCGGCGACCAGCTCCAGGTCACGTTGCGGATCGCCCCGGAGGTGCTCGCCGTCGCCGTGCCGTTCCTGTGCCTGCAGCCGCTGGTGGAGAACGCCGTCCGGCACGGTCTGGAGAGCAAGCCCGGCGTCGGCCGTATCTCGATCATCGCCGAGGACGCGGGCGCCGAGTGCCGGATCAGCGTGGAGGACGACGGCGTCGGCATGGAGCCGGACCGCCTGCGCCGCATCCTGGCCGGTGACGCCGACGAGCGCTCCGGGGCCGGGGGCGTGGGCCTGGCCAATGTGGACGAGCGGCTGCGCCAGGTCTACGGCGACGAGTACGGCCTGGTGGCCGAGACGGGAAAGGGCGCCGGCACCAAGGTCAGCGTCCGCCTGCCGAAGTACCGTCCGGGCGTCTCAGCCCGCTGACACCCCCTGAGCCGGTCGACGCTCGTGGAGCCGCCTGTGTCGCGGCGATTGCGTGATGCCGGCGCTCATGGTGCCGCTCTGCTGGATGCTGTGCGACATCGGGACCTGGTCGACACTCTCCGCGAGCCGGGAACTGTTGACACCTGATGTCTGATTCATCACCCTCTAGGGATTCACACGTGAGCGTTCGGGGTTCACAGGTGACCGACCCGGAGGAGTGACCGTGACCGGCCTGCGTGTCCTGGCGGTGGACGACGAGCTCCCCGCGCTGGAGGACCTGGCCTACCTGCTGCGTGACGATCCCCGTATCGGGGAGGTCTCCCTCGCCAGGGACGGGGCCGCCGCGCTGCGTGTCCTGGACCGGGCGATCGCCGACGGGCGGCCGATCGACGCGGTCTTCCTCGACATCCGGATGCGCGGCCTGGACGGGGTGGTGCTCGGCAGGCTGCTGTCGCAGTTCGCCAACCCGCCCCGGGTGGTGTTCGTGACCGCCTACGAGGAACACGCGGTGGACGCGTTCGAGATCAAGGCCGAGGACTACCTGCTCAAACCGGTCCGGCCGGAGCGGCTCGCCGAGGCCATCCGGCGGGTGTGCGTCTCGGCTGAGCTGCCCGACAGCGACGGCGGGGGCCGTACCGATCCCGGCACCATCCCGGTGGAGCTCGGCGGCGTCACCCGGTTCGTGGCCAGCACCGAGGTCCGCTACGTCGAGGCGCAGGGCGACTACGCGCGCCTGCACACCGCCGGCGGCAGCCATCTGGTCCGCATCTCGCTGGCCACGCTGGAGGAGCGCTGGTCCTCGGCCGGGTTCGTCCGGGTGCACCGCAGCCACCTGGTGGCGGTCAAGCACATCGACGAGCTGCACATCGATTCGGGCCGCTGCGTGGTCCGCATCGGCGAGACCGAGATCCCGGTCAGCCGCCGCCATACCCGTGAGCTGCGCGACCTGCTGGTCCGCCGGGCGCGCAAGGGGCGACCGGAATGAGCGAGGAGAACCGCGGATCCGCGCCGGACCGGGAGCCCAGGCATGGACGGGAGGCCGGATCCGATCGCGGCGAGGAGAGCGGGCCTCGCCGGGAACCCGCGCCCGGTGAGGAGAAGCCGCGGGAGGAGACGCCGCGGGAGGAGACGGGGACGCCCGGGGAGAGCGATCCGCGGGAGGCGGGCTCCCGGCAGGAGGCCGAGCCGCGCCAGGGGGCCGGGCCTCGCCAGGGCGCGGAGCCGCGGCGCCGGATGGCCGACCGGCTCACCCGGGCGGTGGAACGGCCGCGCAAGGAGACCGACCGGCCGCGCCGCGAGGTCGTGACCAGCCCCCGCACCATGGCCGCCCGCCACCCCCGCTACCCGGTGACCCGTGAGATCGACGAGCAGACCCGCCTGGGCGAGGTCTACATGGGCTCGCTGATCCGCACCCAGTTCCGTCTGGCGCTGTTCGTCTGCACGGTGCTGGGCTGCGTGGTCGGCGGCCTGCCGGTGCTGTTCCTGCTCGTGCCGGAGCTGCGGGAGGCCCGGCTGCTCGGGATCCCCCTGCCGTGGGTGGTGCTGGCCGGTCTGATCTACCCGGCGTTCGTGATCGGCGCCTGGCTCTATGTGCGGCAGGCCGAGCGGAACGAGCGTCACTTCGCGGAACTGGTGGACCGGGCCCGATGAACACCGCGTACGGCGTGACCGCGGTCGTGCTGGTGGTCCTGGCGGCGGTCCTGATCGGGGCGTTCGGCATCCGGCTGTCGCGCACCACCTCGGACTTCTACGTGGCCTCCCGTACGGTCTCCCCGCTGTGGAACGCCTCCGCCATCGGCGGGGAGTATCTGTCGGCGGCGAGTTTCCTGGGCATCGCCGGGCTGATCCTCGCCTACGGCGCCGACATGCTCTGGCTGCCGGTCGGCTGGACCGGCGGCTACCTGGTGCTGCTCGTCCTGGTCTCCGCGCCGCTGCGCCGCTCGGGCGCCTACACGCTGCCCGACTTCGCCGAGGCGCGGCTGGAGTCGATGGCCGTGCGCCGGATGGCCGGCGTGCTGGTCGTGCTGATCGGCTGGCTGTATCTGATGCCGCAGTTCCAGAGCGCCGGCCTGGTGCTGGCGGCCATCACCGGAGCCCCGGAGTGGGCCGGGGGGCTGCTGGTGGCGGCCGTGGTCGCGGTGAACGTGATGTCGGGCGGCATGCGGTCGATCACGTTCGTGCAGGCCTTCCAGTACTGGCTCAAGCTCACCGCGCTGGCCGTGCCGCTGGTGTTCCTGCTGCTGGCCTGGCGGGCGGGCGGTGCGCCCGGTCTGAGCGCGGGGGACGCGGCCACCTGGGCGCTGCCGCTGTCCAGCGGCAAGGAGTACGGCCTCTACTCGACCTACTCGCTGATCCTGGCGACGTTCCTGGGCACCATGGGGCTGCCGCACGTGCTGGTCCGTTTCTACACCAACCCCGAGGGGCGGGCCGCGCGCCGTACGACGCTGGTGGTCCTGTCGCTGCTCGGTGCCTTCTACCTGCTGCCCGCCATCTACGGCGCGCTGGGCCGGATCTACGTCCCGGAGCTGAGCGGCAGCGACATGGTGGTGCTGACGCTGCCCGGACGGCTGGTCGGGGGAGTGTCGGGGGACCTGCTGACCGCCCTGGTGACGGCCGGGGCGTTCGCGGCGTTCCTGTCCACCTCCTCCGGGCTGACGGTCTCGGTCGCGGGCGTCATCGGGCAGGACATCCTCCGGGGCGGGGTCCGCTCGTTCCGGGTGGCGGCCCTGCTGGCCGTGACCGCGCCGCTCGCCCTGGCCGCCTCGGCCCGGTCGCTGCCGGTCGCCGACGTGGTGGGGCTGGCGTTCGCGGTGGCCGCGTCCTCCTTCTGCCCGCTGCTGGTGCTGGGCATCTGGTGGCGGCGGCTGACCTCCACGGGCGCGATGGCGGGGCTGGTCGTCGGGGGCGGGCTGGCCTGCGGAGCGGTGCTGACGACCATCGCCGGGGGACCGTACACCGGCCTGGCCGGAGCCCTGCTCGCCCAGCCCGCCGCCTGGACGGTGCCGGTCGCCTTCGCCGTCATGGTCGTGGTGTCGCTGCTCACCCCGGGCCGCATCCCGGCCGGTGTGGCCCGCACCATGGTCCGGCTGCACACCCCTGAGACGCTCGACCTCGACAGGGGTGACTGGCGGCCTCGATCCTCTTGACTTGATCCATTACATATGTCGAAATGTCCAGTAATTAAGTGACATTTCAGTTACTGCTGTGAAGGGGTGTGCGATGGGCAACAGCAACTCCAACGGTCAGTCGCTTCTCAAACCGGACGGCTTCCAGTTGGAAGACGGCTTCTCGTTCACCCTCGCCGAGACGGTGCTCCTCGACCGGTTCTTCACCGCGCGGCCCGTGCCGGGCGCGCTCTGACAGTGGTGGCGCGCGCCCAGCGCGAGCGGTGCATCGGTCTCGCCGAGGCGCTGTCGCTCATCGAGTCGGTGCTCGCCGACGCCGGTCTCTCCGCGGAGTTCCTCTCCACCGGCTCGCCGGAGTTCCCCGTGCACCGCTGCACCCTCCGCGACCCGGCCGGACGGGTGCTCACCGCCTCCCTCGGCAAGGGGGCCGGCGCGCAGAGCACGGTGAGCGCGCTGTTCGAGGCATGGCAGCACCTCCAGCACGAGGAGGGCCAGGCCGCGCTCCCCGGTGACCACCGGCGGGCGCGGGCGGTGCCCGTCGCCACCGTCGTGGCCCAGCCGGAACTGTGCGGGGAGCAGATGATCCACCGGCTCGCCCGCGACTACCCGGACATCGACCTCGCCTGCCTGCGGGCCGAACCCCTCAACTCGGAGCGGGCCGCGCTGTGGTACCCGGCCTTCACCCGGTCGCCGTCCTGCCGCAGCCATCCGATCCCCGGCGACGACCTGCGCTACGAGCCCTACCTCCGCTACGCCTACGACAACGGCACGGCCACCGGGGCCACCGAGCCGGAGGCGCTCCTGCACGGCCTGCTGGAGGTCGTCGAGCGCGACGCGCTGTCCCACGCCCTCCTCGACTGGTATCTCGACGAGCGGCCGCGGCTCTCCGCCCTGGGCCCCGATCTCCTCCCACCCGACCTGCGCCGCCTCCACGACGAGGCGACGGCCCGTCTCGGCGCGCCCCCGCTCCTCATCGACATCACCTCCGACCTGGGCATCCCCGCCTACTGCGCGCTTCCCTCGCGCGCCGGGCCGTACCCGGGAGTGGTCGGCTCCGGCGCCTCCCTCGACCCCGAGTACGCCGTGGAGCGCGCGCTCACCGAGGTGATCCAGTCCTCGTTCAACCTGTCGCTCGGCGTGGACCTCACCCTGGGCCGCAGGCTGCAGAGCCTGCGGCGGTGGCCGCTGCTGGAGCGCTGCGCCAGGCTGGACCCCGCCCCGCTGCTCGACCATCTCACATTCGACGCGCGCCTGCCCGGCCCGCGACCGGAGGACGCCGCCGGCCGGGATTCCGGGGCCGCCGGCGGACATCCGGCACCGCCGCCCGCCGATCGGCAGGGCCCGGAGGCCGCCGGCGGGGGGCCGGGGGATGTCGGCGCGCAGGTCGCCACGGTCCTGGAGACGCTGGAGCGTGCGGGGTTGCCGGCCTACTCCTTCCGCTGGAACCCCGCACACGACAGGTGCCCGGTGCTGACGGTGATCGTCCCCGGCCTTGAGATGTTCTCCATGGTCCACAGCGCCGTTCCGGTGTTCCCGACCGGCCGGGCCGTACGGCGGCTCGCCGGGCACCGGTGATGCGGGCGGTCCTGCGCGACCGCGGGTTCCGGCTCATCTACCTCGGGATGGCCGTCAGCCTGCTGGGTGACGCCTCGTTGCTGCTGATCCCGGCGATCCTGGCCAAAAGACTCACCGGCTCGAACGGCGCCGCGGGGCTGACCCTGTTCTTCTTCACGCTGCCCCTGTGCCTGTCGCCCCTCTTCGGTCACGTGATCGACCGCGTCGACCGCAGGAGGTTCCTCATCGCCGCGTGCCTGCTCTCCGCGGCGGCGCTGACCCCGCTGACCGCGGTGAGCGGCGGGGACACCCTCTGGCTGCTCTATCCGGTGTCGGCGGCCATGGGCTGCTCCTACGCGGCGGTGTCCGGGGCCCTGAGCGGCCTGCTGAAGAGCGTCCTGCCCGAGGAACTCCTCGCCGAGGCCAACGGCGCCCTGCAGACCACCCGGCAGGGACTGCGCCTGGTCGGGCCGCTGCTGGGGGTGGCCGTCTACACGAGTTCCGGCATCGGCGCCGTCGTCCTGCTCGACGCCGCCACCTTCGTCATCGCCGCGGCGGCCTTCGCGGCCCTGCCGAAACCCTCCCCCGTCCCGGTCGCACCGTGCGGTCGCTGGCGCGAGGAGTTCTCGGCCGGAGCCCGGCACCTGGCCGCCGACCCGTTCCTGCGCCGCGCCGCCGGGGCGTTCTGCCTGATGTTCACGCTGGCCGGAGCGACCGAGTCGCTGATCTTCGCGGTCATCGACCACGGCCTCGGCAGGGCTCCGGAGTTCACCGCCCTCACCTCCACCGCGATGGGCATGGGGGCGGTCATCGGCGGCCTGTGCGGAGCCACGGTGATCACGCGCCGGGGCGAGCTGTTCGCGATCGGCACGGGCATCGCCCTGTACGGCGCGGCGGTCCTGCTGTGGGCGGTCCCCGCCGAGCCGGCCGTGCTGGGCGCGATGACGATGGCGGGCGCCGGCCTGACCCTCGCGGGCGTGGCCCGGATGACCCTCGTGCAGCGCCGTAGCCCCGGCCACCTCGTCGGCCGGGTCTCCACCGCCTTCGAGGCCATGGCCGGAGCCGCCCAGCTGCTCTCCCTGGTCGCGGGCGCGGCGCTGGTGTCGCTCGTCGACTACCGCCTCCTGCTGGCCGTGGTCGGGCTGACCATCTGCTGCGCGGCGGCACACGCGCTCCGGGGCCGGACGATGGCGGAACACCCCAGGCCTGGCTGAGAGGTCCCGCGGCGCGCAGACTGGGCCTTATGTGGGACTTCGATGTTCTCGTCCTGGGTTCCGGGCCGGGTGGGCAGAAGGCGGCGATCGCCGCTGCGAAACTCGGCAGGCGGGTCGCGGTGGTGGAAAAGAAGCACATGCTCGGGGGCGTGTGCATCAACACGGGGACGATCCCGTCGAAGACGCTGCGGGAGGCGGTCCTCTATCTCACGGGGCTCAACCAGGCGAGCTGTACGGGGAGAACTCTTCTTCAGGTGCTGACTCCGGGAGACGGCACTGCCTCGCCTGCAGGTCCCCGCCCACGCCGGGAAACCATCTGAGCAGCCCGACAAGTTGTCAGTCGCGGTGCGAAATCCCAGGCGAGCGGGCAGACTGGGGGTGTGAACACCAGGTCCCGCTACGCCAGTCGCCGTACATACCTTGTGCCTGCCGATCTGAGCGAGCTGGCCGGGCCGTTCACCGGTGTTGTGCGACTCCCCGTTCGCCTGGACTGGTCCGAGCAGCGCGTCTACGATCTTTCGGACGACAGCCACGTCGGGCTCATGTACGAACGAGTGATCCGCGAAGCCTCCCATCTCGATGACCTGCGGGCTTACCTGAACCGTGAAACGCTGATCCGCCTCTGGCCGCATCTGTACCTGCCTGCCCAGGCCAGGAAGACCTGGGAGACGCGGTTTCGGGATCTGGCGCGGGCGGCATAGCGTTCATGGACCCGCTGCACGAACTCGCCACGCGGATCGGTCTCGCAGCGACGGAACGATTCGGCTTCGCGCTTGCCGGCGGCTATGCCGTACAGGCACATGGGTTCCTCACCCGCCGGTCGGAGGACGTCGACTTGTTCACTTCGGCGGGTGGAGATTTCGACGCCGCGGTGGTCGCGGCTGTGGCGGCTTATCGCGATGCGGGTCTTAAGGCCGAGATGACGCTGGAGAATCCGGGCTTCGCCCGCTTACTCATCACCGACGGTGACAGCCGCTCGGTCAAGATCGAGATGGGTGTGGACTGGCGTGCCCACCCGCCGGTCCGGCTTGAGATCGGTCCCGTGCTCCATCCTGACGACGCGGTGGGCAACAAGGTCGCCGCACTGTACGGCAGAGCTGAGGTCCGGGATTTCGTCGACGTGTTCGCCGTCCTGCGCAGCGGCCGCTACGACCCCGGTCAGCTGATCGACTTGGCCATGAACGCGGATCCGGGGTTCGACACGGAGATGTTCGCGACAGCCCTGGCCGCGCTGGGGCGCATACCTGATCAAGCTCTGTCCCTCCACGGTCTCGATGATGAGGAGGTTCGGGAACTCCGCAGTTGTTTTCGCGACTGGGAAAGGTCCCTGCGTTCGAGTAACGGATAGCAGGATTGCTCGGACACCTCTGACCTGCCGACCGGAGAGCTTCGGGACATGTGAGGCGGAGACCGCACCCATGAGACCTTCTCATGGTCCCCTGCGGCGCGCAGACTGGGCCTTATGTGGGACTTCGATGTTCTCGTCCTGGGTTCCGGGCCGGGTGGGCAGAAGGCGGCGATCGCCGCGGCGAAACTCGGCAGGCGGGTCGCGGTGGTGGAAAAGAAGCACATGCTCGGGGGCGTGTGCATCAACACGGGGACGATCCCGTCGAAGACGCTGCGGGAGGCGGTCCTCTATCTGACCGGCCTCAACCAGCGGGAGCTCTACGGCGCCAGCTACCGGGTCAAGGAAGAGATCACGGTCGCGGATCTCGGGATGCGCACCCAGCATGTGATCGGCCGGGAGATCCAGGTGATCCGGAGTCAGCTGGGCCGCAACCATGTGACGGTCCTGCAGGGGACCGGGCGATTCCTTGACGCGCACACCATCGGTGTCACCGGCGACGAGGAGAGGAAGGTCACTGCCAAGAAGATCGTGATCGCCACGGGGACGTCGCCCGCCCGTCCGGCCAGCGTGGAGTTCGACGACAAGATGATTATCGACTCCGACGCGATCCTGCATCTCGATCGGGTGCCCGAAACGCTCGTTGTCGTCGGAGCCGGGGTTATAGGAATCGAGTACGCCTCGATGTTCGCGGCCCTTGGCGTCAAGGTCACCGTGGTGGAGCGCCGTGAGCGGATGCTGGAGTTCTGCGATCTGGAGATCGTGGAGGCACTCAAGTACCACCTGCGCGACCTGGCCGTCACATTCCGGTTCGGTGAGCACGTCGCCGCGGTCGAGCGACGGCCCCGAGGAGCCTTGACCGTCTTGGAAAGCGGCAAGAAGATTCCCGCCGATTGCGTGATGTACTCGGCAGGGCGACAGGGCAAGACGGCCGAACTGTGCCTGGAGGCGGCCGGGCTGACCGCCGATGACCGGGGCCGGATTCAGGTGGATGAGAACTACGCCACCCCCGTCCCGCACATCTACGCGGTCGGCGACGTGATCGGCTTCCCGGCGCTGGCGGCCACCTCGATGGAGCAGGGGCGGCTGGCCGCTCAGCACGCGTGCGGCGAACCGGTGGCGGAGATGCACGAGCTGGCGCCGATCGGGATCTACACGATCCCGGAGATCAGCTTCGTCGGGAAGTCCGAGGACGAGCTGACCCGGGACAAGATCCCGTTCGAGGTCGGCATCTCGCGGTATCGGGAACTCGCCCGAGGACAGATCATCGGCGACTCGTACGGGATGCTCAAGCTGCTCGTCTCCTCCGAGGACCGGCGCCTGCTCGGCGTCCACGTGTTCGGCACGGGGGCCACCGAGCTCGTCCACATCGGGCAGACCGTCATGGGGTGCGGCGGGACGGTCGACTACCTGGTCAACGCCGTGTTCAACTACCCGACCCTCGCGGAGTCGTACAAGGTCGCCGCCCTGGACGCCATGAACAAGATGCGGGTGATCGCCCGGCTGACGGCCGAACTGTGAGGCCGTGATCGCTACCCGGTTCCCGTGCCGTGCGGCGCGTGGTCGCGGTCAGCGCTGTTCTTACCTGAGCGATCGGGGAGACGTCGAGCGCGTCCGAACACACCCACCACGGACGGTGGGGTGAGGGCCGTCGGTCCCCACCGCCCTCACCCGGGCATGGGGTGTGGGCGGCATGTTCGGCAAGCGGTGCTGAAAGCCCCGGGCGCCGGGCGGCGGAAACCCTCGAGCATTTCCTGAGGGATCAGAGCTCCGGCCGTCCCGTGGCCCGGCCGGCTGTCCGCTCGCCGCCGCTTGCGAGGGCCTCAGCGGACGTCGCCGTACCACTGCCACTCCTTCCGGCGGCCGAGGCCGGGCAGGGCGGCGCGGCCCGTGCACCACAGCAGGGTGCGCGCCGGATCGTGGCCGGTCGGAGCATCGGGGAAGAGCCGCTCGACCACCGGCGCGCACAGGTCGTCCGGGGGCGTCCAGTCGATCCCGAGGGTGAGGGCGATGTCGCGGCTGTGAACGAGGATCTCCAGCGTGCCCATGGCGGCGAAGCCGGGACCGTCGGAGTGCCCGTAGGGGTGCCAGGCGCGGACCTCCGGTACGGCCTCGCGGACGGCCGAGGCGAGGATCGTCGCCGAGATCCGGATCCCCTCCAGGCACGCGGGGATCGGGGCCTGGTCGTCGAGCGAGGCGAACAGGGCGATGTAGCGGTCGGCAGGCTGGGCGATGAGCAGTCCCGCGTAGCCGACGACGCCGAGGGCCATGTGGTCGAGGGTCTGCCGACAGGTCCAGTCGAGGTCCCCTGCGTCGCGGGACCAGTCCTGGTCGGCGCCCTTGGCGAGGACGGAGACGCCGTCGGCGGCTGCCGAGGTCACCAGGTCGGGCCAGGAGATGGTCATGGCGGGTCGTCCTTCTCGTTCGGGGCAGGCCTGCGGCGGCCTGCGCCAGGCTTGGGCAGAGGGGGATGGGGGCGGGCGGAGATGCTGGGACGGTCCTCCCGGCTCACGCGGTGGGCCGCGACCGGCTCCCACAGGGGTGCCGCCGGTCGATGACCAGGCTCGCAGCGTGTCTCGTCCGGCGACAGCGGCAGGACTGCCTATCCTCAACATATTCCTGCCATACCTGGTGATCATGAGCCCCAGGCCCGTCACGGTTGCCATGGTTGATCACGTTGGCGTTTTGCCGTCTGTGTCGTGAAATATCGGCCTCAAAAGGTCGGCGTTATTACCGTGATCGCCTACGGGCTGGGATGACGACGCGGGCGTCGGCCTCGCGGACCGGCGGACGGCCATCCGCCCCAAGATCGGTGGGGTGGGCGAGGCGGCGCCCGCCGCCGGGCCGGAACCGGTGGTAGGTCTCTTCCCGAGAGGTCTCCGCACGGCGGGTCCGAGCCGGTGGACCGCTCACCGCATGAGACGGACCTTTCACCGCAAGCCATATCCAACTGGCCGCGACCCGGTGCCACCTGGGCGAAGAGTCCGGCCACGGGTCTCCTCGCGGGGTACGGTCCCCTCCTACGTTATCCGTGATCCAGATCACATTCGTGGGAGGTCCCGTGACCACCAGGCAACATGATTCATCGGTTTACGAACATATCCAGGGCGAGGAGAGGTTCCAGGAGCTGAAGCGGCGTTTCCGCTCCTGGGCGTTCCCGATGACGGCGGCGTTCCTGGCGTGGTACCTGCTCTACGTGGTGCTGTCCGCGTGGGCGCGTGACTTCATGGGCACCAAGGTGTTCGGCAACATCAACGTGGCGCTGATCTTCGGTCTGCTCCAGTTCGTGTCGACGTTCCTGATCGCCTGGGCCTACTCCCGGTATGCCGAGAAGAAGCTCGACCCGGTGGCCGACGAGATCCGCCACGAGGCCGAGGGGACGACCGAATGAGTCACCAGACGCTGTCCACGATCCTGTTCCTGCTCTTCGTCGCGGTGACGCTGGGCATCACCTTCAAGGCGAGCCGCAGCAACAAGGACGCCGCCGACTTCTACGCCGGAGGCCGGTCCTTCAGCGGCGCGCAGAACGGCCTGGCGATCGGCGGCGACTACATGTCGGCGGCGAGCTTCCTGGGCATCGCCGGGATCATCGCGCTGTCGGGATACGACGGCTTCCTGTACTCGATCGGCTTCCTGGTCGCCTGGCTGGTGGCGCTGCTGCTGGTCGCCGAGCTGATGCGCAACTCCGGCAAGTTCACCATGGCCGACGTCCTGGCCTTCCGGATGAGCCCGCGGCCGGTCCGCACCGCGGCGGGCGTCTCCACCATCGTCGTGTCGATCTTCTACCTGCTGGCCCAGATGGTCGGGGCGGGCGCGCTGGTCGGCCTGCTGCTCGGCATCACCTCTCCGACCGGCAAGGCGCTCACCATCGTCGGCGTCGGCCTGCTGATGATCGTCTACGTGGTCGTCGGCGGGATGAAGGGCACCACCTGGGTGCAGATCGTCAAGGCCGTGCTGCTGATGACCGGCGCGACCCTGATCACCCTGTTGGTGCTCGGCAAGTACGGTTTCAACCTCTCGGCCCTGCTCGGCGACGCCGCCGCGCAGAGCGGCAAGGGGGACGCCTTCCTCAACTCCGGCGGGAAGTACGCCACCGAGGCACAGGGCCTGGCCGGCAAGCTCGACCTGATCAGCCTGGGCCTGGCGCTGGTGCTCGGCACCGCGGGCCTGCCGCACATCCTGATCCGCTTCTACACGGTCCCCACCGCTAAGGAGGCCCGCAAGTCGGTTCTCTGGGGCATCGGCATCATCGGTGTCTTCTACCTGCTCACCCTCGTGCTGGGCTTCGGCGCCGCGGCGCTGGTCGGCGGCAAGGCGATCGTGGCGCAGGACAAGGCGGGCAACACCGCGGCGCCGATGCTCGCCGAGGCGGTCGGCAACGCCATCTTCGGCGAGGTGGGTGGCACGATCCTGCTGGCCGTCATCGCGGCTGTCGCGTTCGCCACGATCCTGGCGGTCGTCGCCGGTCTGACGCTGGCCTCCTCCTCCAGCTTCGCCCACGACCTCTACGCCCACGTCTTCAAGCGGGGCAACGTCACCGACAAGCAGGAGGTCCTGGTCGCCCGGATCTCCGCCTTCGTCATCGGCGCGGTTGCCATCGGGCTCGGCATCCTCGCGCAGGGGCAGAACGTGGCCTTCCTGGTCGCGCTGGCCTTCGCGGTGGCCGCCTCCGGCAACCTCCCCGCGATCCTCTACAGCCTGTTCTGGAAGAGGTTCAACACCGCCGGCGCGGTCTCGGCCATCTACGGAGGCCTGGTCTCCGCGCTGATCCTGGTGGTCTTCTCGCCGGTCGTGTCGGGCAGCGCCACCGCGCTGTTCCCGGACGCCGACTTCGCCTGGTTCCCGCTGAGCAACCCCGGCCTCGTCTCGATCCCGATCGGATTCCTGGCCGGATTCGTCGGCGCGCGGCTCAGCAAGGAGTACAACCCGGCCAAGTACGCCGAGATCGAGGTCCGCTCGCTGACCGGCATCGGCGCGGAGAAGGCCACCCAGCACTGAGCCGGACCGCCCGGTTCCGAGCGGACGTCCCGGCACTGAGCCGGACTGTCCGGCAGTGAGGGGCGACCCGGACCTGAGCTGGAGGGCGCGGTTCCGGGCGGTGAGCGGACCGCCCGGCTCTGAGCCGGCCGCTCGGCACGACCCGGGGCGGGGGCCCGGCCGCGACACGGCCGGGCCCCCGCCGTACGGCGTCAGCGGGACGCCACGTCCAGCATCGCCAGCTCGTCCTCGCTCAGGGTCAGCCCGGCGACGGCGAGCAGCGGCCTGAGCTGTTCGACGTCGCGGGCGCTGGCGATCGGCGCGGCCACCGTGGGCTGGGCGGCCAGCCAGGCGAGCGCGACGGCCGCCGGGGCGACGTCGTGGGCGGCGGCCACCTTGTCCAGGGCCTCCAGCACCCGGGGGCCGCGCTCGGTCTTCAGATACGCCGAGGCCTGGCCCGCGCGGGGGCTGTCCACCTCGACGCCGGGCCGGTACTTGCCGGTCAGGAATCCACGGGCCAGCCCGTGGTACGGCGTGCTGGTCAGCCCCTCGGCGATCACCACGTCGCGCAGCGGGCCCTCGTAGTCGCGCTCCACCAGGTTGTACGGCTGCTGCAGCACCCCGTAGCGGGCCAGGCCGTCCCGATCGGAGATCGCCAGCGCCTCGGCCAGCCGCTCGGGGCCGTAGTTGGAGGCGCCGATGTTGCGGACCTTGCCCTCGCGGATCAGGGAGTCGAACGCGCCGAGGGTCTCCTCCAGCGGGGTCCCGGCGTCGTCGATGTGCGCCCAGTACAGATCGATGTGGTCGGTCCGCAGCCGCCGCAGCGAGTCCTCGGCGGCCGCGCGGATGTTGGCCGCGGACAGGCCGGGCCGGCCGGGCAGCGAGCCGACCTTGGTGGCCACCACGATCTGGCCGCGGTTGCCGCGGGAGGCCATCCACTCCCCGATGATCGTCTCCGACTCCCCGCCGGAGTGTCCGGGAACCCACTCGGAGTAGACGTCGGCGGTGTCGACGAAGTTGCCGCCGGCCTCGACGTAGGCGTCCAGGACGGCGAACGAGGCGTCGCGGTCCGCGGTCCAGCCGAATACGTTGCCACCCAGGCAGAGCGGGAAGAGGTTCAGCTCAGAAAGGCTCATGGTTCTCAGCCTATTTGCTGAATAATCGCGCACTTCGCGGGCATCCCCGGCAAGCGGTGGGCAGTTATTATGTGCGACGTCAATAAGGACTGTCGGAGGCTCTCATGGCACCCGGTTCACGGCTACGCGGATTCTTCGTCGGCGCTGTGATCGCGGGCGGGCTGACCGTCCTCGTCGTGGCCGCCGCCATCGCCCTCCTCACCAACCAGCGCCACGCGGTCTCCGGGCCGGTCGGGGTCCCGGCCGGCGTCCCGGCCAGTGCCTCAGCCGGCGCCTCGGCCTCCACGCGGACGCCGGAGACCTCCGGCGACGTCGAGGTGGTCAAGGAGCGGCGGCTCGGCGAACGACGGATGGAGCTGACCCTCCGATCCAAGGCCCTCGACGACGTCACCACGGTCAGGCTGCTGCTGCCCAAAGGCTGGTCCAGGGATTCCGGCAGAACCTGGCCGGCGCTCTGGCTGCTCCACGGCGGTCTCGACGGCTACCAGGGATGGTCGAAGTCGGATGTCGAGGAGATGACCGAGAACGAGCAGGTCATCGTGGTGATGCCCGACGGGGGCAAGTGCGGCAGCTACTCCGACTGGTACAACGGCGGCGACGGGGGCCCGCCCCGGTGGGCGACCTACCACCTGAAGGAACTGCTGCCCCTGCTGGAGAGCCGGTACGCCGCGAGCGGGGAGCGGGCCGTCGCCGGATACTCCATGGGCGGCCAGGGAGCGATGCTCTACGCCGCGACCGGGAGCTTCAGGGCCGCGGCCTCTTTCAGCGGCGCGGTGCACACCCTCATGCCCGGGGCCGACGTGGCCGTCTTCCTCGGCACCACGGCGGGCTGCTTCGGCACCGACTGGAAGCGCATCTGGGGTGACCCCCGCGGCGACCGCGAGGTCTGGCGGGCCCACGACCCCTACCACCTGGCGGGCCGGCTCCGCGGGGTCCGGCTCTACGTGGCCGCCGGTGACGGCCGGAAGAGGCGGGGCGAGCTGTTCGGCGACATCACCGAGGAACTGGCCGGCAAGGCCTCCAGGGCCTTCGCCGGCCGGCTCAAGGAGCTCGGCATCCCCGTCGAGACCCATTTCTACGGCGGCCGCCACAACATGACCTACTGGAACAGGGAGCTCCGCCGTGCGCTGCCGATGCTGCTCGACTCCGTCGGGGCGAAGTGAGCCCGCCGGGTGCCGGTGGTTCACGCCCGGGGCCGCTCGCCGGTCCAAAGTGGTTCACGGCCGGAGCTGCTCGCCGGTCCAAAGTGGTTCACGGCCGGAGCTGCTCGCCGGTCCAAAGTGGTTCACGGCCGGAGCTGCTCGCCGGTCCAGGGTGGTTCACGGCCGGAGCTGCTCGCCGGTCCAGGTGGCCTCACGGCCGGAGGCGCCCGCCGGCCGGTGGCGCGTACCGATCGGCGGGACACCGGCACCCGGCGGGCGCCGTACGGGACGGTCAGTGCCCGCCGGACAGATCCATGTCGCGCGGTGTGAGCAGCCAGACCGCGACGGCGGCGGCCAGCATGAGGCCGCCGCCGGCCGCGCCGGTCACCACCAGCGAGTCGGTGAAGGCGGCCTGGGCCTGCCGGGCGAGCTCGGTCCCGGCCCGGCCCACGGCCCCGGTCACCTCCAGCGCCCCGCCCAGCGACTCGCGGACCACCTCGGCGGCCTGGCCGGTGACGCCCCCCGCGGCCAGCTCGGCCGGCGTGAGCTCGTTGCGGTAGACCGCCGCGGCGACGCTGCCGAGGACGGCCACGCCCAGTGCCCCGCCCAGCTCGTAGCTGGTCTCCTCGATCGCGGCGGCGCTGCCGGCCTTCTCGGGCGGCGCGCCGGACATGATGACCGCCGAGGCGATCGCCAGCGACCCCATGCCGGCGCCGATCAGCAGGAGCGCCGCGGCCACGGCCGGGTAGGGGAGAGGGGCCGGCGCGACGGGAAGCACGAGGAACCCGGCGGCGGCGACGGCGAGACCTCCGGCCAGCACCGCCCGGGGGCCGAGCCGGCCGGCCAGGCTGGGGGCGAGCGGCGAGACCAGCCCCGCGCCGGCCGCGGCCGGCAGCAGCCGCACCCCCGTCTCCAGCGGGGAGTAGTCCTGCACCAGCTGCATCCACTGGGCCACCAGCAGCATCATCCCGGCCATCGCGATGGAGGTGGTCAGCGCCGCGACGGTGCCCGCGGTGAAGGAGGGACGGCCGAACAGGCGGACCTCCAGCAGCGGATCGGGCCGGTCGAGGCAGCGTCTGACGAACCAGGTGAGTGTCACCGCCGCGACGGCGAGGGCGATCAGCGCGCCGGGGTCGCCGAGCCCGTCCTTGCCGAAGTGCTTGATCGCCCACACCAGGGCGACCATGCCCACGATCGACAGCACGGTGGCCACCGCGTCCCAGCGGCCCGGACGCGGGTTGCGGGACTCGGGCAGCAGCAGGAGCCCCGCGATGATCGCCGCGGCCATCACCGGGACGTTCACCAGGAACGCGGAGTGCCAGCTGAACCTCTCCAGCAGGGTTCCGCCGAGGATCGGCCCCAGCGCGGCGCCGAGCGCGGCCATGGCCGACCAGACGCCCAGCGCGGTGGCCCGCTCCCTCGGGTCGGTGAACAGGCTGCGGATCATCGACAGCGTGGAAGGCATGATCATGGCGCCGCCGATGCCGAGGAGCGCCCGTACCGCGATCACCTCGCCGGGGCTGTCGGCCGCCAGCACCCCGACCGAGGCGAGGCCGAAGATCGCGAATCCGGTGAGCAGCATCCGCTTGCGGCCCCACCGGTCGCCCAGCGCGCTCAGGGTGACCAGCAGCCCGGACAGCACGAGCGCGTAGACGTCCACCATCCACAGCAGCTGCACCGAGTCCGGCCTCAGGTCGGCGGAGATCGCGGGCAGCGCCACGTTGAGGACGGTCATGTCCATGACCACCAGCAGCAGGCTCGCGGACAGGACGCCGAGCCCCGCCCAGCGGCGTGGGTGCGGTGGCGCGCCGACCGCCGACCCCGGCTCCGGGGCGCACGTCACGGGGTCGCCGGCGGACGGGTTCGGGTTGCACGTCACGGGGTCGCCGGCGGACGGTTCCAGGTTGTGCGTCACGGGGTCTCCGGTGGACGGGTTCGGGTTGCGCGTCACGGGGTCGCCGGCGGACGGTTCCGGGTTGCGCGTCACGAGGTCCCCCGGAGAAAGGTCTCCAGCAGCGTCCGCTCGATGTCCCTGCGTGCGACGTCGCCCCGCCGCAGGCTCTCGCGTACGGCGACGAGCAGGCCGTACACGGTGTTGCTGATCCACCTGACCGGCAGGTCGGGGCGGAGCACGCCCGCCCGCTGGGCGGCCAGGTAGAAGGCGATCTCGCGCTCCTCCAGCTCGTCGGCGCGTTCCTGCAGCCCGGGCAGCTTGGTCATGACGTGCTCGGTCAGCGCGAAGCCGTGCTCCTGCACGTCGTTCACCAGGCCGGTGAGCAGCTCGTGCAGGGCGGTGGTGATGCGCGCGGGGTCGGCGGAGGCGGCGGCCTCCTCGATCGCGGCCTGCCGCTGCACCCGCTCCCACCCGTCGAGCGCCCTGCTGCCGAGGACCACGAGCAGCTCCTCCTTGCCGGCGAAGTACCGGTGGAGCGTGGCGCGGCTGACCCCGGTGGCTTCGGCGAGCTGGGCCATGGAGGCGGTCGGGTCCTCGTTCAGGTGTTGTATCGCCAGGGTGATGATCTGGTCGCGGCCTACAGCCACCACTCATCTCCGTTTCGTTTGAGACATCCGTGTTTCAAATGATACGTGACCGCATCAAGGCTACGACGTGGTACCCCGTCCCCGGCACGGCACGGCACGCACCCGCCTCGCCCGTACGGCACGGCACCCGCCTCACCGGTGCGGCGCGCGTACGGCTACGGCACGCACACGGTCCCGTTACGGCGTGCGTACGGCGCTCTCTCCCCGGTGGCATGGAAATCCGGCCTGGCCGGGGGCTATGGTCGGGCTGTGGCCAGCCTCAGACAGCGCTCCGGCAGGTCCGGGCGCGCGCGTGACGCCTCGGATCCCGGCACGCGCACCCGTATCCTCGACGCCGCCGAAGAGCTGTTCGCCGGGGGCGGCTACGAGGCGACGCCCACGGCGGAGATCGCCCGGCTGGCCGGCGTGCCCAAGGGGCTCGTCTTCCACTACTTCCCCAAGAAGATCGACGTGCTCGTCGCGCTGATCGACGAGCGCACGCTCGTGGAGGAGCTCCCCGAGGTGGAGGCCGTCCCCGGCGACGCGGCGGGGACCCTGTCGCGGCTGGCCCGGCGCCTGCCGCTCAGCGCCTCCCCGGCGATGCGCCGCATCCTGTTCCGCGAGGCGGACACGCACGGCTCGGTCCGCGACCGGCTCGGCCGCCTGAACGGTGAGATCATCCGGCGGGCCCGGTTCGCGCTGGAGCTGGCGCTGCCCACGGCGCGCGGCGACGCCGCCCGGCTGGAGGTGGCCGCGGTCACCTTCGCCGCGGTGCTGCTCTACCAGGAGAACCTCTGCCAGCTCACCGGCCACCACATCGATCCCGACGCGGTCGCCGAGCTGATCGCCCACGCCCTGGGATGAGCTCCGCCCCCGGCCGGGCGCTCCGCCTCAGGCGGGGACGGCCTCCCGGGCCGTTCGGGGCTCGGCCGGCTCGGCCAGCTCCCTCAGCTCGTCCATGGCCTCCTGCAGGTGACCCATCAGCCGCCACACGTCCTCCACCCGGTCGGGGCAGGCGAGGATGCCGAAGTCCAGCGAGCCGTCGTAGGAGAAGCAGGTGATGTTGACCCCGCCGCTCAGGTCGGTCAGCACCGACATCGGGTAGTAGGCGAGCACCCGGGCCCCGCACAGATACAGCGGGAGCTGGGGCCCGGGGACGTTGGAGACGATCAGGTTGATCGGCGGCAGCACGATCGAGGCCAGCCGGAAGATCGTGGAGGTCGCGCGCGCGGCGACGGCCGCGGGCAGCATCGAGGACAGCTCGCCCAGCCAGGTGGCGGGGGAGCCGGCGAAGCGCCGCTTGGCCGCGCGCATCGTCCGCCCCATGACCCGCAGGCGGTCGAGGGGATCGGCGAGATCGGTCGGCATCGGGGTGATCATGACAGAGAGCTGGTTGCCGACCACGTCCCGGGCACTCGACGTGCGGACCGCGACCGGGACCGCGGCGATCAGCGGCCGGTCCGGCAGGCAGCCGTGCTCGCGGAGCCAGGAACGCAGCGCCGAGGCGCACAGCGTCATGACCACGTCGTTGACGCTGAGCCCGAAGACCCCGGCGACCCGCTTGACGTCCGCCAGCGGGATCGAGCCGTAGGAGAAGCGCCGTCGGGCGCCGATCGGGCCGTTGAACGGCGTGCGCGGGGCGGACAGGGAGGGCGTCTCCGGCAGCTCCCGGTGGTCCCCCCAGATCATCCGGGTCGCGGCGGCCACCGTCCGGGCCCCGGGCAGCGCCGCGGCCACCGGGATCGCGTCGAGGTCGGCCGCCATCCTGCCCAGCGAGCGCAGTGCTCTGGCCGGGTGGGCCACCGAGCGGGTCACGGCCGCCGCGAGCATCGTGACCGGACCGAGGGCGGTGGTCGCCGCCGGGGCGGCCGGCGGGTCGACCACACGGCGCTCGGGGGTGAGGTCCAGCAGGGCGGCGAGGGTCTCCGCGCCCGACACCCCGTCGATGGCGCAGTGGTGGACCTTGGCGTAGAGGGCGGTCCGGCCGCCGGTCAGGCCCTGGATCAGGTGCATCTCCCAGAGCGGCCGGGTCCGGTCCAGCCGCCGCTCGTGGATCCGGGCGATCACCTCGGCGAGCTGCGCCTCGTCGCCGGGCAGGGGGAGGGTCACCTCGTGGACGTGGTCGGCGACGTCGAGGTCGGGGACCTCCGTCCAGTAGGGGTGGTCCAGGCCGAACGGCACGTCGGCCAGGCGCAGGCTCAGTGTCGGGGCGAGATGCAGGCGCTCGCGCAGCAGCTCGATCAGAGCGGCCCGCGTGACGGCACCCCCGGGAGCCCCGGCAGGGTCGAGGATCGCCACCCCTGCGACGTGGGCCGCGGTGGTCGCCGATTCGGCATGCAGGAACTGCGCGTCGAGTGCGGTCAGCTGGCGCATCGATTGAGCCTCCTCGCGGAGAGCGGTGAGATGGATACGGCCATCATCGCCCCGGAACGTTTCCGCCTCGTTTCCCCCGGGCGACCTTGGGAGTCTTTCAGACGGAGCCGGGTGGCCCGGCCGTGAGCCCTTGCGCGGAGCCCGCCCGATCACCCGATACGCGCGCCGTACAGGGGGAATTCCATGCCCTTGCGGAGAGGTAAGAGTTGTGTATGGAATCGCCCCGCGATCGGTGGGGTCCGTGAGTCGGCGGCGTTTCCGATCATTCGTTCACGACGGTCACGGGATGGCGCACGACGGCGTCGAAGAGGTAGCCGTAGTCGTTGTGCGTGGCCCGCAGGGGCTGGACCGCGCCCGTCTCGTCGGTGGCCCGGGCGAGCAGGGTGTGCGGGCCGGTCCGCTGGGGGTTCCAGGTGATGTGCCAGCGGGTCCAGGCCGGCACGACGTGCGGGCCGCGGAGGTGGGCGCGGTGCCAGGTGGCGCCGCCGTCGAAGCTCACCTCCACCCCGGCGATCCGGCCGTTGCCCGACCATGCCCGTCCGTGCAGCACGTGCGGGCGTCCGGCCGCAAGCGTGGCGTCCCAGGGCAGCTCGAAGGCGCTCCTGATCCCCTGGGCGGTCAGCGGGGCGCCGCCCTCGGGCGGGTAGGCGTCGCCGAACATCCGGTAGAACTCGGTGTTCCACGGCGAGGCCAGCGGTGAGGTGGAGACCTCGATGTCGCCCACCCACTTGATCGAGGCCAGCCCGATCCAGGAGGGGACGATCAGCCGCACCGGGTGGCCGTGGTCGGGCGGCAGCGGCTGGTCGTTCATCTCGTAGGCGAGGATGACGTCCTTGAGCGCCTTGGACACCGGGATCGGGCGGCGGACCCGGCCGTAGTCGACCCCGTCGGCCACGTAGCCGGCGTCGAGCCCGCGCGGCATGACGTCGACGGCGTCGGGGGTGAGCCCGGCCCGCTCCAGCACCGTGGCCAGCGGCACCCCGCGCCAGCGGGCCACCCCGATGCCGCCCAGCCGCCAGGGTGTTCCGAAGATCTCCTCGCCCTGCTGGGCGGCGAAGAAGCTCCGGCCGTTGCCCGCGCACTCGATCGCCACGTCCTGGGTCACCGCGGGCAGCGCGAGAAGCTCCTCGTAGCCGAAGCCGCGGGGGTTGCGCAGCCCCGCGCCGTGCAGTTCCAGCCGCCAGGTCGCGGCGTCGATGATCGGGGTCGAGGTGTGGTTGCGGACGAAGAAACGGTCGTTGGGAACGTGGTAGCCGACGTCGCGCATCGCCTCCCAGCGCATCTCGGCGTTGGTGCCGTGGGCGATGAACGTCTCCGGCGGCAGCGGCTTGACGATCCCCGGGGCGCCCTCCCCGGGGACCGGCTCCCCGTCGACGGCCGCGAGCCGGAGCCGGTCGCGCCTGCCCCGGGCCAGCTGCTCGGCGCGGGTGCGCTGGTAGACGGCCTCGTCGTTCAGGTCCTCGTACGGCATGCGGCACCTCTCCTTCCCTTACATCTATTTCCTACCAAAAAAGAATGTAATTTGCGAAGAGGGGTCACGCTTCTGTGACTCTCAGCGACCCAGAAAGGCTAGCAGCCGCTCCAGGGGCCAGGTGTTGATCACGTCGTCGGCGGTCAGCCAGGCGCGCTGGGCGATGCCGATGCCGAACCGCTGGTTGGCCAGGTGGGGCACCGCGTGGGCGTCGCTGTCGATGGAGAACTTCACGCCGTGGTGGCGTGCCAGCCGGACCAGGTCGGAGGGGAGGTCGGAACGGTCGGGGAAGGAGTCGATCTCCATCGCGGTGCCGGTGCGGGCGGCAGCGCGGAACACCGCCTCCCAGTCGGCGTCCACCGGCGGACGCCCGCCGATCTTGCGGGTGGTGGGGTGGCCGATGATGTGCACGTGCGGGTTCTCACAGGCGGCGATGAAACGGCGGGTCATCTCCTCACGTGACTGGGTGAAGTGCGAGTGCACGCTCGCCACGCACACGTCGAAGCCCGCCAGGACCTCGGCCGGCCAGTCGACCGAGCCATCGGGGGCGATGTTGAGCTCGGTGCCGTGCAGCAGCCTCATGTCCGGATGGCTCGCCTGAAGCCGCTGGAGCCGCTCGCGCTGCTCCAGCGCCTTGTCCAGCGTCATCCGCTGCATCGCCAGGTCGGGCGCGTGGTCGGTCACGGCGTAGTAGGAGTGCCCGCGTGCGCGGGCCGCCGCGACCATGTCCTCCAGCGAGGCGATGCCGTCGGTCAGGTCGGTGTGGGTGTGCAGGTCGCCCCGGATGTCGTCCAGGGTGACGAGCACGGGCAGCTCGCCCCTGAGGGCGGTGGTGATCTCCCCGCCGTCCTCGCGCAGCGGCGGCGGGATCCACGGCATGCCGAGCGCCTGGTAGATGTCCTCCTCGCGCTCGGCCGCGATCACCCGGTCCCCGTCGAACAGGCCGTATTCGGAGAGCTTCCAGCCCTTCTTCACCGTGATCTCGCGCAGGTGCACGTTGTGCTCCTTGGAGCCGGTGAAATACTGCATCGCGGCGCCCCACGACTCGGCCGGGACCACGCGCAGGTCCACCTGGATGCCCTCGGTGGTGCGGATCGAGGTCTTCTTCTCGCCCGAGGCGATGACCTCCGCGACATACGGCCGGCTCTTGAAGTCGTCCATCAGGCTCGCCGGGCCGACGGCGAGGATGTCGATGTCGCCGATGGTGTCCTTCATCCGGCGCAGCGACCCGGCGTAGGCGATCCGCTCGGCCGACAGCGAGGCGATGATCCGCTCGGCCAGGTCCATGGCCACGCCGGTGTGCACCCTGGCGCTGGTCTGCTCCAGCTGCTCGATGCCCTTGAGCAGGTTCTCCTCGGTCTTGGGGCCGAAGCCCTTCAGCCCCTTGAGCCGCCCCTGCCCGATGGCCTCGGCGAGGGCCTCGGGGGAGTCGATGCCGAGCTCCTGGAAGAGGAAGACGGCCTTCTTCGGCCCGAGCGAGGCGATCCGGGTCAGCCTCCGCACCCCGCCGGGGACCTTCCCGCGCAGGTCGTCGAGCTGGCGGAAACTCCCCCTCTCGAGGTATTCCTCGACCTTCTTGGCGATCGCCTCGCCAACCCCCGGCACGCTCCGCACGGCCGTGGCCGCGATGTCCTCGGGGAATCCCGCGATCGCCTTGGCGGCCTTCTGGTAGCTGCGCACCCGGAACGCGTCGCCGCCCGTCATCGCGAACAGCTCGGCGTATTCCTCCAGGGCGGACGCCACAGCGTCGTTAGCTCGTGCCATGGGCCCAGCCTAGAAGATCGCGCCGACGTTTTCCCGGGCCGGTCCGGAAGGCGGACCGTGGCCCACATGCTCCCGGACCGCGGCCCGCATGCTCCCGGATCGTGGTCCGCATGCTCCCGGTCCGCGGCCCGCGTGCTCCCGGACGCGGTGCGCCGCGGGCCGATTCCCCGCGGCGGCCCCGGCCCCGGATCCGGCGCGCCCTTGGACGTAGGCCGAAGGTCCGATGCCGGAGGCGGGGCCGGGGCCGTAACGTCAGGAGGGCAAGGCCATTCCGAGGCTGACAACCGGGAGGTTCCGTGCCAGCGCAGCTCGACCACACCATCGTGCACAGCAGTGACCGTTTCGCCTCCGCCCGTTTTCTCACCGGTCTGCTCGGCGCGCCCGAGCCCCGGGCCTACGGGCCGTTCGCCGCCGTCCCGCTCGCCAACGGCGTGACGGTGGACTACGCGGACTCCATCGTCGCCTCCGACCGGATCGTCATGCAGCACCTGGCCTTCCTGGTCGCCGAGGACGAGTTCGACGAGATCTACGCCCGGATCACCGAGCGCGGGCTGCTCCACTGGGGCGATCCGGGCCATACGGAGCCCCAGCAGATCAACCACCGCCACCGCGGCCGGGGCGTGTACGTCGACGACCCCGACGGGCACTCCCTCGAATTCCTCACCCACCCGTACGTCACGGACGAGTGACCGAACCCGTGCCGTCCGGCCGGGTCGAGCGTCCGCCGGCGAACGCGGAGCCCGGCCGGACGGGTGGGTGGTCCCGGCCGGTCAGGCCCCCGAGGCGGCGATCACCTCGGAGACCAGGCCCGGGGAGGTGACCAGGCGGGCGTACTCGGGCTGGCGCAGCTCGCCGCCCATGAACGGGTGGGGGTTGCGGTGGACGGCGGGGCTGGGCGCGTCCACGAGGGCGGCGAAATGGATCTCCTTGACCCCCGTCGCCTCCACCACGCGGCTCACGTTGCGGGGTGTGATGCCGCCACCGGGCATGACGATCAGGCCGTCGCCCGCCCGCTCGACCAGGGACGCGATCAGCGGCGCCCCCTCCAGCGCGGTGACGTCCTGGCCGGAGGTGAGCACCCGGTCGACTCCCAGCGAGGCGAGCGTGTCGAGAGCGGCGAACGGGTCGGCGGTCATGTCGAAGGCCCGGTGGAAGGTGACCGAGAGCCCTCTGGCGGCGTCGATCAGCCGCTTGGCCACCTCGACGTCCACCTCGCCCGACGGCGTCAGCACCCCGATC
Source organism: Streptosporangium minutum (assembly GCF_002149035.1). Lineage (GTDB taxonomy): Bacteria > Actinomycetota > Actinomycetes > Streptosporangiales > Streptosporangiaceae > Streptosporangium > Streptosporangium minutum. The sequence goes on from NZ_NGFP01000055.1 coordinate 33,799, forward strand.
ACCACGCCCTGCGCGCCCGCCTCCCGGACTTCCGCCACGTCGCGTTCCATGGCCGCGACCTCGTACTCGTCGTAGATGAAGTCACCGCCACGGGGGCGGATGATCACGTGGACGCGGATCGACGAGACCGCGGCGAGGGTCGCCTCGACGGTGCCGAGGGTCGGGGTGAGACCGCCCTCGAAGAGGGCCGAGCACAGCTCGACCCGGTGCGCTCCGGCCTGCTCGGCCGCCAGCGCGCCCGCCGTGCTGTCGATGCAGATCTCATAGGTAAGGCTCATTTTTCCCCCAAAGCGTGGATCTCGCCGACCGGGACGCCCCCGCCCAGCACCGCGACACTCGCGAACTCCTCGGCCGGCGCGACGTCGCCCCCCGCCGCCCGGAGGGCGGCCAGCGCGATCGCGGTCGTGGCCCGCGGGCTCCCGTCGATGACCTTGACCGCCGCCGCGTGCCCGTCGGCCAGCGCGACGACGAGCACGCCCTCGGCGCCGCCCTTGGCCACCGCCCCGGGCAGTGCCCGCATCAGGGAGGTGTTGACGTGGCCGGTCCCGCCGACGTACTCGGGATACTCGCGTATCGCGTCGGCGACCGCCCGCGGCGCCGTCCCGGGCGCGGCGAGGACCAGGCCCTGTACGGCCCGTGCCAGCCCGGTCAGCGACAGCCCGAACAGCGGGGCGCCGCACCCGTCGACGGCGACGTGGGCCGTCTTCTCCCCCGACAGCTCCTCGACCACGCCGCGGACCCGCTGCTGCACGGGATGGCCCGGGTCGAGGTAGGAGCCGGCCTCCCAGCCGGAGGCCACGGACGCGGCGAGCATCGCGGCGTGCTTGCCCGAGCAGTTCATCCGCTCACGCGACGCGGTCAGGCCGGCGCGGATCAGCGCGTGCCGGGTGGCCTCGTCCTCCGGCCAGTCCGCGGGGCAGCCGAGGGCGTCGAAGCCGAGTCCCGCCTCGCCGAGCATCTCGGCGACCAGCCGTACGTGGAAGTCCTCACCCGTGTGGCTGCCGGCGGCGATGGCCAGGCGCGGGCCGTGCAGGTCGGCTCCGGACAGCAGGCACGCGAGCGCCTGGAACGGCTTGGCCGACGAGCGCGGCAGCACCGGGTCGTCGACCCGGCCGAGGGCGACGGCGGTGCCGCCGTCGGGCGCGAGGGCGACGGCGCTGCCGAAGTGCACGCTCTCGGTGAACCCGGAGCGGACCACCTCGGCGAGCGGGACGTATCCGGAACCTCCCCCGGTGAGCGGGACGAGTTCAGGCACGGGCGAGTCTCCTTCGCGGTCGGTGGGCGCGCGGTTGGCGGGCTTCGAGGGTGCGGGCGAGTTTGGACAGCGACGCGTTGACCACCAGGTAGACCAGCGCGACGATGATGTAGGTCTGGATGAGCAGGCCGTTGTAGGTCGCCAGGACCTTGCCGCTGTAGAGCAGCTCGGCGTAGCTGACCACGAAGCCCAGCGAGGTGTCCTTCAGCAGGCCGACCGACTGGCTGACGATCGAGGGCAGCACGCGGCGGGCCGCCTGCGGAAGCACGATCATGCGCATGGTCTGGCCGTGGGTGAGCCCGACCGCCAGGCCCGCCTCGTTCTGGCCGCGCTCGACGGACAGGATCCCGGCCCGGAAGATCTCCGCGAACGCCGCCGCGTTCGAGATCGCCAGCGGCACCACGAGCTTCCAGAACAGCGGCAGGTCCAGCCCGTAGCGGGGCAGCGCGAACAGCACGACGTAGACCAGCAGCAGCGCCGGGACGGTGCGCACGACCTCCACGTACGCGGCGGCGGGCAGGCGCACCCAGCGCCGCCGCGACAGCCGTCCCAGGGCCAGCGCCAGCCCGGCCGCCATCGCGATCGCGGCCGACACGACCGCCGCCAGCACGGTGGACCAGAGCCCGTCGAGCAGGTAGCGCCACATCGGCCACGTCGCGTACGGCTGCCAGCGGGCGGCGTCGAGCTGGCCGTTGGCGGCGAACTGCCGTACGGCCAGCGCCAGCAGGCCGAGCACCGCGACCGCCCCCACCACGGTCGCGACACGGATCCTGCGGCGGGCGCGTGGCCCGGGCTCGTCGAAGAGCAGATTGCTCACCGGACCATCACCAGCCGTCGTTCGAGCCGCCCGGTGACGAATCCGGCACAGGCGGCGATCAGCGCGTAGGCCAGGCCCGCCCCGACGAAGATCGGGATGGGCTGGGCCTCCATCAGGTTCACCCGGTTGGCCGCGGCGGTCAGGTCGACCACGCCGATCGCGGCCGCCAGCGAGGTGTTCATCGTCAGCGCGATGAAGATGTTGCCCAGCGGCTGGATCACCGTGCGCAGCGCCTGCGGCAGGATCACGTGCCGCAGGGATTGGCCGAAGGTGAGCCCGAGCGCGCGGGCCGCCTCACCCTGCCCGGCGGAGACGGCGTTGACGCCCGAGCGCAGCGCCTCGGCGATGTAGGCGGCCTCGTAGAGCGCGATGACCACGATGGCCGTGACCAGCAGGTCGGCCTTGATCCCGATCTCCGGCAGGCCGAAGACGGCGAGCACCAGCAGTACCAGCAGGGGCAGGTTCTGGAAGGTCTCCACGTAGGCCGTGCCGATCCCGCGCAGCACGCCGACCGGGCTGACCCGCATGGCCGTGATCACGAGCCCCACCACCGCGGCGCCGAGGAACGACGCCGCGGTGAGCTGGAGGGTCACGATCAGGCCTTCCCAGAACTCGGGCAGGTGATCCAGGATCGCCGACATCAGGAGCCCGGAACCGATCCGATCTGCGGCGGGGTGGGCGCCTCGCCCTGCACGACCGTGCCGATGGAGTTCTTCCAGGTCTGCTGCCAGAGGCCGTCGCCCTGGATCTTCTTCAGCCAGTCGTTGACGAACTTCTTGAACTGCTCGTCACCGTGCTTGAGGCCGATGCCGTACGGGTCGGACGTGAAGGGCTGGCCGACGACCTGGACCGAGGGGTCCTTCTGGGCGTTGGCGACCAGGAGCGTCTCGTCCTGGACGTAGGCGTCGCCGCGCTCCTGCTTGAGCGCCTGCATGCACTCGGGGTCGCTGCCGAACGTCACGATCTTCGCCTGCGGCGCGAGCTTCTTGATCGCCGGGATGGCCGGGGTGTTGGCCCCGGCGATGACGGTCTTGCCGTTCAGGTCCTCCGGCTTGGCGATGCCCGCCGTGCCCTTCCTGACCGCGAGGGACAGGCCCGAGGAGTAGTACGGCCCGGCGAAGGCGACCTGCTTGGCCCGCTCCGGCGTGATCGTGTAGGTCTGGAAGACGACGTCCACGGTGCCGTTGCTCAGCAGCGCCTCACGGGTCTCCGACGCCGAGTTGACGATCTTCACCTTGGGCTCGCCGATGATGTACTTGGCGAGCGCCTTGCCCATGTCCGCGTCGAACCCCTCGACCTCGCCGGTCGTCGGGTTCTGCTGCGACAGCAGCGGGGCGTCGAGCGACCCGCCGACGATCAGCTCGCCGCGCTGCTTGATCTTCTCCATCGTGGAGCCGGGCAGGATGTCGGCGGCCGCCGCCACCGGCGCCTTGGCGAGCAGGTCGCCGCCCTTGGTCTCGCCTGGCACGCCCGGCACCGCCGAGCTGCCCGAATCCGTGCCGGAACAGGCCGAGAGACCGACCATTGCCACGGCGGCGACAGCGGCCATCCGCTTCATGGACACCATCGGGCCCACCATCCTTTGCGATCAGTGAGTGAGTACCTTGGCCAGGAAGTCCCTGGCCCGGTCCGTCGTGGGAGCTTCGAAGAAGGCATTGGGCTCGCCTGTCTCGACGATCTGGCCGCCGTCCATGAACACCACGCGGTCGGCGGCCCTGCGGGCGAAGCCCATCTCGTGGGTGACCACGACCATGGTCATGCCGTCGGCGGCGAGCTGGACCATCACGTCCAGGACCTCGCCGACCATCTCCGGGTCGAGCGCCGAGGTGGGCTCGTCGAAGAGCATCACCTTGGGCCGCATGGCCAGCGCGCGGGCGATGGCCGCCCGCTGCTGCTGGCCACCCGAGAGCTGCGCGGGCAGCTTGCCGGCCTGCTCGGCGATGCCGACGCGCGCCAGCAGCTGCCGCGCGGTGCTCTCCGCCTCGGTACGGCTGACGCCGCGCACCTTCACCGGCGCGAGCATGACGTTCTCCAGCACGCTCTTGTGCTGGAAGAGGTTGAACGACTGGAAGACCATGCCGACGTCGGCCCGGAGCCGGGCCAGCTCGCGGCCCTCCACGGGGGCCGGGACGCCGTCGATGAGGATGTCGCCCGAGCCCGCGGTCTCCAGCCGGTTGAGGCAGCGGCACAGCGTGGACTTGCCGGACCCGGAGGGGCCGATCACCACGACGACCTCGCCCTGCGCCACCTCAAGGTCGATGTCGCGCAGCACGTGATGATCGCCGAACCATTTGTTCAGCCCTTGCACCTGAATCATTGCCGTCTTCCTTCGAAATCGAAGATAAACCGGAACGTAATGGATGATTCCGGTTGAAGTCAACACATTGCCGTAGTAAGTACAGACGTGGTATTCCTCTGTTCATGTCAGGCAAAGAGAGGTTGCCCGTGCGGGGGGCCCAGGGCGATCTCCTGCGTCTCGTCGCCACCGGCCACGCCGAGTCGCGCGCCGAGCTGGCACGCCTGTCCGGCCTGGCGGCGTCGAGCGTCTCCCTGCGGGTCGAGGAGCTGATCGGCACCGGACTGCTCGTGGAGGAGGGGTCAGGCACCTCGCGTGGCGGGCGGCGACCCCGGCGGCTGCGCGTCAGCCCCACCGCCGGGCTGCTCGCGGTGGCCGACCTCGGAGCGCACCACGCCCGTCTCGGCCTGCTCGACCTCAGCGGCACCCCGCTGGTCGTCGAGGAACGCCCCTGCGACATCGCGCTGGGCCCGGAGGAGACCCTGGACTGGATGGCGGCCTCCTTCGACGAGCTGCTGCTGACCCACGGCCCGCCCGGCGTCCCCCTGCGCGGAGTCGGCACCGGCATCCCCGGACCCGTCGACCCCGCCAGCGGCCGCGTGGTCTCCCCCTCGCGCATGCCCGGCTGGAACAACTTCCCCGTCGCCGAGCACCTCGGCGCGCGCTACGACCTGCCGGTGCTCGTCGAGAACGACGCCAACCTCATGGCCGTCGGCGAGGCCCGCGCGTGGCCCGGCTGCGACAACCTCATGGTGCTGAAAGCCGGCAGCGGCATAGGGTGCGGCGTGATCGTCGACGGCCGCCTGCACCGGGGGAGGGGCGCGGCCGGCGACATCAGCCACGTCCGGGTCAGGACCGACTCCTCCGTCGTGTGCTCCTGCGGCCACTCCGACTGCCTGGAGGCCTACGCCAGCGGAGCGGCGCTGATGAGCGCCCTGACCGAACAGGGCATCGCGCTGGGGCGGCCCGCCGACGTCGTCGCCGCCGTCAACGACGGCGTGCCCGAGGCCACCGCCCTGGTCAGGAGCGCCGGACGCCTCATCGGCGAGGTGCTCACCGTCCTGGTGAACTTCCTCAACCCCGACGCCATCGTGATCGGCGGCAGCCTGTCCACGGCCGAGCCGCTGATCTCGTCGATCCGCGCAGCGGTCTACGAACGGTGCCTGCCGCTGGCCACCCGCGACCTGGAGATCGCCGTCACCCGCGCGGGCCCCGACGCGGCGCTGCTCGGCGCCGGATCCCTGCTCCTGGACGCCGTCCTGGGCTGAGCGGAGCCGCCGCGGCGGAGCCCCGCACGTCCCCGGAC
>NZ_NGFP01000056.1 GCF_002149035.1 Streptosporangium minutum
CCCCAGGCGACCCGCACCCCGTCCGCCCGCCCGACCACGGGTGTCCCGGCGGGCTGGCGGCTCCACCGGGATCCGATGGGCTTCACCGTCGCGGTGCCCAGGGGCTGGACCGTCAAGCGGTTCTCCGGACGCGACAGGGTCGAGTTCCGGTCTCCCGGCAAGAACGGCTTCCTGTGGATCGAGTCGACGGAGGACCCCGAGACGGACCCGGTCAAGCACTGGGAGAAGGTAGAGCGGGGCGGGCTGGAGAAGAACGTCTGGCCGGGTTACGAGCGGATCGGCATCACCGCGCTGAGATACCGCGGCCTGCCTGCCGCCGACTGGGAGTTCACCTACCTGAAGGACAAGGTGAGGATGCGCGTCCTGGACCGGGGCTTCCGCACGCTCACGGGCCGCCCGTACGCGATCTACTGGGAGGGCCCGGACGACGCCAGGTCGAACCGGATGTTCTTCGACAGGTTCACCGAGACCTTCCGGCCGTGACCGCACGGGAGGCTGCGCGCTTCTGGCGCAGTCCGGGGTTGCCGGGGGTGGACCTGCTCAAGGCCAGGTACATCACCCACCGGTTCTCCCGGCACGTCCACGACGGCTACGCGATCGGGGTGATCCTGTCCGGGGTCGAGGAGTTCGACTACCGGGGCGCCCGGCACCGCGCGGGCACGGGAAACCTGGTCCTGGTCAACCCCGAGCACGTGCACACCGGCCACGCGGGCGAGCCCGGCGGCTGGGCCTACCGGATGCTCTACCCGTCGATCGAGGTCATGGCGGACATCGCCGCGGAGGTGACGGCCGGGCGCGGCACGCCGTACTTCCCCGAGCCCGTCGTCTCCCATCCGCACGCCACCGCGCTGCTGCGGGGCGCGCACGACGCCGCCGAGCACGGCGACGGCCTGGCCTCCTCCACGCTCGCCCGCACGGCCTTCGGCGCCCTGCTCAGGCACCACGCCGACCACCGCCCGGCGGACGCGCGGCCCACCAAGGAGGACCGGGCGGTACGGCGGGCGCGGGAGATCCTGCACGAACGGCTCGTCGACCCGCCCACGCTGGAGGACCTGGCGCGGGCCGTACAGGCGAAGCCCTTCACCCTGATCCGGGCCTTCAAGGCGGTCACGGGCCTGCCCCCGCACGCCTATCTCAACACGCTCCGGGTCCGGCGGGCCCGGGGGTTGCTCGACTCCGGCACGCCGGCCGCACAGGTCGCCACCGACGTGGGTTTCACCGACCAAGCCCATCTGACCAGGCATTTCAAGCGGATCGTGGGTGTGCCGCCCGGGGCGTACCAGCGCGCAGGAACGTACAAGACGGCACTATAAAACCGGACATAACCTCGTTTCCATGGATACAACCACTCGTTCCTCAGCGGTCAGGGACGGACTGGGCGTGGGGATCGCCGTGGGACTGTCCGGGGTGGCGTTCGGCGCCGCCGCGGTCACCGCCGGTTTGAGCGTCGCGCAGGCGTGCGTGCTGAGCCTGTTCGCCTTCACCGGCGCCTCGCAGTTCGCCCTGGTCGGCGTCGTCGCCGGCGGCGGCAACCTTGTCGCCGGCACGGCGGGCGCGCTGCTGCTGGGAGCTCGCAACGGCCTGTACGGCCTGCGCATGTCCGACCTGCTCGCGGTCCGGGGCCGGCGCAGGCTCCCGACAGCCCACGGGGTGATCGACGAGACGACCGCCGTGGCCCTGGCCCAGCCCGACGAGCGGTCGGCCCGGACCGGATTCTTCGTCACCTTCGTCAGCCTCTACCTGACCTGGAACGTCACCACCCTGCTCGGCGCGGTGGGCACCTCCCGGGTGGCCGACCCGGCGGTGTTCGGCCTGGACGTGGTGGGCCCGGCGACGTTCGTGGCCATCCTGTGGCCCCGGCTCACCGGGAGCGGTCCCGAGACCCGCGCGCTGCGGCTGATCGCCGGCGGCGGCGCGGCGATCGCGCTGGCCACGACCCCGTTCACCCCGCCGGGCGTACCCGTGCTGATCGCGGCGGTCGCCGTGCTCGCCGTGATCCTGAGGAGGCCGAAGTGACTGTCTGGTGGGCCATCGTGATCACCTGCGCGGGCTGCTACGCGCTGAAGCTCGCCGGGCTGTCGGCCCCGCGCCAGGTGCTCGACCATCCGACGGTGCAGCGTTTCGCCTCGCTGGTCCCGGTGGCGCTGCTGGCCGCGCTGATCGCGGTGCAGACCTTCGCGCACGGGCAGCAACTGCACTTCGACGGGCCCCGCGCCGCCGGGCTGGGGGCGGCCGTGGTGGCGCTGCTGCTGCGCGCGCCCTTCCTGGTGGTGCTCGCGACGGCGGCCGTCGTCACGGCCGTGCTGCGCCATGTCATGAGCTGAGGCCGGCGGCGCCGCCGTACCGTGCCACGCCCCTCGTCCCGCCCGGCGATCCACCAGACCGCGCCACATATCCGGATTGTCCGGGTCAAACGGGGGTAGTCGGAGGCCCATGACCGATTCTCAGGGGCTCATCGGCGCTCGGTACCGGCTGCTCGAACATATCGGCCGGGGAGGCATGGGCACGGTCTGGCGGGCTCGCGACGAGGTGCTCGGCCGGGACGTGGCAGTCAAGGAGGTCATCCCCTCCCCCGACCTGACCGGTCCCGAACGCGACGTCTTCACCGTACGGACGCTCAGGGAGGCCCGCGCCGCCGGTCGGATCGGCCACCCGGGCGTCGCGACGGTCTACGACGTCATCGAGGAGCAGGGGCGTCCGTGGATCGTGATGCAGCTCGTGGACTCCCGGACGCTCGGTGCCGTGGTCCGGGAGGACGGGCCGCTGCCGCCGGCACGGGTTGCGCAGATCGGGCTCGAAGTGCTCGGGGCGCTGCTCGCCGCGCACCGGGCGGGCGTGCTGCACCGTGACGTCAAGCCGGACAACGTGCTGCTGTCGAAGGACGGCCGGGCCGTGCTGACCGACTTCGGCATCGCGGTGCTCGAAGGCGACTCGTCGGTGACCAGGACGGGCGCCCTCATCGGCACCCCCGCGTTCATCGCGCCGGAGCGGGCGAGCGGGGGCCCGGCGGAGTTCGCCTCCGACCTGTGGTCGCTGGGCGTGACGCTGTACATGGCGGTCGAGGGGCGTTCCCCCTTCGAGCGCGCCCACCCGCTGGCGACGCTCAGCGCGGTCATGCACGAGGAGCCCGCCCCACTGAGGTTCGCCGGATCGCTGGGCCCGGTGATCTTCGGTCTGCTCCGCAAGGACCCCGCGCAGCGCATGTCCGCCCACGATGTGCAGATCCACCTGCGGGCGATCGTGAACGGGACCGAGCCGCAGCCCACCGCGCCCATCGCCCTCCCGGTCCCGCCTCCCCGCGTCCCGGTCCAGGCCGCCGGGGCGGTGCCCCCGGCGGACGCGGACCCCGGGGAGGCCGCCCGCGGAGGACGGCGGCGTCCGGCCGTCGCGGCCCTCGCGTCCGCGGTGGTCGCCGTGGCCCTCACGTCGGGCGGAGCCGCCTGGGTGGCCCTGAACTCCTCCGGCGGGTCACCGGAGAGGCCCCCCGCCTCCGTGAGCGTCCCCGCCAAGGACGACAAGCCGAAGAACAAGACCGAGCAGGCCAGGCTGCCCACGAAGAAGAAGGATCCCACGCCGGACACGACGGGGAACGCCCCGGACCGGTCCTCCACCGGCACGACCCGGGATCAGCCCCGGCAGAACAGCCCGTCCCCGTCGGAGGGGCCCGCGCGGGACGACACGAAGAACGACTCCAAGAACGGCTCGAAGGACGGCTCGAAGGACGATTCCAAGAACGGATCGAAGGACGACTCGGGGGACAAGCCCGGGAAGGACCAGGACAAGGACTCCGGCAAGAAGCCCGGCGAGGGGTCGCAGGACGACCCCGGCCAGGACCAGGGGCAGGAGCCGGACGGCGACCCGGGGCAGGAGTCCGGCGGCGCCTCCGGAGACGACGTCACCCAGGACCAGGGACAGAACGAGGGGCAGGGCCAGGAGGGGCAGCTCGCCGAGCAGGCCGGCTACGACGGCGGGACGAGCGCCCTCGGCAAGGCCCAGGACACCCCCGACGGCAAGGTCAAGAAGGACAAGAAAGACAAGAAGGACAAGTAGCCGGCGGCGGAGACGGGCGGCCTCTACGACTCGCTGCCGACGACCTTCAGGGCATGGGCCAGGTCATCGGGATAGTCGGTGGTGAAGGAGACCCACTCGCCCGTCGCGGGGTGCTCGAAGGCCAGCGAGACCGCGTGCAGCCACTGCCGGGTGACGCCCAGGCGGGCGGCCAGCGTGGGGTCCGCGCCGTACATCATGTCGCCGACGCACGGATGGCGCAGCGCCGACATGTGGACCCGGATCTGGTGGGTCCGGCCGGTCTCCAGCTTGATGTCGAGCAGCGACGCCGCGCGGAACGCCTCGATCGTGTCGTAGTGGGTGACCGACTCCTTGCCCCCGGCCACGACGGCGAACCGGCCGTCCCCGGAGGGGTGGCGGTCGATCGGCGCGTCGACGGTGCCGCGCAGCGGGTCGGGGTGCCCCTGGACCAGCGCGTGGTAGCGCTTGTCGACGGTGCGCTCCTTGAAGGCCCGCTTCAGATGCGAGTAGGCGTGCTCGCTCTTGGCCACGACCATGGCGCCGGTGGTGTTGGCGTCCAGGCGGTGCACGATGCCCTGGCGCTCGGCGGCGCCGCTCGTCGCCACGCGGTGCCCGGTGCCGAGCAGGCCGCCGATCACGGTCGGCCCGGTCCAGCCGGTGGTCGGGTGAGCGGCCACGCCGATGGGCTTGTTGACGACCACGATGTCGTCGTCCTCATAAACGATCTTCATGCCCGGCACCGGCTCCGCGACCGGCATCGGCGCGGTGGGCGGCGGCGGCAGGGTGACGTCCAGCCACGCGCCCGCGTGGACCCGGTCGGACTTGGCGGCGGGCGAGCCGTCCACCAGCACGTCACCGGAGACGATCAGCTCGGCCGCGCGGGTGCGCGAGAAGCCGAACAGCCGGGACAGGGCCGCGTCGAGGCGCTCGCCCTCCAGCCCGTCGGGGACCGGGAGACTCCGCTGCTCAGCCATTGCTCTTGTGCTCCCCCGTGTCGCGCGTGCCATCGATCTGGTAGCCCCGCCAGGCGAGGAGAACGGCCAGGATTCCGCCGCAGACGATCGCCGAGTCCGCCACGTTCCAGACCGGGAAGTGCCCGGGGAAGGTCTCGATGAAGTCGACGACGTGCCCCTGGAAGGGCGAGGGCCGGCCGAAGCCCGAGGGCCAGCGGAGGAGCCGGTCGGTCAGGTTGCCGAGCGCCCCGCCGAGCATCAGCCCCAGCGTGACGGCCCAGGGCAGGCTGCGCAGGTGCCGCGCGGTGCGCAGGATGGCGATCACCACGCCGGCCGCGACGAACGTGAAGACGATCGTCATGCCGGTGCCGATGCTGAACGCCGCCCCGGAGTTGAAGATCACCCGGAACTGGAGCAGGCCGGGGATGACGACGAACGGCTCCCTGCCCTCCAGGGTCCTCAGCACGATCGTCTTCGTGATCAGGTCAAGAAAGTAAACAATCGGCACAATCGTTGCGAGCACGGCAACCCGCCGCACTCCGGACGGGGCGGCCGGAACCACCCCGTCGACGGTGTCGCCGGTCAGCGGCGCTCCTCCCGCTGCTTGCAGGCCACGCACAGCGTCGCCCTCGGGAACGCCTGAAGACGCTCCTTGCCGATCGGCTTGTGGCACGATTCGCACACTCCGTAGGTTCCCGCGTCGATCCGGGCGATCGCCCGCTCGTTCTGCGCGACCAGGTCGCGTGAATTCAGGGTAAGGGCGATCTCGCGTTCCCGTTCATAGGTGCGGGCTCCGGCGTCCGCCTGGTCGTCTCCCGCACCGTCCGTCACATCACTCGACGCGATCTCGGTCTCGGCCTTGGCGATCTCCTGGTTCAGCTCGGCGATCTCCGTGGCCAGCCGCTCGCGGACTTCCGCGAGCTCCGTGACCGACCAGGTGACGACGGTACCGTCCTGTGACGGCGCCACGGCGCCCTCGTCTGCGCGTACAGTCGCGGCCATGTCGGCCTCCTTGCTCGTTCGGACCGTATCCAATGCGGTAAACGGTGCGGGCAGCTTAGGTCTCCCATAACAGAACGGCAAACGACCCGCCGTGATGTTTACCACTCCCGTAACATCCGACCCCCTCCTCCCGATTCCCTCGTCACGCCGATATCGGGAAGCTTTGAGCAGGCCAGTGCGTTATCGTTTGAGCCTGCAAGGCGTTGATGGGGACAATCACCTCCGTACCCCTCGCACGAGCGACCCGGGGACGGTGTGAGCCCGGGGCGAGGACCGGAGGGAAAATCACCCCGGAGCCGCCGGAAGAACGGCCGCCTCGGCCCAGTAGACCCGGCAGCAGACCAAAGGAAGAGGGCCTTCCCATGTGAAGGTCAAGGAGGGTGGTACCGCGGGGCCCGAGGGTCTCGTCCCTCCACGCCACTGCCAGCACCAGCGTGGAGGTCCCGCCCGTTATGTCCGCCTATTTCCGCTCTCTTCCCGCGCAGGTCGATCTGCCCGCGCTCGAACATGAGGTGCTCGACCGCTGGCGGGACGGAAAGGTCTTCGAGCGCTCGGTCGAGCAGAACACCGACGGCCCCAACTGGGTCTTCTACGAGGGCCCGCCCACCGCCAACGGCATGCCCGGCGTGCACCACGTCGAGGCCCGCGTGTTCAAGGACGTCTTCCCCCGCTACAAGTCGATGCAGGGCTACAACGTGCCCCGCAAGGCGGGCTGGGACTGCCACGGCCTGCCGGTCGAGGTCGCCGTCGAGAAGGAACTCGGCCTGTCCGGCAAGAAGGACATCGAGGCGTACGGCGTCGCCGAGTTCAACGCCAGGTGCCGCGAGTCGGTGCTGCGGCACGTGGACGCCTTCGAAGAGATGACCGAGCGGATGGGCTACTGGATCGACCTGTCCCAGGCCTACCGCACGATGGACCCGAGCTACGTGGAGTCCGTCTGGTGGTCGCTCAAGGTCGTCTTCGACAAGGACCTGCTGTTCCGCGACTTCCGGATCACCCCCTACTGCCCGCGCTGCGGTACCGGCCTGTCCGATCACGAGCTGGGCCAGCCCGGCGGCTACGAGACCGTCTCCAGCCCGTCGGTCTACGTCCGCATGCCCGCCACCTCCGGCCCGCTGGCCGATCTCGGCGCCTCGCTGCTGATCTGGACCACCACCCCGTGGACGCTGGTCTCCAACACCGCCGTGGCCGTGCACCCCGACGTGACCTATGTCGCGGCACGCCCCGCCGGGTCCGACGAGGTGCTGGTCGTCGCCGAGCCGCTGCTGGTCTCCGCGCTGGGCGAGGGCGCCGAGGTCCTGGCCACATTCCAGGGCGCCGACCTGGAGCACACCACCTACTCCCGCCCCTTCGACCTGGTCGACATCCCCGGCGCGCACTACGTGGTGCTCGGCTACTACGTCACCACCGAGGACGGCACCGGCCTGGTCCACCAGGCCCCCGCGTTCGGCGCCGACGACCTGACGACCTGCAAGCGGTACGGCCTGCCGGTGGTCAACCCCATCGGCCCCGACGGGCGCTTCCTCGACAGCGTCCCCCAGGTCGGCGGGCAGTTCTTCAAGGACGCCGACGAGGGCCTGACCGAGGACCTCAGGGCGCGCGGCCTGCTCTACCGGGGCGGCCACTTCGAGCACAGCTACCCCCACTGCTGGCGCTGCCACACCGCCCTGCTCTACTACGCGCTCCCCGCCTGGTACATCCGCACCACGGCGATCAAGGAGCAGCTCCTCGCCGAGAACGAGAAGACCAACTGGTACCCCGAGACGATCAAGTGGGGCCGCTTCGGCGAGTGGCTGCGCAACAACGTCGACTGGTCGCTGTCCCGGTCGCGTTACTGGGGCACGCCGCTGCCGCTGTGGGTCTGCTCCGCCGACGAGTCGCACATCACCTGCGTCGGCTCGCTGGAGGAGCTGAGCCGGCTCTCCGGCCAGGACGTGTCCGCGCTCGACCCGCACCGCCCCTACGTGGACGACGTCACGCTGCCCTGCCCCACCTGCGGGGCCGAGGCGCGCCGGGTGCCGGACGTGATCGACGCCTGGTACGACTCGGGATCGATGCCGTTCGCCCAGTGGGGCGCGCCATACCAGAACGCGGAAATGCTGGAGAAGGCCTACCCGGCGCAGTTCATCTGCGAGGCCACCGACCAGACGCGCGGCTGGTTCTACTCGCTGATGGCGGTCGGCACGCTGGTCTTCGGCAGGTCCTCCTACGAGAACGTGCTCTGCCTCGGACTGATCCTCGCCGAGGACGGCCGCAAGATGAGCAAGCACCTGGGCAACGTGCTGCAGCCGATCCCGCTGATGGACCAGCACGGCGCCGACGCGCTGCGCTGGTACATGGCCTGCGCCGGTTCGCCGTGGGCGGCCCGCCGGGTCGGGCACGGCGCCCTGGAGGAGATCGTCCGCAAGGTCCTGCTGACCTACTGGAACACCGCGTCGTTCTTCACCCTCTACGCCAACGCCGAATCATGGTCGCCGTCCAGGCTCTCCGAGGCTCCCGCGTACGCCGAGCGCCCGCTGATCGACCGCTGGGTGCTGGCCGAGCTGCACCGGACGGTGGCCGAGGTCACCGCGTCGATGGACGAGTTCGACACCGCGCGGGTCGGGCGGCGGCTGGCGGAGTTCCTCGACGACCTGTCCAACTGGTACGTGCGGCGCTCCCGCCGCCGCTTCTGGTCCGGTGACGCCTCGGCGTTCGCCACCCTGTACGAGTGCCTGGAGACCGTCACCCGGCTGATGTCACCGGTGGTGCCGTTCATCACCGACTACGTCTGGGACGTGCTGCGCGACGCCGAGGGCCCCTCCTCCGTCCACCTGGCCGCCTGGCCCTCGGTGACCGAGGAGCTGCTGGACCCCGCGCTGTCGGAGCAGATGGCGCTGGTCCGCCGCCTGGTGGAGCTGGGCCGCTCGGCCCGCGCCTCCAGCGGGGTCAAGACCCGCCAGCCGCTCGGCCGGGCACTGGTCGGCGCCCGCGGCTGGGCCGCGCTCTCCCCCGAGCTGCGCGAGCTGATCGCCGACGAGCTCAACGTCCAGGGCCTGGAGGACCTGTCGGGCATCGAGGCCGACCTGGTCTCCTTCACCGTCAAGCCCAACTTCCGGGCGCTGGGCAAGAGGTTCGGCTCGCAGACCAAGCTGGTCGCCGCGGCCGTCGCCGCCGCCGACGCCGGGGAGCTCGCACGCGCCCTCCGCTCGGGTTCGGCGGTCTCGGTGGACGCCGGCGAGCTGGGAACGGTGGAGCTGAACGGCGAGGAGGTGATCGTCACCGAGCAGCCGAAGTCCGGCTGGGCGGTGGAGACCGGGGCCGTCGACACCGGCACCGGCGAGACGGTCGCCCTCGACCTGACCATCACCGACGGACTGCGCCGCTCCGGCCTGGTCCGCGACGTCATCCGCCTGCTCCAGGACGCCCGCAAGTCGACCGGCCTGTCCATCTCCGACCGGATCGATGTGTGGTGGTCCACCACCGACGCCGACCTGGCCGAGACCCTGCGCACCCAGGGCGGCACCGTGGCCGGCGAGGTCCTCGCCGTCTCCCTCAACGAGGGATCCGGAGGCGACCTCCCGGTCCACCACGACGCCGACCTCGGCCTGACCTTCCAGCTCCGCCGTACCGTCTGATCCTCCCCGGCCGGTGCCGCTCCGCGGGGAACGGCACCGGCCGTCGGGAGCGAGCCATCGGAGAGGGCTCCGGGATCTTCCCCGGAGCCCTCTCCGATGTGACCGGCAGGAGCCTGCCCTGTGCCTTTGACGATGCGGCCGACAGGGGCCTGTCCTGTGCCCTTGCGCGGACTGCAGGGCCTGCCCTGTGAGCCCCTCGATGGGGGGTGACAGGGGCCTGCTCTTCACCCTCTCCGATGCGACGAGCCTGCCCCGCGCCCCTTGCTGATGCGGCCGACAGGGGCCTGCCCTGTGCCCTTTTCCGACATGTGGACTGCGGGGCCTGCCCTATGAGCCCTCCGATATGACCGGCGGGGCCTGTGCCCTGCTGGCCGGCGAGAGGCTAGCCCTGGTCGCGGCAGACCGAGCAGCTGCTCAGGCCGGACTCCTCGGCCTCGGCCCGGGTCATGGTCTCGATGCCGCTGCCGTCCGTGCCCTTGATGAGCGGGCAGGCGGAGCTGTGGAAGCGGCGGGTGCCGACGATGACCTTGACCGTCCCGGAGTCGCCGGGGCCGGGTTCCGGCCCGTCCTTGACGGCGGGGATGCCGTGGGGGGCGGTGTCCCCGTCGTCCTCGCCGGGCGCTTCCTCCGGCGCGGCCTTCCGCTCCGTCTCGGGGGCCTTCTCCCCGGCCGCCGGGACCTGCGGCTCCGCCGAGGTGGAGTCGGCCGGCACCGGATGCCCGGCGCGCCCGGGTGCGGTGTCGGCCGGCTCCACCGGCTCGGAGGGGCTGTCCGGCTCCGCGGAGGCGGACCCGTCAGTGGCCTTCCGCTCCGCCGGGGAGGGCTCCTCGGAAGCCTCCTGGGCGGCGGAGCCGGACGTGGCGGGGCTGGACGTGGCGAGACCGCCGGACCCGGCCGGGCCCTCGGCCCCGGAGGGCTCAGGGGACGCGGAGGTCTCGGGATCGGAGGTCTCGGATGACGCGGAGGTCTCGGGACCGGACACGGAGGACGCGGCAGGAGCCTCGTCCCTGACCGGGCGGCCGGCACCGGCGGGCGCGGGGGCCGTGGCCGGAGTGCCTGCACCGGCGGGCCGGGATCCGGCCGGGACGCCGCCCCGGGAGTCGGACCCGGCTTCGGACTCGGCGGAGTCCTCCGGCTCGGAAGGCGCGGACCCGGCGGAAGGCAGGGACCGGGAGGGGATGATCGAGGTCTTGGCCCCGGCGGGATCGGGCTCCGCCGGGCCGTCGGCCTCGGCGGGGGCCTCTGCCCCGGTGGAGGCGGACGTGACGGGCTCCGGCTCAGCCGGGGTGCCGTCCTCGGGCTCGGAGGGCTCGGATCCTGCCCGGGTCTCCGGCTTGGAGGCGGCCGACGCGGCCATGTCCCGGCTGAACCAGCTGGTGGCCTCGGAGTCGGCGGACGTCTCCGGCTCGGGCTCCGGGGACTGGATCGGGAAGGACCGGGCGGCGGTCTCCGCGGCGCGGAGCGGCGGGCTCGCCGGTCCCTGCGGCCGTGCCTGCTCCTGGGGAGCCGGCGTGCCCTGGATGTCCGGCGCGCCCTGGATGTAGGGCCGGGTCACCGGCGCCGCGGCCTCCTGCGGGGTGGCCGTGGTGACGGGCCTGTACGGCGGGCTGAAACGGGCGGTGGGCTCGTGGGCGTCCGGCCCGCGGGTGTCGCCGGAGGGGGCGGGGGCCTGGTGCGCTGCCGGCTCCTGGGCTCCGGTGGGAGCGTCCTGCGGCTGGATCCCGCCGGTGAACTCGGGCAGGCACGTGGTGCAGGGCGTGAAGCCCTCCTCGCGCGCCTCCTCGTGAGTGAGCTCTTCATGATCCCTGCCGACCAGCTGCCGGCAGCCGGCGACGTGATACCGCTTGCGCCCTGGGATCACCAGGACGATCGCCTCGGCGTCCAGGAGGCCCTGCCTCGCGGCGGGGGCCGGCCCGGTCACCGGACGCGGCCGGGGCTGAGGCGCGGCGGTCGCCGCCGGCGGCATGCCGTGCGGCGCCCTCGGGTGCGGAGCCGAGGGGACGCGCTGATCCGGCCTCATGTGCGGCGCGGGCATCGGCCCGGCCGGAACCGGTCCCTTGGGAGGGAGCGGAGCCTCCCCGGCGTGCCCGCCGCCGGGGAACAGCTCATGGCGGCGCAACAACGCCCCGATCACCAGGAAGACCGCGGACAGAACGCTGACCGCGATCGACCACATGACCAGAAATGGCTTGGCCAGCACGAACCCCGCGATGAGCAGGACGATGGCGGTGACCACCAAGCCGGCGCTGATAAGGATCACAGAGGAACTCCCGGATACGGGTCAGAGGGATGACCCGACACCCTAGCGGCGGTCGTTGTGCGGACCGTCAACGCCCTGGAAGGCGCCCGAATGCTGCGACGGCTCACCACCGAACGGGTTGGGGGCGCCCTGGATGGTCGGCTGCCCACCCGGAGCCACGGCGTGGGACATGGCCGGGGGGCCGCCCACGATCGGGAATCCGCCACTGCCCTCGGCAGCCACGTTCAGTTCGGCGAGCTGGTTCTCAAGGTACAGCTTCAGACGGCTACGGTACTCCCGTTCGAAGCTGCGCAGCTCCTCGACCTTGCGCTCGAGCTCGTCGCGGGTCTGCACCAGCGAGCCCATGGCCTGGCGGTGCCGCTCCTGCGCGTCGCGCTCCAGCGTCTCGGCGCGGGCGCGGGCGTCACCGATGACCTGCTCGGCCTGGCGACGCGCCTTGCCGAGGATGTCGTCGGCCTCGCGGCGGGCCCGGGTCACCGTCTCGTCCGCCTCCCGGCGGGCATCGGCGATCGCCTGGTCGGCCGTCTGCTGGGCCAGCGCGAGCACGCGGGCAGCGGTGTCCATGTTGTCCTCGGCCGGGGGCATCCCCATGCCGACGGGAACGGACTGCTGGTGCTGCACCGGCTCGGGGGCACGCATCGGCTCCGGCTGCGGCATCATCATCTCGGGTTTGGGCTCGGCGACGGGGGCCGGCGCCATGGCCATTCCCATTCCGCCGGGCACCTTGCCCCGCAGGCACTCCGCCAGTTTGGCGCGGAGCTCCTCGTTCTCTTGGATGAGACGGTCCAGCTCGGACTCGACCTCATCAAGGAAGGCGTCTACCTCTTCCTCGTCATAGCCCGGCCTGAGCCGGGTCGTACTGAATTGCTTGTTCCGCACATCAGCGGGCGTCAGCGGCATTTCGGTCTCCTTGGCGCGCTTGGAGTCTGTCCGGAGGGACGGTACCCGATCAACGAAGCGCGGACACGAGTTGGATCAAGACCAAGACCACAATGAACAGCACTGTGAAGCTTAGGTCAAAGGCCACCGTACCCAACCGGAGTGGTGGAATGAAACGGCGGAGGAACTTGAGAGGTGGGTCGGTCACCGTGTATACGGCTTCCGCCAGGACCAGGACGACCCCCGTGGGGCGCCACTGACGTGCGAACGCCTGCACCGTCTCAAAGATCATTCTGCCGATCAGCAGAACCAGGTAGAGGGACAGGACGACGACCAAGATCTCGCTAACGATCCCCACGGTCCGCCCCCGCCTCCACGCTGTTCCGCCGTCCCCGGTCGTGTCGGGACCTGTCCGGCTGGTCACTGTTCATGGTGGAACTCTAGCTCTGGTTGAAGAACCCGCGTTCCGCGATTCGGGCCTTGTCCTCGGCGGTCACCTCGACATTGGCAGGGGACAACAGGAACACCTTGTTCGTAACACGTTCAATGCTGCCGTGTAGGCCAAAGACAAGACCTGCCGCGAAATCGACAAGTCGCTTCGCGTCACTGTCAACCATTTCGGTCAGATTCATGATGACCGGGGTGCCGTCACGGAAGTGCTCACCGATTGTCCGCGCCTCGTTGTAAGTGCGGGGATGAAGCGTCGTGATACGCGCCAGATCGGTCGTGCGGCGCTCTATGACAGCCGTCGCGGGCCTCGGAGCGGGCACGCCCGGGTCGGTGTCGTCCTCGCGGTCCTGGACCGTGCCAGGCCGCTCCTCGCCGCCCCTCCGCGAGTCGTCGAAGTCGTCGTACTCGTCGTCGGAATAGCTGTCGTATCTCTCGTAGCGGTCGTCCTCCACAAGACCGAGGTAGACCGCCATCTTGCGCATCGCGCCGGCCATCGCTACTTCTTCCTCCGCCTTACTGCGATTTCCCTGGGGCGGTAGCCGCACCCCCTTGGAGCTCACCACCGATCGACCTCTATCTGGATACGCGGACGCCAAGGTCCACTTGAAGGGACATTACCTGACTAAGGGCTTCCTGCGACCGAGCAACGCCGTACCGACCCGCAGGTGTGTCGCGCCATTCGCAATGGCCTCGGACATATCACCGCTCATACCCGCGGAGATGACGTCGGCCCCGGGGTGGGCATCCCGCATGACCTGCGCGATCTCCCGAAGCCTGGCGAAGGCCCTGCCGGGTTCCTCCCCCAGCGGCGCCACCGCCATCACCCCGCCCAGCCGGACCCCCGGAGCGGCGGCCAGGGCCTCCGCCAGCGCGGCCACGTCCGCAGGCCGCGCCCCGCCCCGCCCGGGATCGCCGTCCAGGGCGACCTGCACCAGGCAGGTGATCTCCCTGTCCGCCCTGACCGCCTCCTGGCTGAGCGCGGTCACCAGACGTGGACGGTCCACCGAGTGGACGACGTCGGCGTAACCGACCACGGAGCGGGCCTTGTTGGTCTGCAACTGGCCGATGAAGTGCCAGGTGAGGTCCAGGCCGGCACATTCGCGCACCTTGGCCGAAGCCTCCTGGTCACGGTTCTCCCCCACGTCCGTCACCCCCAGTGCGGCCAGGAGCCGCACGTCGGAGGCCGGGTAGGTCTTGCTCACCGCGATGAGCGTCAGTTCCTCGCGGGTACGGCCGGCGGCCCGGCAGGCTTCGGCGATGCTCGCCTCAACCTCGGCCAGACCGGCCGCGATCTCATCAGGTCGTGTTGTTTCCGTCACTTCTCCGCCGTTCAAATACCGACAAACCGGCGGAATCCATTCTCCCCTGTCACAGCTGAGTGATCCGTCGATCACCCAGCCGTGAGCAATGTCACTTCAGGAAGTCGGGGACGTCGAGCTCCTCTTCCTGCTCCTCGAAGATCACCGGCCGCCTCCGGGCGGGGTCGGAGACCCTGGCGGAGATGGGGGTGGGCTGCGAAGGCTCCGGCGCCGGGCGCGGGATCGACACCGGCGGCGCCGGAGCCTCCTCCACGCGGGGCGGCTCGGCCTGCTCCGCCGGGATGTGCACCGGCGGAGCGGGCTGGACCGGGTGGATCTGCTGGACCGGCTGCGGAGCCGGCGGGATCGGCGTCTCCGCCACCGGGACGGCCGCCGGCGGCGGGCCGGCGACCGGCCGGACCTGCGCCTGCTCGACCCTGGGCTCGGCCTTCACCGTGGGCGGCGCCGGACGGACCGGCGCGGTCACCGCGGGAGCGGGGGCCGGGCGCGCGGCCGGCTGCTGGCGGGAGGCCGGCTGCGGCACGACGGTCTTGGTCTCCGCGGCGGGCTCGTCGAACCCGGCCGCGATCACGGTGACGCGCACCTCGTCGCCGAGGGCGTCGTCGATGACCGTACCGAAGATGATGTTGGCATCCGGCGCCGCGGCGTTGGAGACCAGCTGGGCCGCTTCGTTGATCTCGAACAGGCCGAGGTCGGACCCGCCGGCGATCGACAGCAGGACGCCGTGGGCGCCGTCGATGCTGGCCTCCAGCAGCGGGCTGGAGACGGCCATCTCGGCGGCGGCGACCGACCGGTCGTCGCCGCGCGCGTGGCCGATGCCCATGAGCGCCGAACCGGCCCCGGACATGACCGACTTCACATCGGCGAAGTCGAGGTTGATCAGACCGGGCGTGGTGATGAGGTCGGTGATGCCCTGGACACCGGAGAGCAGCACCTGGTCGGCCGCCTTGAAGGCGTCCAGCACGCTCACCTGCCGGTCGGAGATCGACAGCAGCCGGTCGTTCGGGATCACGATGAGGGTGTCGACCTCCTCGCGCAGGGTCTCTATGCCGGCCTCGGCCTGCATCGCCCTGCGCCGGCCCTCGAAGCTGAAGGGCCGGGTGACCACGCCGATGGTCAGCGCGCCCAGCGAGCGCGCGATGTTGGCCACCACCGGAGCACCGCCGGTGCCCGTGCCACCGCCCTCTCCGGCGGTGACGAACACCATGTCGGCGCCCTTGATGACCTCTTCGATCTCCTCGCGGTGGTCCTCGGCCGCCTTGCGCCCGACTTCGGGGTTGGCCCCCGCGCCGAGGCCGCGGGTGAGTTCGCGCCCGACATCAAGCTTGACGTCGGCGTCACTCATCAGCAGCGCCTGAGCGTCGGTATTGATGGCGATGAACTCGACGCCCTTGAGTCCCTCCTCGATCATCCGGTTGACGGCGTTGACTCCGCCTCCGCCGATTCCTACAACCTTGATGACCGCGAGGTAGTTCTGCGGTGCTGCCACGACGAGGGGCCTTTCCGCTCGTTGACTTGCAATTTCATGCGGCACGGGGCCCGTGCCGTCGTTTCCAAAACCCTCACCCTCAAGTTGAGATTTAGATTTATGTCAACCTGAGGAGTGATACGGACAGTAGGAGTTACGCTCCAGGTGGGTCAACTAACCGCGCCGCAAGCGCGCCCGGCGTGTCGCGGGCCGTCCTTTTCCGGGACCGCGCGCGACCTGCCGGGGTCACTTCACCGTCACGACGTCCGGCGAGCTCACGTCATAGGTGTCGGCGGGACGTTTCAGCAGCGTGACGAGGATGCCGGCCTTCGCGGCCGGACGGTCCCGGCCGCCCCACACGACCTCGCGGCCGTCCTTGAGACGCATCGAGACGGTCTCGGGCGAGGGTGCGAGCACCTCCGAGAGCCGCCGGGCCAGATCTTCGGGCAGCGCCTGTATGACGGTCAGCGCCGCGGCGGTCGCCGGGTCGCCGGGCTGGGGACGGTCGACGCGCAGCAGCGGGAGCGACGGAGGCGCGACGTCCTTGATCTCGGTCATCACACCGTGCCGGTCCATGAGCGCGAACTTGGGACCGACCGCCACCACCGCCACCGGCTCGCGCTCCACGATCTCCACCACCAGCGTGCCCGGCCAGCCGCGGCTGACCCGCACCGACTCGATCTGCCGGATCGCGCCGATCCGCCGCTCGACCGCCTCCACGTCCACGACGGCCAGGGGTCTGCCCTTGGGCACCCCCGTCGCCTGCTGGATCTGCTGGGCGGGGAGGCCGAGGTTGCCCACCACCCGGATGTCCCGGACTCCGAGCACCGACGAGAAGAACACCAGCCAGGCGGCGGTGCCCACCACCCCCACGGTGAGCAGGGCCAGGAAGGCCGACCTCCACACCCCGTTCATCGTCTCCCCCCGTCCGGCGGCTCGGGCGCCGGCGCCCCGCGTCCCCTCCCGCGAGTCACCGGGCGGCCAGCTCCGCCACGATGCGGGGGCCCAGTTCGGTCACGTCGCCCGCCCCCATGGTGAGCACGATGTCGCCGGGCCTGGCCCGGTCGGCCACCAGGGCGGGGACCGCCTCCCGCTGTGGCGCGTAGGTCACCCGCTCGGACGGGAGCGGCACCTTGCCCGCCACCAGGGCCCCTGAGACGCCCGGCTCCGGGTCCTCACGGGCGCCGTAGACGTCCAGCACGACGGCCTCGTCGGCCAGGCCGAGGGCGACGCCGAACTCGTCGGCGAAGAACCTGGTGCGCGAGTAGAGGTGCGGCTGGAAGACCGCGATGACCCTGCCGGAGCCGGAGAAGGACGCCACCACGTCCCGTGCCGCGCGCAGGTCGGCGGCGAGCTCGGTCGGATGGTGGGCGTAGCTGTCGAAGACCGCCACCCCCCCGGCCTCGCCCTTGGCCTCGAAGCGGCGCTTGGCGCCGGTGAAGGCGGCCAGGCCGTCGCGTATCTCGTCGAAGGACACGCCCAGCTCCACCGCCACGGCGATGACCGCGGTGGCGTTGAGCGCGTTGTGGCGGCCGGGGACGGCCAGCCTGACCTCTCCGCGGCCCTCGACCGCGAAGGAGATGCCCAGGCCGTCGGGGAGGATCCCGCTCACCCGGAAGTCGGCGCCCTCGGCCTCGCCGTAGGTGACCACCTTCAGGCCGCGCGCGCGGGCGATCGGGACCAGGGCGGCCGAGCCCGGGTCGTCGGCGCAGATCACCATCGACTTCCCGACCCGTTCGACGAACCGCGCGAAACTGTCGTAGACCGCGCGCGGGTCACCGTAGTTGTCCAGATGGTCCGGCTCCACGTTGGTCACCACGGCGATCTCCGGGGCCAGCATGAGGAAGGAGCCGTCGCTCTCGTCGGCCTCGGCCACGAACACCTCGCCCGCGCCCTCGTCGGCGCCCAGGCCGGTGGTCACGAGCTGGCCGCCGACGCAGTAGGACGGGTCGGCGCCGCACTTCTGCAGCGCCACCGTGAGCATCGAGGTCGTGGTGGTCTTGCCGTGGGTGCCGGCCAGCGCGACCCCGGTCCGGCCCGCCATGACCGAGGCCAGCGCGGCGGCCCTGGGGATCACGCGCAGCCCCTGGCGGAGCGCCTCGCCCAGCTCGGGGTTGGAGTCGCGGATCGCGGTGGAGACCACGACCGTGTCGACGTTCTTGATGTTCGAGGCGGCGTGGCCGATGTGGACCCTGCCGCCCAGCTCCCGCAGCTCGGTCACCATGTCCGAGCCCCGCGCGTCGCTGCCGGAGACCGGCACGCCACGTTTGAGCAGGATGCGGGCGATGCCGGACATCCCGGAACCGCCTATCCCGATGAAGTGGACGCGCCCGAGCTCTTCGGCCGCGACCGGATCCACCAACTTGACCAGGCTCATCGGTCGCTCACCACTCCTCGCTCGCCACGCGGACGGTCTCGTTCCCCGGCCGGACGGCACGCGCACCGCGCCGGTCCCGTTCCGCGCTCATCGATCGCTCATCACTCCTCGTCGGCCACACGTCCGGCTTCCGGCTCATCGGCCCCTGCCCTCCACCGCGATCTGCAGCACCCTGCGGGCGAGCGTCACGTCGGCGTCCTTCCGCCCCATCCTGGAGGCGGCCTCCGACATGGTGACCACACGCTCGGGGTCGGACAGGATGGGGAGCACGTTCTGGATGATCCACTCCGGCGTCAGGTCGGCGTCGTCGACCATGAGACCGCCACCGGCCTGCACGACCGGCTCGGCGTTGAGCCGCTGCTCGCCGTTGCCGTGCGGGAGCGGGATGTAGGCGGCGGGCAGGCCGACCGCGGTCAGCTCGGCACAGGTCATGGCGCCGCTGCGGCACAGGGCGAAGTCGGCCGCGGCGTAGGCCAGGTCCATCCGGTCGACGTACTGCAGCACGACGTACTGCGGGTCGCCGGGCGGCGGCTCCTCCTCCAGCGTGTTCTTCGGGCCGATGACGTGCAGCACCTGCACTCCGGCCCGGCGCAGTGCCGGGGCGGCGGCCAGGGCCGCCTGGTTGAGCGACCGCGCGCCCTGGGAGCCGCCGGTGACCAGCAGCGTGGGCAGGTCGGCCTCCAGGCCGAACCAGGAGCGCGCCTTGTCGCCCACGGAGAGGCGGTCCAGCCCGACGATCTCGCGCCGGAGCGGGATGCCCACGTGTTCGGCGCGGGGCAGCGGTGTGTTCTGGTGGCCGGTGAACACGTGGTCGGTCAGCCGCGCGCCCAGCCGGTTGGCCAGTCCGGGCCTCGGGTTGGCCTCGTGCACCACGATCGGCACGCCGCGCCGCCGCGCCGCCAGATAGGCGGGGGTCGCCACGTAACCGCCGAATCCGACCAGCACGTCGGCCTGGACGCGGTCCATGATGCCCGCGGCCGTGTTGATGGCGCCCGCCAGCCGGCCGGGCACGCTCAGGAGCTGGGGCGTGATCGCCCGGGGCAGCGGCACCGCCGGCACGAGCTGCAGCTCGTAGCCCCGGGCCGGGACCAGTCGCGTCTCCAGGCCGCGCTCCGTGCCGAGGCAGGTGATCCCGATGGTCGGGTCAAGCCGCCGGAGCGCGTCGGCCAGGGCCAACGCCGGTTCGATATGACCGGCCGTCCCGCCGCCGGCGAGGACCACCCTCATGTCGGTCCTTTCACTCATCGTCTTCCGCGGACCGGCCGTCGTTTCCGCGCCGGGCCGCCCAGTCGCTCATCGTCTTGCGCGGACCGGCCGGCGTCGCCTTGCCGGTCCACCCAGGCCAAGCCAGCTTAGGCCCCGCGCCACCGGTCCGGGGCCACGTGCGGCCAGAGCCTCGCGCGCCCCGGGCTCGTGTTTGGCGAAGGCGAGCAGCATCCCCAGCGCGGCCAGGGTCGGCAGCAGCGCGGATCCGCCGTAGGAGATCAGGGGCAACGGGATGCCGGTGATGGGCAGCACGCCGATGACCGCGCCGATGTTGACGATCGCCTGACCGACGATCCAGGCGATCGCGGCGACCGAGGCGAGCCGGACGAACGGGTCCCTGACCCGGCTGGCCACCCGCAGGCCCGCGTAGCCGAGCAGGCCGAACAGGGCCACCACGACCAGCGTGCCCATCAGGCCGAGCTCCTCCCCCAGGATGGAGAAGATGAAGTCGCTCTCGGCGTGCGGGGTCCAGTTCCACTTCTGCCGGCTGGCCCCCAGCCCGAGCCCGAACCAGCCGCCGCTGCCCATCCCGATCTGGCCCTGCACGAGCTGGTAGCCCGCGTCCTGCGCGTTGCCCCACGGGTCGAGCCACCCCTTGATCCGCGCCGAGCGGTAGCCCTCGATGGTGATCATCGTGATGGTGGCCAGCACCATGACCGACAGGATGCCGCCGAACAGTTTCAGCGGTGCGCCCACGACCCACAGCAGGGCCAGAAAGATCATCATCAGGACCAGGGTGGTCCCGAGGTCGCTTCCCAGCATCACCAGGACGGCCATGATCGCCAGACCCGGCATGAGGGGGATCAGCAGCCTGCGCCACTCGATCTGCCCGGCGCGGGCCCCCTTCGCCAGCAGGTCGGCCCCCCACAGCACCAGCGCGAGCTTGGCCGGCTCCGACGGCTGGATGGTGAGCTCGCCGATGTAGATCCAGCGCTGCGCGCCCTGCTCGGACGTGCCGATGAACATGACCAGGATCAGGCCCAGCGCGGCGAAGACCATCAGCGGATAACCCGCCAGCCGGAAGAACCTGAGGGGCAGCCGGGAGCAGATCCACATCAGGAGCAGTCCCAGGGCCATCGAGATGAACTGCCGGCCGAAGAGCGCGAACGCCGACTGCCGCGTCTGGAGCGCGTGGATGCTCGACGCGGACAGGACCATCATCAGCCCCAGAGCCATCAGCAGCGCGCTGACGCCCAGCAGCAGGTGGTAGGAGAAGAGCGGGCGCGCCAGCAGCTCGCGCACGCGCACCAGCCGGCCCTTGAAGGAGTCGGCGTCCGGCGGCCGGTCGCTCACGGCGGTCATCTGTCACTCCGCCCCGCCGGCCGGGCAGGGGCCCCCGGATCCCGCAAGCGTGCTCTCATACGCCTCCGGCACCGCCCTGCGATCCGTTCGGACGCTCCCGCACGGCCTGGGCGAAGGCCTCGCCCCGGGCCCCGTAGCCGGGGAACATGTCCAGCGAGGCCCCGGCCGGGGCCAGCAGCACGGTGTCCCCGGGGGCGGCGAGCCTCGCGGCTTCGATGACGACACGGTCCATGACCCCAGTGTCTTGCCCGGCCACCTCCACCACCGGGACATTCGCGGCGTGTCGCGCCAGAGCCTGCCGGATCCGCTCGCGATCGGCGCCCAGGAGCACCGCGCCGCGCAGCCGGGGCGCGGCCCGCCGTACCAGATCGTCGACGTCGGCTCCCTTGAGCTGCCCGCCGGCGATCCAGACGATCGAGGAGTAGGCGGCGAGCGACGCGGCGGCGGCGTGCGGGTTGGTGGCCTTGGAGTCGTCGACGTAGTCGACCTCGCCGACCCGCGCGACCAGCGCCATCCGGTGCGGGTCGGGGACGAAGTCCAGCAGGCCCCGCCGTACGGCCTCCGCGGGCACCCCGTAGGAGCGGGCCATGGCGGCGGCGGCGAGCGCGTTGGCCACGTTGTGCGGCGCGAACGGCCGGATGTCGTCGAAGGAGGCGAGCTCCTCGGCGTTGCGCGCCGGATCGGCCACGAACGCCCGGTCCACCAGCAGGTCCTCGACCACGCCGACCTGGCCGGGCGCCGGCACGCCGAGGGTGAAGCCGACGCTGCGCGCGCCCGTCCCCCCGTCGTACGGCGCGGCCAGGCGGGCCGACCACTCGTCGTCGGCGTTGTGGACGACCGTCCCGGCCCGCGTGAAGATCTCCCCCTTGACCCGGGCGTACTCCTCCAGGGAGCCGTGCCAGTCGAGATGGTCGGGGGCGACGTTGAGCACGGCCGCGGTGTGCGGGGCGATGCCGGGCGAGCGATGGAGCTGGAAGCTGGACAGCTCCACGGCCAGCACGTCGGCGGGGCCGGTGACGGCCTCCACGACGGGGGTGCCGACGTTGCCGACGGCGAGCGCCCTGTGCCCGGCCGCGGTGAGCATCGAGGTGAGCATCCGGACCGCGGTGGTCTTGCCGTTGGTGCCGGTCAGCGCCAGCCAGGGCGCGGCGCCCGCCGGGCGGAGCCGCCAGGCCAGCTCGACCTCGCCGATCACCTCCACCCCGGCCTCGGCCGCCGCGACGAGCAGCGGGTGGTGCGGCGGCCAGCCGGTGGCGACGACGAGGGAGGTGCCGGCGGGCAACCCGGCCGGTTCGCCGAAGCGGACCTCGACGCCGATCCCGGCCAGCTCCGCGGCGGTCGCCCTGGCCCGCTCCCCGTCCCGGCCCTCCAGGACGACCACCTTCTCGCCCCGGGCGGCCATGGCGCGGGCGACGGCCGTGCCGGAGACTCCCAGACCCGCGACGCAGATCATCCGGCCACCTCCGCCTGCCGTGCGGCCGAAGTCGCCGCGCTCACGGTTTGGGCATCCATTCGACGTAGAACAGTCCGAGGCCCGCGGCGGCGCAGAGGGCGGCCAGGAGCCAGAAACGGACCACGATCGTCGTCTCCGCCCAGCCGGACAGCTCGAAGTGGTGCTGGAGCGGGGCCATTCTGAAGACGCGTTTGCCGGTCATCTTGAAGAAGCCGACCTGGATGATCACCGACATGGTGATGAGCACGCACATCCCCGCCAGGATGATCAGCAGGAGCTGGGTGCGGGTGGTGATGGCCAGGCCGGCGAGCACGCCGCCCAGGGCCAGCGAGCCGGTGTCACCCATGAAGATCTTGGCGGGAGGGGCGTTCCACCACAGGAAGCCGACCAGCGCGCCGAGCACGGCGGCGGCGACCACGGCCAGGTCCAGCGGGTCGCGGACCCAGTAGCAGTTGGGGCCGAGCTGGGTGGTGCAGTTGTTGCGGAGCTGCCAGTTGCCGATCAGGACGTAGGAGGCCAGCACCACGCCGGTAGCGCCGCTGGCCAGGCCGTCGAGCCCGTCGGTGAGGTTCACCGCGTTGGAGAAGCCCACGATCATGATGAGCACCCAGATCGTGAACCCGATGATGCCGACCGACGGGCCGAAGTCCCGCAGGAACGACAGCCGGGTCTCGGCCGGGGTGATCAGGTAGGCGTTCGGGAAACGGGTGACCAGGACCGCGAAGACCGCGCCGACGACGAGCTGGCCCAGGGCCTTGGCGCCGCTGCGCAGGCCGAGGCTGCGCTGCTTGTAGATCTTGATGAAGTCGTCGAGGAAGCCGACCGCGCCGAGGCCCGTCATCAGGAACAGCACCAGGACCGCGGAGACGGTGGGCAGGGTCTGGCCGTACAGGTGGGCGCAGGCGAACCCGAGCAGCGCCGCGATCACGATCACGGTGCCGCCCATGGTGGGGGTGCCGCGCTTGTCGTGGTGGCCGGAGGGGCCCTCCTCCCGGATGCTCTGGCCGTAGCCGCGCTGCGAGAACAGGCGGATCGCCAGGGGGGTGCCGAACGACGACAGCAGCAGGCTGACCGCCGCCGCGATGAGGATCTCCATCATCGGCGATCACCTCCCAGCAGTGTCGCGGCCACGCGCTCCAGGCCGGCCGCGCGCGGCCCCTTGACCAGCACCACGTCGCCGGGGACCAGGAGCGCCGACAGTGCCGCGGCCGCCTCCTGCGCGTCGGCGACGTGCGTGACCCGGGTGGCGGACGGAACGCCCTCCACCGCGGCTCCGGCACCGGCCAGGACCGGGCCGGCGTCGGGCCCGACGACGAACAGGCCCTCCAGGCCCGCTCCCGCGGCCAGGCGGCCCATGCCCTCGTTCAGGGCCGCGCTCTCCTCGCCCAGCTCGCGCAGGGCGGCGATGACCGCGAAGCGGCGGCGGCCGCCCGCGAGCGCGTCGAGGGCCTCGAAGGCGGCGCGCATGGAGTCGGGGTTGGCGTTGTAGGCGTCGTTGATCACGGTGACGCCGTCCGCCCTGTCGGTGACCTCCATCCGCCAGCGGCTGCGGGGCTCGGCCTCCGACAGCTCCTCGGCGATGGTGGCGACCGGCAGGCCGAGCTCGTAGGCGGCCGCCGCGGCGGCGAGCGCGTTCTCCACGGCGTGCTCGCCGTACAGGCGGAGCCCGACAGGGGCGGCCCCGGACGGGGTGCGCAGCGTGAAGGCGGCGCGGCCCCGGTCGTCGAGGGTCACCCCCTCCGCCCGCACCGCGGCGCCCTCGGCGCGGCCGTACCAGGTGACCCGGGCGTCGGTGCGCCGGGCCATCGCGGCCACCAGCGGGTCGTCGGCGTTCAGCACGGCCACGCCGTCGGCGGGCAGCGCCTCGACCAGCTCGCCCTTGGCCTTGGCTATCGCGTCCTTGCCGCCGAAGACACCCAGGTGGGCGGTGCCGACGTTGAGGACCACGCCGATCCTGGGCGGGGCGATGCGGGCCAGGTGGCTGATGTGGCCGGCGTCCCTGGCGCTGAGCTCCAGCACCAGGTAGCGGGTGTCCTCGTCGGCCTTCAGCACCGTGAGCGGGTGGCCGATCTCGTTGTTGAACGACTCGACCGGGGCGACCGTCGGGCCGATCCTGGCGGTGAGGCGGGCCAGCAGGTCCTTGGTGCTGGTCTTGCCCGCCGATCCGGTCACGCCGATGACCGTGGTCGACGGCAGGCCGGCGCAGACCGCGGTGGCCAGGTCGGCCAGGGCGGTCACGACGTCGCCGACGACGACCGCGGGAGCGTCCACGGGCCTGGACGCCAGCACGGCGACGGCTCCGGCCTCGACGGCCTGGGCGGCGAAGTCGTGCCCGTCGGCCCGATCACCCCTGATCGCGACGAAAAGCGACCCCGGCTCGACGGCACGGGAGTCGATGACGACCGGACCGCGCACGACCGCGCGGGGATCGGCCATGCCCGCGAGGGCACCCGAGGTGATCTCGGCGATCCTGGCCAGCGGCAACGGGATCATGATGCGTCTTACCTACTCTCCATACGTGCTTCGGCGCCCGGTCCGGTTCCGCCTTCTGACGATCGCGTCGGCCACCATTTGCCTGTCGTCGAACGGGAGGACCTCGTCCCCGACATACTGGCCCTGCTCGTGACCCTTGCCGGCCACGACGACGACGTCGCCGAAGCCCGCCCGGCTGATCGCCAGGTCGATGGCCGCGGCACGGTCCGGCTCAATGATCACATGTGCGCGCTCATCCTGAGACACGCCGAGGACTCCATTCATCATCTCGGCGAGAATCCGCAGCGGATCCTCCGAGCGAGGGTTGTCACTGGTGAGAATGGCCACATCCGCCAGCCGGGCGGCGGCCTCCCCCATCATCGGGCGCTTGCCCCGGTCGCGGTCGCCGCCGCAGCCCAGCACCACGGTCAGCCTCCCGGCCGTGACCTCGCGCAGCGAGCGCAGCACCGACTCCACCGCGCCGGGCTTGTGCGAGTAGTCGACGATGGCCTGGAAGTCCTCGCCGCCGGGCACCCGCTCCATCCGGCCGGGCACCCCGGCCAGCGTGCCGACGCCCGCCACCGCGGCGCGCAGCGGCACTCCCGCCTCCACGAGGGAGACGATCGCGCCCAGCGCGTTGGCGACGTTGAACGGGCCGGGCAGGGCCACCGTCGCGTCCTCCTCGACGCCGCCGGGGCCGATCACGCGGAAGGAGCTGCCGTCGGCGCCCAGACGCACGTCCGCGGCCCGCCAGTCGGCTTCGAGGGCGCCCTCGGCGGAGAAGGTGGTCATCGGGATCTTGCTCAGCCCCAGGAGCTCGCGGCCGTGGGCGTCGTCGATGTTGACCACGCCGGCACGGCTCATCTCGGGGGTGAACAGCCGGGCCTTCGTCGCGAAGTAGTCGTCGAGGTCCTTGTGGAAGTCCAGGTGGTCCTGGGAGAGGTTGGTGAACAGCGCGACGTCGTAGAACACCGCGTCGACGCGGCCCAGCGCCAGCGCGTGGCTGGAGACCTCCATCGCGGCGGCCGTGACGCCGTGCTCGCGCATGAGGGCGAACAGGCCCTGCAGGTCGCTGGCCTCCGGCGTGGTCAGTTTGGGGGTGAAGCGCAGCTCGCCGGCGTGGATCTCCACGCCGCCGATCAGCCCGGCCTTGTGCCCGGCGGCCCGCAGCCCGGCCTCCAGCAGGAAGCTGGTGGTGGACTTGCCGCTGGTGCCGGTGACGCCGATGACCATCACGTCCGCCGCGGGCCTGCCGTACACCCAGGCGGAGACCTGGCCGAGCACGCGGCGCGGGTCCGGCACGACGAGGACCGGCAGGCCGGTCGCGACCGCGGCCGCCCTGCCCTCCTCGTCGGTCAGGATGGCGCTGGCTCCGGCGGCGAGGGCCTGCGCGGAGAAGTCGGCGCCGTGGGACGTGGCCCCCGGCAGCGCGACGTAGAGATCTCCGCGCTGGACCTGGCGCGAATCGATGGTGATCCCGGACACCGCGGCCAGCGGCGCTCGTGACGTGCCTGAGGGCGCGCCGAGCAGGCTCGCCAGCCCCGAGAGCGGACGGGGTGGACTGGTTGACGGTCGCATGGACGACGGGGGACGCACGGCGAGAGCGTACCTTCCCTTGTCACTCCCCGGCGCGTATCCGCACCGAGGCGGCCGTCGTGCCGGTGGGTGGGATCTTCTTGCTCTTCAACGCGAACGTCATCACTTTCTTGAAGACCGGGGCGGCGATCTCCCCGCCGTAGTAGCCCTTGTGCGGGTCCTGGATGACCGCGAGGACGACCAGGCGGGGCTTGTCCGCCGGGGCGAAACCAACAAATGTCGAGGTGTAACCGCAGTATCCCTGGCACTTGGGGTCATAGCGCATCGCGGTGCCGGTCTTGCCGGCCACCCGGTAGCCGTCGATGGCGGCGAGGTTGCCGGTGCCCTCGTCGCTCACGGCCGCCTCCAGCATCCCGGAGACCTCCCTGGCCGTGCGCTCGCTGACCACCCGGGTCTGCTTGCCCGCCGGGGACGGCACGAAGGCCCCGTTCTCGGCGGTGGTGCCGGCCACGATCTGCGGGGTGACGCGCACCCCGCCGTTGGCGATGGTCTGGTAGACGCTCGCCGTCTGCAGGGCGGTCACCGACACGCCCTGCCCGTAGGCGATCGTGCAGCGCTGGCTGCCCGACCACTTCTTCCAGTCCGGAAGGAGCCCGGCCTCCTCGCCGAGCAGGCCGGTGCCGGGCTTGGCGCCGAACCCGAAGCGCTCCAGCATCGCGTGCAGCTTCTCGTCGCCGACCCGCTGCGAGGCGAGGATCGTGCCGACGTTGCTGGAGGTGGCGACCACGCCGGAGAAGGTCAGGCGCTCCACGGGGTGCGGATGGGAGTCGCGCAGCACCCGGTCGGCGCACCTGATGTTGTCGGGGACCTTGAACACGGTCTCCGGCCGCACGGCTCCCGACTCCAGGGCCGCCGCCGCGGTGATGACCTTGTTGGTGCTGCCCGGCTCGAAGACGTCCGTCACCGACCGGTTGACCCAGTCCTCGGGGGCGGTCTTCTCCCAGTTCTTCAGGTCGAGCTCGGGCGCGTTGGCCATGGCGACCACCTGCCCGGTCGCCACGTCGAGCACGATGGCGCTGCCGGTGCGGGCGCCGGTGGCCTTGACCTGGTCGGTGATCGCCTTCTGCGCCGCCCACTGGATGTCGCGTTCGACGGTCAGCCGCACGTCCCTGCCCTCCACGGGCGTCTTCAGCGTGCTGCGGGTCATCGGGATGCGCTGCCCCTCACGGCCCGTCTCGATGAACTGCTCGCCGTCGCGACCGGCGAGCAGGCTGTTGTAGGTGTTCTCCAGCCCGCTCAGGCCCGTGCCGTCGTCGCCGACGAACCCCAGCAGGGTGCCCGCCAGGTCGCCGCCGGGGTAGTCGCGCCGGTAGCGGTGCTTGCTGCCGACGCCCTTGAGCCTGGGCTTGTGCTCCATGATCCGCTGGGCGACGGACGGCTCGACGGCGGCGGCCACCTGCTGGTAGCGGCTGGCGGCGTTGCCGAGCTTGGCCGCGATCTGCTCCTTGGGCAGGTTCAGCTCCGCGGCCAGGGCCGTGGCCACCCGGTCGCGGTCGGCCGGCGCGACCTCCGACGGGTCGACGAAGATCTCGCGCGCCTCCAGGGTCAGCGCGAGCTCGTGCCCGTTGACGTCGGTGATCGAGCCGCGCCGCGCGGGCAGCTTCTCGCCCCGCACCCGCTGCTCGGCCGCCTCCGCCATGTACACCTTGGAGTCCAGGCCCTGGAGCTGCACCAGCCGCCCGGCGAAGATGGACAGCACGAAGGTCATCGCGATGAGGCCGACGTTGATCCGCCTGCCGGGGTTGCCCAGGCGCAGTACGGCGGGCGGGCGCACCGGCGGGCGGGGCGGCCTGCCGCCCCGGCCCGGCATGCGGCCGGAACCGGCCGTCTGCCCCTCCCCTCGCCCCGCGACGGGGCGGATCCGTCCCGGAGAGGTCTGCGGCGCCTCCGGGCGCGGGGAGCTGCGCGGCCTGCGCGACGTCTCCGGTCCCGGCGGCCTGCCCGACCTGCCGGCTCCCTCGGGGCGCGCGGACCTGCCGGGCCTGCCCGCTCCGGGGGGGCCGCTGGGCCTGCCGGGCCCGTCCGGGCGCGCCTTGCCCGTGCCCGCCGGACCACCCTGCCCCGCGGGACGCGCCCTGCCGGTGCCCTGTGGACCGCCGGCGCCGTCGGGACGCCCCTTGCCCGCGCCCTGTGGGCCGTTGGCGCCGTCAGGACGCCCCTTGCCCGCGCCCGGGGAGGCAGGCCTGCCCGGCCCGTCGGAACGCGCCTTGCCGGCGCCCTGCGGGCCGCCTGGCCTGCCGGACCCGTCGGAACGCGTCTTGCCCGCGCCCGGTGGACCGCCCGGCCTGCCGGACCCGTTCGAGCGCGCCTTGCCGCCACCCTGCGGACCGCCGACGCCGTCCGGGCGCGCCTTGCCCGCGCCCTGCGGACCGCCGTCCGGGCGCGCCTTGCCCGTGCCCGGAGCGCCGGCTCTGCCCTGCCCTTCGGAACCGCCCGGCCTGCCGGGAGAGGCGGGCCTACCGGGGCCGTCGGCCCGTTCGGGCCCGCCCGGGCCCTCCGGCCGGGCTGGCCTGCCGGAGGAGCCCGGCCTGCCCGTCACATCCGGACCGCCCGGTCTGCCGGTACGGCCGGGCCCTCCCGGAGCCCGGCGGCCGGAGCCTCCGGCGGGTCCGCCACCGGAACCACCACGGCCGGGGCCGGGGCCCCGGCCGCCCGTCTCCTTCACCGGCCCGTGCCCGGCACTCGCTCCTGCCCGGCGGGCATCTGGCCGTCGCTCGCGGCCCGGCTGTCGGCGGAGCGGTCAGGGGTGATGACGTTGGCCTCGTCCCAGTCGGGTCCCTGCCCCTGCTTGGCGGAGCTGTCGGAGAGCGCGCCGGGCATCTCCAGGCGCATGTTCGCGTTCTTCAGCTCCTCCTTCTTCTGGCGGAGCTGGTCGTTGGCGCTACGGAGCTCGTTGACCTTGTAGGAGTCCTGGGCGAGGACGGTGTTCAGCAGCAGCAGGCTGACCAGGCCACCGCAGAGCAGGCCGATCACGAGCAGCATGAAGGGAGCACGCGGCGCGCGTCCCGGCCGGGCCGCGGGCGCCGCGGACGCGGCTGCGGGATCGGCGACGGGCGCGGTCCTGACCGGCTTGGTCCTGCGCACCTGCGGCGTCGCGCGGGGCGCGCGGACAGGACGCCCGCCGCGGCTCGGCGCGGTGCGGACGACCGACTCACTCCTTGTCAACTGCCTCACGGATCCTCTCTGCAGCCCGACACCGGGCTGAGGCCGCCCGCGGGTTGCGGGCCACCTCCTCTTCGCTCGGAAGCTCGGCTCCCCTGGTCAGAAGGGCGAACCGCGGCTGGTGAGCCGGCAACGGGACGGGCAGCCCCGGGGGGCCGGTCTCCCTGGTTCGCGCCGCGAGGACCTGCTTGGTCAGCCGGTCCTCAAGGGAGTGGTAGGCGAGCACGACCACGCGCCCGCCGAGCGTCAGTGCGTCCAGCGCGGCGGGGAGCGCGCGTTCCAGTGCTGTCAACTCCGCGTTCACCTCGATCCGCAGCGCCTGAAAAGTCCTTTTTGCGGGGTTTCCCCCGGTACGTCGGGTAGCAGCCGGAATTGCCGTTCGGACAATCTCCGCCAGCCGCTTGGTAGACGTTATGGCCTCGTTGCCCCGTTCCTTGATGATTAGGCGTGCGACACGCGGGGCGAATCGCTCTTCGCCGTAATCCCGGAGAATCCGGATGAGTTCGGCGGCCGAGTAGGTGTTGACGACGACCTCGGCCGTGAGCTCCTGGTCACGGTCCATCCGCATGTCCAGGGGCGCGTCGTAGGAATAGGCGAAACCGCGCTCGGCCTCGTCCAGCTGGGGCGAGGAGACCCCCAGGTCGAACAGGACGGCGTCGACACGGGGACGGCCGGCCTCCGCCAGCACCTCGGTCAGCTCGTCGGAGACCGCGCGGACCAGCGTGGTCCGCTCCGCGTACGGCGCCAGCCGGGCCGTGGAGCGCTCGATCGCGGTGGGATCGCGGTCGATCCCGATCAGGTGCAGCGAGGGGTGGGCGGCCAGCAGCGCCTCGGCGTGGCCGCCGAGGCCGAGATTGGCGTCGACGACGACGGGGGCGGGGCCCGCGAGCGCGGGAGCCAGGAGCTCGAGCACACGTTCGAGCATCACGGGCACATGGCCGCCCGGAGCATGCAGATCACGCATATCGTTTTCGGCGCGCATGAAGCGCAACCCCCCTCTCGCCGCCTCGCTCACGGATGCGCGGCGGACGTTCATCGGTGTCTTTACTGGCCCCCACCCCCGGGCCGTCCGGCCAGGTCCCCATCCGCACCCGTATGTCCGCCTGTCACCTGACACCGGGGAAGGTGCATCAGCTGACGTGCGTCGTGGTTGCGGGTGGAGACCTCGCCGAACGACGTTTTCACCGATGAGTCGACCGTGGAGTCACAGAATCCCTGGCAGCACCTCCTCCGACAGATCGGCAAAAGCCTGCTCTTGGTCGGCCAGATAGGTGTCCCAGGCGTGAGCGTCCCAGATCTCCAGCCGTGTGTTGGCCCCGATGACCGTGCAGTCACGGCGCAGGCTGGCGTATTCGCGCAGAGCCTGCGGGATGGTGACCCGGCCTTGTTTGTCGGCGACCTCGTCAGATGCGCTGGCGAAGAAGACACGGCTGTAGTCGCGGACCGCCTTGGCGGTCACCGGCGCGGTGCGCAGAGCCTCGGTAATGCGCTGGAACTCCTCTACGGGAAAAACGTAGAGGCAGCGCTCCTGGCCTTTGGTGATCACCAGACCCTCCGCCAGCTCCTCACGGTACTTCGCCGGCAGGAACAGCCGTCCCTTGTCATCGAGACGCGGGTGATGAGTGCCGAGGAACATCGGCCCCACCTCCCGTGCCTAGCGGAGCGCGTGGCGCTGTGGCCCCTGCTCTCCACTGCGCACCACCATACTCCACTTCTCTCCACCGTCAACTGATTCCACACCTCTTCACCGCCCGTTTCGGCGACGTTTTCCCAGGTCAATGAGGGTGGAGCGGAGTGGAGGGGGGGAGAGCGTCCCACACAGGGCGCGGGCGTGTCGACAACGGGGCAGTTGGCCGGGCGATTACGAAATCGACGGATCGGCGGCGACGGAGGGGGGAAAGTGGAGCGCTCCGCGGACTTGTCACGAGATCGGCACACCTACCGCACCTGAACGGCATGATCAGCGCCCACACTATGGCTGTTCACCCGGAATCAGCCTTAATGCCCACATAGAGTCGCCCAGGAACCTGCGGCGTCGTAGTGTCGGTACTCACAATGGAAAAGGGGCCGTAAAGGTCCCGAAAATACAACCCCCCGGCGCGAAACCGCCGCACCTTCATGGAGGCCTGGTGGCAGTAACCCATGACGTCTCACCTCGGCTCGATGATCTGGTCGTCACGGCGCACCGGATCCGCCAGGCGATCGAGTCGGTGATCGAAGGCAAGGGCGACGTCATCCGCCTGACCTTGACCGTCCTGCTCGCCGAGGGCCATCTCCTCATCGAGGATGTGCCCGGAGTCGGCAAGACCATGCTCGCCAAGGCGCTGGCACGATCCATCGACTGCCCGGTCCGCCGGATCCAGTTCACCCCCGACCTGCTGCCCAGCGACATCACCGGGGTGAGCGCCTACAACCAGCAGACGAGGGAGTTCGAGTTCAAACCCGGACCGGTGTTCGCCAACATCGTGGTGGGCGACGAGATCAACCGGGCCTCGCCCAAGACCCAGTCGGCGCTGCTGGAGTGCATGGAAGAGCACCAGGTGACCGTCGACGGCACGACCTACCGGCTGGACTCCCCGTTCATGGTGATCGCCACCCAGAACCCCATCGAGATGGAGGGCACCTATCCCCTCCCCGAGGCCCAGCGCGACCGCTTCACCGCCCGGATCGCCATGGGCTACCCCGAGCCCTCGGCCGAGCTGGAGATGCTCGACGTGCACGGCGCCGCCTCCCCGCTGGACAAGCTCGAACCGGTGGCGACCACCGCCGAGGTCCAGGCACTGATCGAGGCGGTGCGCGCGGTCTACGTCTCACAATCGATCAAGAAGTACGCCATCGACCTGGTGACCGCCACCCGCCAGACCCCCGAACTGCGGCTCGGCGCCTCCCCGCGCTCGACCCTGCAGCTGGTCCGGGCGGCCCGGGCGCACGCCGCGCTCGCCGGACGCGACTACGTCATCCCCGACGACCTGCAGGATCTGTGCCTGCCCGTCCTCGCCCACCGGCTGCTGCCCAGCGTCGAGGCCCAGGGCCAGCGCCGCATGCCCGAGCAGGTGATGGCCGACCTGGTCCGCCGGGTTCCCGTGCCCGAGGCACAGGCCAAGTGACGTCAGGCCTCAAGGCGCTCACCGCCCGCGGCCGGTCGTTCCTCGCATCCGGCGCCGCGGCGCTGCTGTGCGCCTTCATCCTCGGGGAGCACGATCTGCTCAGGATCGGCGTGCTGATCGTCTCCCTGCCGCTGCTGGCGGCGATGGTGGTGGCCCGCACCCGCTACCGGCTGAGCTGCGCGCGCCGCCTGGACCCGCCCAGGGCCGAGGTGGGCAGCGAGGCCACCGTGACGCTGCGGCTGGAGAACGTCACCCGGCTGCCGACCGGCCTGCTGATGATCGAGGACACCGTCCCCTACGCGCTGGGGGCACGGCCCAGGTTCATCCTGGACCGGGTGGAGTCACACGGCGTCCGGGAGATCGACTACCGCGTCCGGTCCGACCTGCGCGGCCGCTTCGGCATCGGCCCGCTCACCATCCGGATCAGCGACCCGTTCGGCCTGGTCGAGCTGACCAGGTCGTTCAGCATCAGCGACACGCTCGTGGTGACGCCACAGGTCGTGGCGCTGCCGCACGTCCGCCTCTCCGGCGAGTGGACGGGCGGGGGCGACAGCCGTACCAGGAGCGTCGCGGCCGCCGGCGACGACGACATCGCCCCGCGCGAGTACCGGCAGGGCGACGACCTGCGGCGGGTGCACTGGCGCTCGACCGCCAGGTACGGCGAGCTGATGGTGCGGCGTGAGGAGCAGCAGTGGCAGAGCCGGGGCGCCCTACTGCTGGACACCCGCCGGTACGCGCACCGGGGTGAGGGGCCTCGCTCGTCGTTCGAGGTGGCGGTCTCGGCCGCGGCCTCCATCGGCGTGCACCTGGCCCGCGAGGGACTCGGCCTGCGCCTGGTCACCGACCAGGGCGCCGAGCACCTCACCGACACCGGGCTGAGCTGGTCGCTGCTGGACACCCTCGCCGTGACCCGGACGAGCTCCTCGCGCTCGCTGGAGTACGGCATAAGCGCGCTGCGCCAGGGCGGCGGCGACGGCCTGATCGTGGCGGTGCTCGGCGGGGTCGACGTGGAGCAGGCCCGGGCGCTGGCCCGGCTGAGGCACGGCAACGTGACCGGCGTGGCCGTGATGCTGGACGTGGCGGGCTGGGAGCGGCCCGAACTCGGCCAGAACGAGGACTACCAGGCCGCGCAGGCGATTCTCACCGGGACGGGCTGGCGCGTCGTGCGGCTGCCCGCGGGCGCCTCGATCGCGAGCGTATGGCCGGAGGCCGCGCAGCGCGGGCGATTCACACTCACTAGGGACGGCTGATGAGACTTCCCCTGGCGTCGGGAGCGGCTACGGGAGCGGTCGCGATCGCGCTCTATCCCCTGTTCGAGGGCGGCGCCTGGTTCTGGACGTGCCTGGGGGTCATCCTGGTCGTCACCGGGATCGGCGTGCTGGGCAGCCGCTACACCCTGCCGGACTGGCTGGTGCCGCCGGCCCAGCTCGTCGCGGTGTGGATCTATCTGACGGCGGTGTTCACCGGCGACAAGGCGTGGATCGGCCTCGTGCCCACCAAGGAGTCGGTCCTCGGGCTGGCGAAGCTGCTGGGCACCGGCTTCGCCGACATCCAGCGATTCGCCGCCCCCGTCCCGTCCAGCGCCGGCATCACCCTGCTGACCTGTGGCGGCGTCGGCCTGATCGCGATCCTCGTCGATCTGCTGGCCTCCCGGCTGCACCGGGCCGCGCTCACCGGGCTGCCGCTGCTGGCGCTGTTCACCGTGCCGGCCGCGGTGGCCTCCGAGCCGATCGCCGGGCCGATGTTCGTCATCGCCGCCCTGGGCTACCTGGGGCTGCTGGCCGCCGACGGACGGGAGCGGATCACCCACTGGGGCAGGGCGGTGCTGGTGCGCCGGGCCCCGTCCTTCGTGGCCCCGAAGCCCGCCTCCGACGCCGGGACCCTGCGGCTGTCGGGCAAGCGCATCGGATTCACCGCGATCGTGCTGGCCATCCTGCTGCCCGCGCTGCTGCCCACCCTGGAGCCGAACCCGCTGTTCGGTTTCGGCGTGGGCAACGGCAAGGGCAAGGGCGGCAACTCGATCAGCATCCCGAACCCGATAGTCAACCTGCGGGGCCAGCTCTCGCTGCCGACCAACTCCACCGTCCTGACCTACACCGGCAGCGACAGCTTCCCGCGCTACCTGCGGCTGTACTCGCTGGACATCTTCGACGGCGAGCAGTGGACGATGACGGCGCAGGGCCGCTCCGAGGACCGGCTCTCCGAGGGGCCGATGCCGCCCGCCCCGGGCCAGGACATGAGCCTGCCCGTCACCGAGGCGACCACGAAGATCCAGGTGAGCGATCGGATCAGGGATCCGCTGGAGTTCCTGCCGCTGCCCTACCCCGCCAGCCGGATCCGCATCGAGGGAGACTGGCGGCCCGACCGGGACACCCTCATGGTGTTCTCCACCCAGGACAGCGCCGTAGGGCTGGCCTACGAGGTCGTCACGAGGGAGCCCAAGCCCACGGCGGAGACGCTCAAGGCGGCGCCGCCGGCTCCCCCGGAGATCAACGAGCGGTATCTGCAGCTGCCGGAGAACCTGCCCCCGGAGATCAGGGACCTGGCCAGGCAGGTGACGGAGCGGGGCTCCAGCCGCTACGAGCAGGCGATCCAGCTCCAGGAGTTCTTCACCAAGGAGGGCGGGTTCACCTACAGCCTGGCCACCCAGG
Organism: Streptosporangium minutum; assembly: GCF_002149035.1. Lineage (GTDB taxonomy): Bacteria > Actinomycetota > Actinomycetes > Streptosporangiales > Streptosporangiaceae > Streptosporangium > Streptosporangium minutum. The sequence goes on from NZ_NGFP01000056.1 coordinate 35,364, forward strand.
GACACAACGGGCCCGCGCTGACGGAGTTCCTGCTCCGCGCCCGGACCGGGTACTGCGAGCAGTTCGCCGCCTCGATGGCGGTGCTGGCGCGGGTCCTGGGCATCCCCGCCCGGGTCGCCATCGGCTACACCGGCGGCAGCAACGCCTCCGGCGCGTGGCAGGTGCGCACGCACGACTCGCACGCCTGGCCCGAGCTCTACTTCGAGGGCGCGGGATGGCTCCGCTTCGAGCCCACCCCGACCGGCGGCGCGGGGCAGGGCAGCGCGACGGTGCCGATCTACACCCGGCCGGAGCTCACGACGACCGGCGGCGACGAGCCGGCGGCGACCCCGACCTCGAACCCCACCGACGCGGACCTCCCCAACCAGTCGGCCGGCAACCGCCGTGACCTGATGCCCGACCGCGACTTCGGCGGGGCGCCGGTCGCGGTGGACGAGGGCGTACCGGTCGCGCTGCAGATCGGCGTCGGGGTCGTGGTCGTGCTGCTGATCGCGCTGATCCCCGGGCTGCTCCGCTGGGAGCTGCGCGCCCGCCGGCGGAGGTCCTACTCCCGCGCGGCGGAGGAGCCGGCCCCGCTCCCGCACGAGGAGGCGGTCACCCCGGAACCCACCGGGCTCGTGACGGTCAGGACCGGACGGCGGGAGTCCGCGGTGGCCGCGGCCTGGGCGGAGCTCGACGACGCGTTGTGCGACTACGGCATGTCCCGGCAGCCGAGCGAGAGCCCCCGGGCTCTGGCCCGGCGGCTCACCGAGCAGTACGCGTTCGACGCGGAGGCCGCGGCCGCGATGGCCAGGATCGCCACGGCGGTGGAGCGGATGCTCTTCGCCCGGACTTCCGGTGACCTCGGCTCACTGCCCGGAGATACCCGCCGGGTACGGCGGGCTCTGGCGGCCGCCGTGACACGGGGCAGGCGGATCCGCGCGACGCTGCTGCCGCCTTCGACGCTCCTGCGGGCGCGACGGCTGGGGACGCGGATGCTGGACGGCTTCGACCGGCTGGAGAACCTCCGGCTCCGCCGTCCGGCGCGGAGGGACGTCTGAACACCGGACGCGCCGGAGGACAGATCTGACAGTTCACGTGGGCCGCCTCCTCAGGGGGGCGGCCCACAGCCGTCGGGGGGAGCGGCCCACTCGCCGCGGTCGCCCGGAGGACGCCTCACCGCGGCGGGGTCCGCGGACAGAGCCCTAGTGCTCGTCGTGACGACGGCGCCAGCGCTCTTCCATCCGTTCCATGAAGCTCTGCCGGGAGCCGCCACGGCGCCCGGCCTTGCCCGGCTGTCCGGGCCGCGCGGCCGGGCCGGCCTCACCGAACCCGTTCATCCGCTTCCAGCTTGACAGACCCCACAAACACGCGGCGAGCATGACCACGAAACCGCCGACGCCGAGCGGGATGTTGTTGATCACGACGCCGACCATCAACAGGACGATGCCCAGGACGAAGCCGATGGAGGCCTTCACCAGGCGACGCTTGTAGTGGCTGCGTGGATCACTGATCCTTACGGTATTGGCCCACTTCGGGTCCTCAGCGTAGAGGGCCTGCTCGATCTGGTCGAGCAAGCGCTGCTCGTGATCAGAGAGCGGCACGGCGCCTCCCAAGGACAGCCCCAGGACGGGGAAGACGGTGACGGACGACACGGGGTGTCCGAACCTCGCGGTCGGTTATCCCCAGAATACGAGGCTGTAGACGTAGACGAAAGAAAACGTCCAACGTAGTCCAAACCGGAGGTGACGTCATGGAGCCATTCCATCAAACGGCGGACGGACAAGCGACGCCGGGAGCACCACATCCCGGCCGAATCTCCGGGCCGCCCTGTCCATCGCCTGTTCGGCCTCCCGCCAGCCCGTCTCCCGCTCTCCGAGGCCGAGCTGCCTGGTCGCCTCGCCGGCCGGGCTGAGGTTCTCCACCCGCACCCCGACCAGGCGGAGCCGGTCCCTGTCCAGGCCGGCGGCGGCGTAGAGGTCGCAGGCGGTCGTGTAGAGCGTCTGGGCGACGTCGGTGGGCTCCCGGAGGGTCCGGGAGCGGGAGATCGTGCTGAAGTCGGCGCGGCGGAGCTTGACGCTGACGGTGCGGCCGACATGGCCGCCCTCCCTGAGCCTGGCGGCGACCCGCTCGGAGAGGCGGAGCAGCTCTCTGCGGATCTTCACCGGGTCGGCGACGTCTGTGACGAACGTCTCCTCGGCCCCGATGCTCTTGTCGGGTGCGTTCGGGGTGACCGGGCGCTCGTCGCGGCCCCAGGCGAGCGCGGCCAGATGGGCGCCGGCGGCCTGGCCGAGCTGGCGCTGCAGGGTGGCGACCGGGACCCCGGCGAGATCGCCGACGGTCCTGATGCCCAACCGCACCAGGGACTGCTCCGTACGCTCCCCTACGCCCCACAGAGCCCCTACCGGGAGCGGATGGAGGAAATCCACCACCCTGTCAGCCGGGACCACCAGAAGGCCGTCTGGCTTGCAGTGCTGCGAGGCGAGTTTGGCCACGAATTTACTGTTGGCCACCCCGACGGAGCAGGTGATCCCGTGCTCGCTCACGACCTGCTCGCGGATCATCGCGGCGATCGCGGCCGGCGGGCCGAGGCGCTTGCGCGCCCCGCCGACGTCGAGGAACGCCTCGTCGGAGGCGATCGGCTCCACCTCGGGGGTGAAGGTGTGGAAGATCTCCATGACCCCCCGGGAGACCTCGGCGTACTTCCCGCGGCTCGGCGGGATGATCACGGCCTGGGGGCAGAGCCGGCGGGCCCGCGTCATGGGCATGGCCGAGTGCACCCCGAATCTCCTGGCCTCGTAGGTGGCGCTGAGGACCACGCCACGCGCGCCGGGCGCGCCGATGACGACGGGCATGCCCTTGAGCTCCGGGCGCTCGCGCAGCTCGACGCTGGCGTAGAAGGCGTCCATGTCGACGTGCAGGATCGTGCAGCCGGTGTCGTCGGCGCCCAGGTCCGACCCCGGACGCGGCATCTGCTGTTTCCTCGACACGGGGCCATCCTAGGGGAACGCATGTTCGACGCAAGCCTCACCGGCGGCCGAGGACGTGCAACTGGGTGGCGATGTCCCGGAGCACCGGGTGGGCGGCCGCCGCCTGCTCCAGGGCGACCAGGGCACGCGCGGCGCCCGGCTCGCCGTCGAGCAACCGGCTGGGCACCAGATCGGCGAAGACGCGCACGCCGTGGACCTCGCCGGGGACGAAGCCGGTCGCGGCGAGGAGCTGCGACAGCGCCTCCCGGGTGAAGCGCCGCGGCGTGGGGTCGCGCTCGCCCCAGCGGCCCTCCGGGTCCTCCAGGACCTGGCGGGCCTCGTCGAAGCGGCCGGCGACCGAGCGGTGCAGCGCGGCGGCGAGCGGGTTGGCGGCCAGCACGCTGATCGCGCCGCCCTCGCGCAGCAGACCGGCCATGGCCGTCAGCGCGCTGACCGGATCCTCCACGTACTCCAGCACGCTGTGGCAGAGCACCAGGTCGGCGCCGTCGGTGGGGAGCAGCTCGCCCAGGTCGGCGGCGTCGCCCTGCAGCGCGCGCACGCCCACCCCCGCCTCCGCGGCACGGCGCTCGAGCGCGGCCAGCGAGTCGGGGCTGGGGTCGACGACCGTGACGGCATGCCCGAGCTCGGCCAGCGGCACGGCGAAGCCGCCCGTGCCGCCCCCGGCGTCGACGATGTCGAGGCGGGCCCGGCCGGTCGCGGAGACCCTGTCGGCCAGCACGGCCCGCAGGACGTCCCAGACGACGGCGGTGCGGACCGCCGGGGTGCCTGACTGCCTCGAGATGCCTACGGCATGCAACTTCGGATCGCCTCCTACTTCGGTGACGAGCCCAGCCTACGCCGGACGGCCCCCGGGCCGGTCCGGGGGTGATCCGTACTCGGACGCGGCCGGGCACGGGCGCGTCCGAGTAC